>CAYJFP010000003.1:0-163554 GCA_964369415.1 uncultured Eubacteriales bacterium | reverse complement strand
ATGGTAGTCGAAGGAGACGTCGAAGTAAAATTTTACGAGATATAAATTATGGAATAAAAATTTATAAAACTACACAACATTCACATCCTATCAAATACCAAAATGCAATACCATAAATTACTTGTCATTATAGGTGAAGCAAACATAGAAATCGTAAAAATAAGAGCCATGATTTTTTCTATCATGGCTTTCGGCAGTTTTACTTTATTAAAAATATGTTTTTAAATCATTTTTATAATAAGAGTAGTATTTGGAGAAATTAATTTAAAATAAATTTTTTCCAAACATTTAACTTTTCAGAATAACTCATTTGGGCATTAGCGGGACTGGTAGAAGGCAGTGAGAAAGATAGTATATCTATATTTTTGCAATGCTTTTTAAACAAAGAACTTGCTTTGCCGCCGTTTAAAATAATTTTGCTTATCTTTGAATGAGTGGTGAAAAAGCTACCAAAATCATTAACAGTAACATTTTTAATATTGTTATCGAGTGAACCCTCACGCTCGGCTGAGTGGACAACATCCCACAGAGCAATTTTATTTTTCAGTAACATATCACACCGTGTATTGTAATTATCAGATAACTCCTCGTTAAAAACATCAGACATAATTTTCCAAAAGGCGTTGCGAGGGTGGGCGTAATACTGCTGTTTTTCAAGAGACAATTCGCCGGGAAGTGAGCCTAAAATCAATGTAGTGCAATCACTATCCGAAAGAGGCTGAAAACTATTTTTCATGTTTAATCTCCAACATATAATATTCAAAAACTAATTCTATACCCCAAGACTAATAAAAGCGGATTAAGATGTTTGTTAAAGAGGTAAGCAAAAGAGATTTATAAAATAATATCACGCCTATCTATTAATTGCAATAAAAGTATAATTTAAGGTAAGTTAATGAATAGATTTAAAAGAAATATGCAATTTTGAATAATGATGTGAGAGTGAATTTCTAGAAAGGCTGAAAAACAGCAACAAAATAAAAATTGTGACGGCTACTCAACAGGTATCTGTATTTCATTTACTTTCTCAAAATCTAAATTTGTCAAGTTTTCATCTACTATACACAACTGAGCGGCATCACCGACAATTTTTAAATTGTTATCTTTAATATATTTAAGAAGAGATTCAAGTGTTTTTTCTCGTTCAAAGGATGTTCCTGAATACTGAAGCGTAAGATATTTCCCTTTTGGATAAATAACTTTTTTAAATTTTGTGTCTAAAGGCTTTTCTATATCTAAAATCAAGCAATAAAAATTGTTTTTAAATAAACCGTTTTCAAGTTCTTCTTTTGGTATATGAATGGCATATGAAGAGCTGATAAAGAGGCTTTTAGAGTAGGTTTCGATTATTCTAGCAGATTCAATTTTTATCTCTCTATAGTTTTTGCAGTTAAAATTAGAAGCGTAACCAATTCGCTCAGGGTATTCCTTAATAGAAATTTGATGAACCGAACTGTTTTTAATTATTGAATCCATAACCTCTATTTTTTCATCGATATAAACCTTTACAGCCAACAAATCGGTAATTTTATTTGTGATTTGCTCATGCTGTTTTTTTAGCAAGTTATAAGAATTAAAAAAAGTTTTGTTTGATTCAAACTCTTTAATTTCTTTTAAGGTAAGGCCGAGCTGCTGGAGGGTTTGAATTACTCCGATTTGTTCAAATTCATTTAAAGTGTAATACCTATATCCGGTTTCCTCGTCTCTGTGAGAGGGACGAAATAAGCCGATTTTATCATAATACCTTAAAGTATCTGTAGAAATATTGGTGATGGTTGAAAACTCTTTAATACTATACATATTTTCTTTATTTGGCATATTATCCCTTTCTATGGTTGGAGTAGCTCTAACGTTTGTTTTACATAATAGCATAAAAAATATGAAAGGTCAAATTTTTATCTGCAATTTAGTCAAAAAAACAAGTTAAAAATTATAAGTAATGTTTGAAATTCATAAAAAAATGAAAGTGTATTGACATTGAAGTTACTTCAGTGATTACGATTATATCAAGTTAAAAAAATAACTCAAAAAATTAAATAAAAATAAAGTCAGCAGACTGTTTTACAATGAAGTAAGAGGAAAAAATTGTAAAACGGTCTGTTTTTACTTTAAAAGGGGTGGATTATGGGTGATTTACTAAAGGGCATGAACTGTGTGGTTACAGGTGCTTCAAGAGGAATAGGAAGAGATATTGCATTAAGCTATGCAAAAGAGGGTGCAAATATAATTATTACATATTTAAGTCGAGAAGAAAAGGCTATAGAAACAGTAAATGAAATTAAAGGGTTTGGTGTTAAGGCACATTGTTTTAAATGCAATGCAAGTGATGAAGATGAAGTTATTAAGCTAAAATCATTTATTTTAGAAAAATTTGGCACTATAAATGTGCTAGTAAACAATGCTGGATTGGTTGGAAATGAAAAACCAGTCACTGAAATTACAGGCGATGAGTGGGATGAAATAATGAATGTAGATGTAAAAGGAGTGTTCCTTTCAGTTAAACATTTAGTTTCATTATTTAATCAGAAAGAAGTTTGCAAAATTATAAATATTTCATCAGAGCTTTCTATAAAAGGAAGGGCAAACTTTGTACCATATACAGCGGCAAAGGGTGCGGTGAATTCTATGACAAGGTCACTTGCACTAGAACTTGCACCTAAGATTTTAGTCAACACCATTGCGCCAGGACCTATAGAAACCGACATGATAACCATGGATATGAGCGATGAGTGGATTGAAAAAGAAAAAGACATTCCGCTAAAAAGATTAGGAACAGTAAGTGAAATATCGGGTACAGCAATTTTACTTGCATCAGAGTATGGAAATTTTTATTGCGGACAATTTTTAAGCCCAAACGGCGGAGCAGTATTTATCTAAAAAATAAAAGAAAGAGGAATTATTATGAAACTAAAAAAATTATTAACAGTATTATTAGCAGGAGCACTAATGATAGGAAATTTATCAGCATGCGCAAGCACAGCATCTTCAGAGTCATCCACTCCATCAGGAAGTTCAGAGTCTTCGTCGGTTTCACAAGAAGCGATTGTGGTCGGAGTTTTTGATATGCCGACACTATATTTAATGCAAACTTTTGATGAAATGGGATATTACGATGAAAACGGTGCAAATGTAGAGTTTCAGTATTTTCCAGTTTATTCAGATGCAATTACAGCATTTAATACAAACAATGTAGACATGATTTGCTATGCAGCTCCAGAAGGAGTAGCCCCTATTGTCAATGGGATAGACGTTAAAATAATCGGTGCGTTTGATTTATCCTACGGGCTAGATGGAATTGCCGCTGTAGATGGAATCGAGAGTGTTGCCGATTTAGAGGGTAAGAAAGTAGCGACAGAAATAGGTACAGTGGACCATTTAATGCTACAAAGAGCACTTGAAAATGTAGGCCTAACTGAAGCTGATATCGAGCTTATAAACATGAGTGCAGGGGATGCAGCAGCTGCTATGCAAGGTGGATCACTCGATGCTGTGAGTACATGGGAGCCACAGTTAAGCACAGCGGCAGAAGCGGGTAGCATAATCTATTCTACAGTGGAAGATCCTGATTTAATTGTCGATATATTCTTAATTCATGCAGATGTTTTAGACGCACAGTATGATAATGCAAAGGCAATTTTAAAAACATGGTATGAAGGTGTCGAAGAATATCAAGACGACAGCACAAAATTTGCCGAATCTGCAGCCTCTAAAGGAGATTTAACAGTAGAAGAATTTGAAGAGTTGATGTCAAAAATTCAGCTTCTATCCTTAGAAGATAATGAAGTGAAATTTACAGATGGTGAAGACGATGTAAAACACTTAAACGTACTTATGAAAGATGTAGGTGAGTTTTTGTTCAGTGGTGAACTTATTGATGAAGAATTAACAGAAGAGATGATAGACAATATGATAGATTCAAGAATTATTGAAGACTTATTAAAAGAATAATCAGAGAAAGGTAAATTGCCGTGTAAAATAAAGTTTCATGGCGGTATGATATGGTCATAAATATGCAAACGAGAGTTTTGATAAGAAGAAAAATGAAACATACAAGATATATGCTGATTTCGGTGGTAGCTTTTGGTGTTATTGCACTTGCTTGGTCGATAACAAGTAATCTTGAAATGGTTAATACATTGTTTCTGCCAGACCCACTAAGCGTAATCAATAAATTCTTCGAAATTTTAGGCGACGGCAGTTTAATGGTAGATACAAGTATCAGCATTTACAGAATTTCTATGGGCTTTTTGTTGGCGGCGGTTTTAGGTGTGCCGATAGGTATTTTGTGCTCGTGTTTCAGAGGTATATCGGCAGTATTTGCGCCGCTTTGTCAGTTTATAAGATACATGCCTGTGCCCGCATTTGTACCGCTATTGATGGTGTGGATGGGCATAGGAGAGTTTTCAAAAATTATGATAGTATTTATAGGAACATTTTTTCAGTTGGTTCTTATGGTTATCGATGATTCAAACTCTGTTTCAGATGACTTGTTATCAGCAGGTTATACGCTTGGAGCAAACAATAAAACTACACTGTTTAAAGTACTAATTCCCGCCATGGCACCGTCTATGATGCAAACGCTAAGAATGATGCTCGGATGGGCATGGACTTACTTAGTTGTCGCCGAACTGGTTGCTGCCAATACAGGCCTTGGGTACAGCATTTTAAAAGCTCAAAGATTCTTAAAAACAGAGCAGATTTTTGTTGGAATTATAGTTATAGGGCTACTTGGACTTATAACAGATATAGTATTCGGAATAGTGATTAAAAAATTGTTCCCGTGGGAAGAAGGTGTTTCAAATGGATAAATTATCACATAAATTGATGGCACAAAATATTACGGAAATATATAATCAGGGCAAAAAAAACGAGGTTACAGCCATTAAAGATGTCGATGTCGCTATAGACGAAAACGAATTTGTGTGTTTGGTCGGTCCATCAGGCTGTGGAAAATCTACACTGCTAAGAATGTTTGCAGGTCTTGATTTTCCAAGTTATGGAAAACTGATAATTGATAATGAAGAGATAATCGGGCCTGGCGCTGATAGAGGAATGGTGTTTCAAACTTACACATTATTTCCGTGGATGAATGTAGAAGAGAATATCAAATTTGGCACAAAGCTTAAAAAAATGCCAAAGTCAGAGCAGCAAGAAATTGCCGATAGATACCTTGAAACCATAGGCCTTACTAAATTTCGAAAAAGCCTACCTAAAGAGTTATCTGGAGGAATGAAGCAAAGGGTCGCCATTGCAAGGGCGCTTGCAAATAAACCAAAGGTACTTTTAATGGATGAACCGTTTGGCGCACTCGATTTATTCACAAAATCTCAAATGCAGCTAATGATGAGAGACATATGGCAAAAGGAAAGAACTACAGTTGTCTTTATCACTCATGATATTGAAGAAGCGGTTTTTCTTGGCACTAAGATATACGTTATGTCCGCCGCTCCAGGTGAAATTCGGGAAATAATTGATGTTAATTTACCCGAAGAAAGAGATCTTGATTTAAAAGATACATCAGAATTCATTAAACTAAGAAGATATATTAATTCTATATTACACTGAAAAGGATGATTACTATGAAAAAATATAAAAATTTTACGACATTTTTAACATTGGTGCTGTTTGCACTTTCGGTTACATTAACTGCGTGCTCGGCATCATCGTCAGAATTACAAACATCATCACAAACAGATTCCTCATCTGAATCTGAAATGACTACAATTAAATTAGCAGTTTACCCTTTAATGTCTCCGTATTTTCAGTATGCTATCGACGAATTAGGACTATATGAGGAGCAAAATATCGAAGTTGAATTAGTTGAATTTGCACAGTATGCAGATGTTATAACAGCACTTCAATCTGGAAATGTAGATGCTTCTATAGTTGGAATTACCGAAGTAGTCGCGCCGATACTTGGCGGACTTGACTTAGAAATAGTTGCGATGACAGACTATTCTGCTGGCATGGACGGAATCGTAGCAAATACTGGCATAGGCTCTATTGCGGATTTAAATGGCAAAACAGTTGCGACGAATATTGGGTCTATGAATCACATGATTTTGCTTTCGGCGATGAAAAAAGAAGGTTTAAGTGAAACCGATGTGAATATTATTAACATGTCCGAAGGAGATGCTACAGCATCTTTAGTAGGTGGTTCTATTGATGCGGCATCAATTTTTGAGCCACAAATGAGCAAAGCGGCAAGTGAAAGCGGAGGGGCAATTATATTTGACTCAGCAGATGTTCCGGGCGAGCTTTCAGATATATTAATGGTTAAAAAATCTCTATCTGAAGACAATCCACAAGCGGTTCAAGGTTTAGTCAATGCATGGTATGCTGTTCAAGAAAAATACGAGGAAAACCCTTCTGAAGTGTTAAGCATTATCAGTGAAAAATCAGGAATATCTACCGAAGAATTAGAAGGATTTATGAGCGGACTTGATATGACTGATGTAGAGTATAACAAGGATTTGTTTGCAAATAATAATGAAAAAATGAATGAACTCATTACAGGTGCAGCCGAATTTTTAGTATCACAAGATTTAGTTGAAGAAGTTCCGACTAAAGAGCAAATCGATATGGCAATTAATAGTAGTTACATAGAGGCACTAGAATGAAAAGAGCTTGCATAATTACAGAAAACATAGCTTTTGCAGATGAACTTTGCCCACTGTTAAAAAATTATAAGTGCAGCATATCTACAATAGATATGCTTGACAAAAACAATGTTTTTTTTGTGCTAGACTTAGTAAGTGAGAAGCTTGTACAGGATTTTGAAAAAATGAGAGAAGTATATATTGATAAAATATATTATTTCTTTAAAGAAATAAGCGATGGCATAAAAAATAATAGCTGGAGCTCGGTTCTGGTCTTGCTTCCGATTTGCGAGGATTATATTTTTGAATCTGTAATGTATTTTATCAAGGGATTGCTCAAAAGTTTTGCTTGTGAGATTGCCGAATTAAACGGCATATGTAATTGTATTAAATTAAAGCAAAAAGATTTACAGCAAGCTGCATCGATGATAGCTTTTTTCAGTGATGAAAGAGCGTATATGACTGCCCAAATATTAAGTCCGAGTTTTGATTTCGATGTGTGTGAGAAATTTGAAGGTAAAAAAGTTTCACTCGTTACAGGTTCAGGTCAAGGAATAGGTCTTGCGATTATTAAAGAGATGAAAAGTTATGGATATGAAACTTGTATAAACGATATAAATTTAACTGAAAATGTTAAAACAGCAATACAAGAAACTGATTCACTTTCTTGTATCGGGGATATTTCTAAGGAAGAATCAAATATAAAAATTATTTCAAAAATCATGGAAAAGCACGGTAGAATTGATGTTTTTGTGGCTAATGCGGCGTTTATGAAAATGACTGAGTTTGAAAAGCTTCAAAAAGGTGAATTTGATAAGCATATAAACATAAATTTAAAAGGACACCTTGATATCTTAGCCTTGGTAATAGAAATAATGAAGACACAAAAAAGTGGAACGATTATTCTGATCTCATCTATGTTTGGCACAGGTGGATGGAAAAATGCGAGTGCATATTCTGCGACAAAAGCTTCTATGATAGGAATCGGTAAATATTTAGCAAAAGAGCTTTCACCCTTTGGAATTTCGGTTTGTACGGTAGCACCTGGAGTGATTAATACAAGTCAATTACAAGCAGACGCAGACGATTTAGGGGTGAGTATAGAAGAGATAAAAAGAATATATGAAAAGGATATTCCGTTAAAAAGAGTCGGAAAAGCCGAAGATGTAGCATATCTTATCGGATTTTTGGCAGAAAAAGGCGCAAAGTACCTTAGCGGCACGATAATTCAAACAAATGGTGGAGAAACTCGTTCGACACCTGAAACGATATGATAGAGGAAAAAACAATGAAAAGAACAATACTAAAAAATGCAAGTATTCTAACTTTAAATTCAAGTGATGAAATTTTAAAAAACACAGATATTCTTATTGAAAACGATACTATAAAGAAAATTGAAAAAAATATAACTCCATTGTCTAACGAAAAAGTAATTGACTGTTCGGATTTGCTAATAACTCCTGGTTTTGTTAATGCTCATTTGCATTCCGATGAATACATGTTCAAAGGTCTTTATGACAACATGCCTTTAGAGCTTTGGATGCTTTATTCATATCCTCCTCTTGGTGATTACGGGAATTTAAAAGATAGACTGGTGTATTTAAGGACTCAGGCCGATGCTATAGAGCAAATCAGGTCAGGAATTACAAGCTGTCAAGACGATGTTTCGGGTCATCCTGATACGACTGCCGATACACATAGAATTATTTTTAAGGCATATGAAGATATAGGAATGAGGGCAAATGTGTCTACATCTACCCTTAATAAAAATTTCTTAGATAGAATTCCGTATTTAAGAGAAAATATGCCAAAAGAGCTTAAGGGTAAGTTTTTAAACCCAGGATCAGATGAAGAAAAGTTAAAAGAAGCCGAGAAAATTATTAAAGAATGGGATGGTGTGGGCAATTTTAAAGTCAGTCTATCTCCGATAGCGCCTCAAAGGTGTGATGATAAGTTTAATGTGAAAGTATATGAACTTGCCGAAAAATATGACTTGCCATATCATACACATATTTGTGAAACAAGAATGCAAAGAGAAAGCGGTTTTGACTATTATGGAAAAACAATTATAGGCCACTGCAAGGATCTTGGCATTTTATCAAAGAGAACGACTATTGCACACGGAATATGGCTTGACGATGAAGACATAGAGATAGTGGCCCAAACGGGTGCGAATATTGCACATAATACAGTCAGCAATTTAAAACTTGGAAGCGGCATTATGCCATATGCAAAAATGTTAGAAAAGGGAGTGAAAATCTGTCTTGGAACAGACGGATCTAGCAGTAATGATAGTCAAAACATGCTTGAAGTGATGAAGACCACTGCCTTGCTTCATAAAGTAACACAACCGAATTATGAAAAATGGCCGACATCATCCGAGATTATAAACATGGCAACAAAAGGTGGAGCAAGAAGCGTAATGAGAGAGAATGAAATTGGCAGCGTTGAAATTGATAAAAAAGCAGATTTACTGATGTTTGATTTAAATTCCTATGCCTTTACTCCTTTGAATAATGTTAAAAATCATATTGTTTACTGCGAAAATGGGAGCAACATAAAAAATGTGATGATTGCAGGTGAGATGGTTATTCAGAACAAAGAGTTTACAAGAATTGATGAAAAATCGGTGCTTTTAGAGCTTGAAAACTTGAAAGAAGAGTTTATGAAAGACTATAAAAAAATTCTTCCATATTCTGATGAGCTGTTTAAATATATAGATAATTCACATTGGACTTGCATACATAAACCAGATGATCTATGGAGATTTTCAGCGGGTAAAAAAGAATATTCTCACTATTTCAAGCAAGGAGGCTAAAATACATGACTATAGAAAAAACAAAGCAAAATGCGGTACTGATTCCACTTGCTGATTATATTGCGGTTAAAAATTTTAGAGTAATTAATTCAGAAGATAGACATATCAAGGGTGGGATAAGTGAAATTCCTGTTTTAATTAGCGTAAAAGATGATTTTGTGCAAAAATGCAGACATTATTTACCGAAAAGCGGTGATGTTTGCGGATTTGTTAAAATGACACCCTCTTTTAAAGAGGAAAATAAAGATAGGCAAATAAAGCAAATTGAACTTTACGACTGGAAGGATAAGTTTGGAATGTTTTTTATTTATAAAGACGGTAGAAAGAAAAAAGAGTTTTTGATTGATGCAAAGGAAGTAATGAATTTGTTGGAAAATGCGCTTTATCCAAATTAGATAATTCAGATAAGTTTAAAGCACAATAGAATAAATAAAAAAATGAGAGGCAAGCTGTTCTTTGAGCAGCTTGTTTTTGTTTGGTATTAGACTAAATTGAATTAGTTCAAAGATTTTAAGTTTAATTTACCAAAGTTCTTCCTAAAAATTACATAAAAACTTTAGTTTTAAAGGAAAAAAGGGAAAGATAAAAAGCAGAAAGTATATGAATAGAATATTTATAATTAAGATAAAGTTATTATAATTTTAAAGTAAGCAGTGTGGTTATTTATTTAGCATATAATATGGATAAGAAAATTGGTTTAAATGGTAGAGGGTTTTGATTTTATTATTGTTATTTTATTATTCTTATAGTAAAATAATTAAAAGTACAAAATTTAATTAAATGAGAGTAGGAATACAAGATGTCTTCAAATTATTACAATAAAAGTGCAGACGAAGTAATTTCTTTAAGAGAAAGTTCTTTGACGGGGCTTACAGATGTGCAAGTAAAGCAAAGAAGCGAAAAATTTGGACCAAATCAGCTTAGTGAAGGAAAAAAGAAAAGTATAATTACAGTTTTCTTAGAGCAGTTTAAGGATTTATTGGTAATAATTCTAGTCGTCGCCGCAGTAATATCTATGTTTTCAGGGCATGTGGAGAGTACTGTTGTAATCATATCCGTGCTCATTTTAAATGCAGTTCTAGGAACAGTCCAGTATCTAAACGCTGAAAAATCGCTTGCAAGTTTAAAGGCTATGTCGTCGCCGTCTGCTAAAGTGCTTAGAAACGGCATAAGAATGGAAGTAAGCTCCATAGACATTGTTCCAGGTGACATTATTTTATTAGAGGCGGGCGACATGGTGGTTGCGGATGGACGAATTATCGAAAATTTTTCGCTAAAAATAAATGAGAGTTCATTAACTGGTGAATCTGAGAGTGTAGAGAAGATATCGACGCTAATAGAAGGCGATGAAGTAGCACTTGGTGATCGCAAAAACATGGTGTTTTCAGGTTCATTTGTAACTTACGGTAGGGCGACAGTCGTAGTCACCGATACGGGGATGAACACCGAACTTGGCAAAATTGCAACCTTGATGAACGAGACAGGACAGCGAAAAACTCCGCTTCAAAAGAGTCTTGACAGTTTCAGTGCAAAGCTTGCGGTACTCGTTATCGGCATATCGGTTATAGTGTTTCTTCTTTCGGTCTTTAGAACGGGAATGACTCCACTTGATTCGATGATGTTCGCTGTAGCCTTGGCCGTAGCGGCAATACCTGAGGCGCTTTCATCCATAGTGACCATTGTGCTTGCAGTTGGGACCCAAAAAATGGCAAAACAAAATGCCATAATGAAAGACTTAAAGGCGACAGAAAGTTTGGGAGCTGTTTCCGTCATTTGTTCAGATAAAACAGGCACGCTTACCCAAAATAAAATGACAATTAAAAAAATTTATGCAGGTGGTGAGTTAACAACTCCCGAAAAACTAGATTTAGCAAAATTTCCAGAGCACCAACTTTTAAAAATTGGTCTTCTCGTAAGCGATGCCACCACGGATGAAGAAAACGGAACGGCAATAGGAGATCCAACGGAAATTGCATTAATAGAAATAGGTGATTCGCTTTTTATAGACGAGGTTCAGTACCGCAGCTTTCACCCACGTTTAAGTGAGCTGGCCTTTGACTCAGACAGAAAATTGATGAGCACGCTTCACGACATTGATGGAGTTCCGACAATACTTACCAAAGGTGCGATAGATGTTCTTTTGGATAGGTCGGTAAATATTTTAACTGACAACGGCACATTGTCTATGACGATGGAGAGAAAGGCTGAAATCGTAAAGATAAATAACGATTTATCATCAAATGGGCTTCGTGTTCTTGCCTTTGCTAAACGTGAAATTGATGTAGTCCGTGACCTAAGTCTTGAAGACGAAAATGAATACACCTTTGTAGGACTTGTGGCAATGGTAGACCCGCCACGTCCTGAGTCTATGAAAGCCGTGGCAGACGCTAAAATAGGCGGAATACGCACAATTATGATAACGGGTGATCACAAGGTAACCGCCACCGCCATAGCCCGTGAAATAGGAATTTTTACAGAGGGTGACATAGCTCTTGAGGGGATAGAGCTTCAAAAAATGGACGATGAAGAGCTTGACAAGGTTTTACCGACAGTTTCGGTTTATGCAAGAGTTTCGCCAGAACACAAAATAAGGATTGTCAAGGCATGGCAAAGAAGAGGGAACATTGTCTCAATGACTGGTGATGGAGTAAATGATGCACCTGCCTTAAAAGCTGCTGACATAGGTGTTGCAATGGGAATTACGGGAACAGAAGTTAGCAAAGATGCCGCCTCAATGATTTTAGCCGATGACAACTTTGCAACTATAGTTGGAGCTGTAGTGAATGGAAGAAGTGTATACACTAATATTAAAAATTCGATTAAATTTTTACTTTCCGGAAACACTGCGGGTATAATCTGCGTTTTATACGCTTCGCTTTTAGCCTTACCAGTACCATTTCAGCCTGTTCACCTACTGTTTATCAATCTATTAACCGATTCACTTCCAGCCATTGCAATAGGCATGGAGCCTGTAAGACGTGGAATTTTGAACCAAAAACCTCGTGATCCAAAAGAGCCGATATTAAACAAGGATTTTGCACTTAGCATAGGGGTACAAGGCTTTTTAATAGCCTTAGCGACAATGATAGCGTTTTATTTAGGTTATGAAGTAGATGCCGGTACAGCCTCGACGATGGCGTTTTCTACGCTAACACTATCACGTTTGTTCCACGGATTTAACTGTAGAGGAAAAGAGTCGATATTTAAGCTTGGATTGATGTCAAATCCATACTCGTTACTAGCGTTTTTAGGCGGTGTGCTGCTGCTTTTAGCCGTGTTGTTTATTCCTGTTTTAAGCGGGTTGTTTATGGTGTCACCACTCTCGGGATTACAGCTTCTAGAGATAGTTTTACTATCGGTAAGTCCGACAGTTTTGATTCAGATTTTTAAAGTAATTAAGAAATAAAGTGAAATAGAAAGAAGCTGTAAAAATTTTGAACAGCTTCTTTTTTATATGTAAATTTATTTTTTGATGTAGCCAGCTAGGCTTTTTCTGTCGGAATAGCGCTTGTTTTTTCTTCCGCTTGTTCTTTTTTATCCGTACGTTTTTTAACTAAGGTGAGTACCAGTGTAAAGACCACTAAAATAGCGATGGATACGATAATTCCAAGAGGATTTTCGCTTATGTTCGTTGCTGTATAGGCTAAATAAATATATACTACACTTCCAGGTAACATTCCAATAAGAGTGGCAAGAGCGTAATCTTTATACTTTATTCCGATGATTGCAGATAGATAATTGACTGCGGCAAATGGGAAAAGTGGGATTAGCCTAGCATACATCATAAAGACAAATCCATTTTTTGTCGCTGATTTTTTTGCCTTTTCTATGAAAGAGCCTGACTTTATAAACTTATTTATCGTTTCTTCTCCAAGTGATTTTCCTATGAAATAAGAGAGATGACAGCCTATATTAGAGCCAATAATAGTAAGAAGTAAACCTCCCCAAAAGCCAAAGAGCGGAACGGACAACAAGGTAAGTGCAACAGCGGGGACAATAAGTGTGACAGAAACGCTGTAAATTAATACGAAAACGACAGGTGCAAATGGATTTGACCTTATGCTTTCCATTAAACTTAAAAATGCATCGACATTTAAGTAATCTCTAAATATGATTATTAAAGCGATTGCTAAGGCTAAAATTGCAAGCTTTATAATTGTTTTTCTTTTCATTGTTATCACAAATCCTTTCTAATAATAAGAATCTGTAGCAGTTAATTTTTACTGCTAAACTTAATAATCTTTGACATTCTAATTATGCCTGTTAAAATCATGAGCGCATTAAATACGTTTAAAATAATCGGCACATAAAGAGGGAAAATCATCATAGCACTAAAAAATACAAAACTTTCGGTGCGCTCGACGATGCCTACGTCGTAGTGCATACTTTTATTTCCAGTGTTTTTAAAAAGACTTCCTGCAAGCATAAAAGTTGTAAAATTAAACATCATTCCAATAAAGAATATTAAATAGCTCAAAGTAAATTCAGGCATGAAGAAGTAAAATCCTAAAATAATGAAACATTCGACCAATCTGTCAAAGACCAAGTCCAAATACGCCCCAAGGTTTGAGGTTTTGCCAACAAGCCTTGCGACAGTTCCATCTAATACGTCAAAAAGTCCTGAAATCCACAATAGTATAAGGGCATGAATCGTGTATCCAAAGCTTAAGAAGCCAAACGAAACAATGCCAAGAATAAATGCAAGTGTTGTAATCACATTTGGGTGTAAGTGTATTAGCTTCAAAAATTTAGCGGTATTATCAAATGCGTTTTGCACATGTTTTCTTCCTCTTGTGTCAATCATGTTATTTTCCTCCTTTGTGTACTATCTTTTTAATCAAGTTTTTTTGCCAAGATTTTACACTTTTCTTAAAGTTATTTATCGCCAAGGTTTTGACAATTTCGCCTTGGATAGGGTATTGATAAATTACAGACATCGCTGCACTTAAAGGCAGTTTTTTCGTAATCATAATGGATAACTGAGAAATCATTTCACCAGCTTTATCGCCGACTATAGTGGCACCTACGACAATGCCTTTTTTATTCAAAATCACCTTAACAAACCCTACTCTGTCATCCTCCGCCTTTGAGCGGTCATTTTCAGATATTTTTAACAGCTCTACAGTGCAGTTTTTTTCATCTTTTTCAAGAATTCCGACATGTGCGACTTGTGGCATGGTGTAAGTAGTCCACGAAACATTTGAATAAGAGGTCTTGAAAATTGGCATTATAAGTGCATTTTTCACTGCGACAGATGCCTCGTATCCAGCTGTATGAGTAAATAAATATTTACCTCTAACATCTCCGCAGGCATAAATGTTTTTTACAGATGTTTGCAGTTTCTCATTAACTTGTATAAATCCTCTGTCGTTTAAAGTTACCCCGATTTTTTCAAGGCCAAGATTTTTTGTATTGGGACTTCTTCCAAGTGCGACTAACAGTGTGTCGCAATCAATTTCAGTTGATGTTCCCTTTTCTTCTATTTCCACAATAGTTTCAGTGCAGCATGTATTAACAGCTAGAATTTTACAGTTTAGATGAAATTTTATTCCATCTTTTTCAAGCGATTCAAGCATGGTTTTTGAAACTTCAGGTTCATCTTTAGAAAACAAGGTTTTAGACCTGTCTACAATGTGTACTTCACTGCCTAATAGTGCAAAACCTTGTCCTAGCTCTAGCCCTATTGGGCCGGCACCTAGAATTATCATCTTTTTTGGCAAAATGGTCAAATCAAAGATGTTTTCATTTGTGTAGTATTTAATGTTTTCTATGCCTTTAATCGGTGGAATGAATGCGGTCGAGCCTGTGGCGATAATTATTTTTCGAACATCGTGTTCTTCACCATTAACCATTACTTTGTTTGGTGAGATAATCTCACTTTTCCCAATTACAACATCTGCTCCAAGTTCTGTAAAACGTTCTATAGAGTCATGAGGAGCGATTTCAGCAATGACACTTTTAACACGATTCATAATTTTTTCAAGTGAAACTTCATAATCACTGACGCTTACACCGTAATTATGGGCTGATTTAATATTTTTCATAACATGACAAGATTTTAGAAAAGTTTTGCTGGGAACGCATCCGTAATTTAAGCAGTCACCGCCCATTTTTCTGTTTTCAATTAAAAGTACAGAGGCACCCATACCACAAGCTGTCGCTGCTGCGACGAGTCCACCACTACCTGCGCCTATTATTGCTATATCGTATTTTTTCATAATCTCACCGCTTCATCAATAGTTAAATTTAATCTTCTTTAATGTTTCTTGAAGTAACATATTTGTTCATTAATGATAACATAGCTCATCAATGATGTAAAGTATGTTTGAGAATTAAACCTATTTATATAATAAATACACAATTATGGTTTAATATATAAAATATGTTTCAGTTTAAGCTCAGTAAATTTAAATTTATTGTTTTAAGTAATTGACAAATTCTAACTTCTATTTTAAACTAATTACAGTTAGAGAATAATAACTTTATAAAGTGAATGGGTGCAATGAATAAAAACAGTGCTAAAATTGCGGATGAAATTGAAAATAAAAAATTAGAAAATTTAATAATAAAATATTCTCTTCCTGCTATTTTAAGCGGGCTTGTAGCTGCACTTTATAATATTGTGGATCAAATTTTTATCGGCAATATTGTAGGGCTTGAAGGCAATGCTGCCACAAATATTACCTTTCCACTTGTAACACTTTCTATAGCGGTTATGCTGCTAATTGGTGTTGGTGCGACTGCTAATTTTAGCATTTGCTTAGGTAAAAATGATATAGATTCTGCTAAAAAATATGTTGGGACTGTACTGACTCTAGCTCCTTTTATTGGAATAATTCTAAGTGCAGTATCAATTATTTTTTCAAAAGAATTGATTTTTATGTTTGGCGCTACAAACGAAACCTTACCTCTTGCAAACACCTATCTTACGACTATAGCCTTAGGATTTCCCTTATTTATAACGACAGAGGCTTCGACGAAGTTGATAAGGGCAGATGGATCTCCAAGGTATGCAATGATTTGTTCTATTTCAGGAGCATTACTGAATTGTATATTAAATCCAATTTTTATGATGGGATTTAATATGGGAATACACGGTGCAGCACTAGCTACGGTTATCGGACAAGCTGTGTCGTTTATTTTGATGATAAATTACTTTTTTAAGTTCAAGACTTTTAAAATAAGTGTTGATATTTTTATTCCAAAGCTTAAAATTATTAAAAATACTGTTATTTTTGGAGTATCACCGTCGGTTAATCAATGTACTATAATGCTTACTCAAATTGTGCTTAATAACACCTTGGTTTTTTACGGAAGTACTTCTTCATATGGAACGGAAATACCACTAGCCTGTGTTGGTGTCATAACAAAGATTACTTCAATTTACATGGCTGTTATGATTGGAATAGCACAAGGGGCACAACCACTTTTAGGGTATAATTACGGTGCTAAGAAATATGATAAAGTTAAGGCGGTGTACTTAAAATGCATCAAATTTGCTAGCGTATGTTCCGTGATAGTTTTTCTTTGTTTTCAGCTGTTTCCTGTTCAAATTATGTCTATTTTTGGAAAGCCAGACCCGCTTTATTTAGAGTTTGGCACATCGTATTTAAGGATATTTATGTTTGCTACTTTTTTAAATGGATTTCAGCCTGTAACTGGAAACTTTTTGACCGCTATAGGAAAGCCGTTTAAAAGTGCTGCGGTAGCTTTTAGTAAGCAGGTTTTTATACTGATACCATTAATAGTGACCTTACCTTTATTCTTTGGAATAGACGGAATATTGATATCAGGACCTATAGCAGATGTACTTGCGTTTGTAGTTACAATTATATTTGTTAAAATCGAATTTAAAAAATTAAAAATGCCATGACAGTGTAAAAATTACATTGTCATGGCATTTTATTAAATATTTAATCGAGCTGCTTGTTAGGAGGCCGCATGGTTGAAGAAAAGTCACTTGTTGTAAAACATGAATAGTAGGTGTCGAATCTGTCTATTTTTATTATCTTGTTTATAGCGTTATACAAATCTTGATTTTCAAAGATAAGTTTTACTATAGTGGGAGAATATCGGTCTCCTATTTGAGAAAGCAAATCTTCTCTCATATCTTCAAGAGTTTTTTCATTTGCATAGCTTCTGCCTACACTGTCAGTTGCGGCATCTATTGAATCGGCTACAGTTACAATATCTATGATTGCCTTAACAGGTGAGCTGAGGTTGTCGAATGTCTGAGGGTAACCAAATTTTCCGTCATAACTTTTGTGATGACCATAGGCTATATCGCAAAAATATGAGAAAAGTTCAGGGTTATCTTCAAGATCAAAATATCCCAATGGCTTGAGTATTTCAGATACCTCTAAGTTGTCAGAAAAACTTGGAGATTGCCTTATAAAGCCTTCAGCAGATATTGGGTGCTGTTTAATCATCTCAAATTCTTTATCATTTAGCTTTCGCACATAGAAAGAAACGACATGAGAGTAAACAATTTTTCCAATGTCATGGACCAAGCTTGAATACCATACAAAAAGTAGTAGTTCGCTAAGGTTATTAGCGACATCTTCGGTAGAATGAATACCAGGTATTCCGATAAATTCTTCAGGATGGTATTTTGCAAGATACTCAGTTATTACAAATGAAATCTTACCCACGATTACAGAATGAACATAGGTGGGAACATGTCTAAATATGGTAAGAGACAAAAGCATTTTTAAATAAGAAAAATCATCAAAAACACCGTTGCTACCAAGTGCAAAATTTTTAACCAAAAATGAAACGTGCGATCTGGATACATCATTTGGGATGTTGATGACGTATTCCCTAATATCAGCTTCAATTTCTTTTGTGTATTGGTATCGTTTTATTTGTGGAAATTCCTCTTCGCTTACAAAATTAAGATAATAGAAAAAAAGTGCTGTTATCTGAAATTTTTTAAATAAATCGTCATAGCTGTAGCTGTTATCTGCTTGTTTATATAAATTATATAGAAACTCAGTTAATTCTTTTGCGGAAATTAAGTGGTTGTAATACTCGCAAACGTAAAGATAATAAAGATTTTTTAGACGAGATCCTGTAAAGTCGTTACTGATGGATACTATACCTTTTCCAATTTCTGCATTCAAGTGTAATGCAGATTTATACGATCTTTCAATATACTCATCTTTCACATATGGAGCATTTTTTCTATTCTAAGAGCAGAAATTACGGAAGAGCAAAGGTTATCGTGTACGTTGTTGAAATAGGCATTCCATGGAAAATCTGGATCAACTTTTTGTGCAGTATTAGTCCAAAAGTCAATCGCTAAATCAAATCGTCTAAAGCGCTCATCAATTTCATTGTTTGGAAGACTTATATAGTAGTTTCCGAATGCACGGACAATGATATTTCGAGTAGCTTTATCAAATTCTTCATATCTATCGCCGTAGGAAATAATTATTTCATAGCACTCAGACATTTCGGGCTTGAAAAGTGAGGTGTCTAGATAAAATAATGTAAGACCTTTAAAAAACATATTTTTAATAAACATATTTTCATCACCGATGGACTTAGCGTATTCAGTTATGGCGGTCCTCATTTCAAAAGATAGACCCGTGTCTAAATTTTCTTTATATCCTGATAATTTTTCGGCTAATTCCTCAAATTCTACAACTAATTCATTGTTTAAAAGACTAGGGTTTTTTATATAAGGTGTGATATGATTGTCAATGATTTTATTAGTTTCGGATATGACACGTCGGATCTCGCTACTTCTAGCACCGAGATCGTTTTTTAGGTTCTCTCTGCTGATGTTTTCCGTGTTGGAAAATTGTTTTGCGGCAAGATTAGAGAATAATATTTCATTTTCAATAATTTTTTCAAAATATTTATTCATATTAATTATTCATAAAACCTTTCTTTTCAGAAATAATAAACACCTGTTCAAAAGAATTATATCATAAATAATTTGCCGTGTATATCAAAATTTACATGATTTGATTCTTTTTTATCCAGCTTGCAACTTTATCAAATACTATATCAAGATTCTTACAGTCAAAAGGAGAAAAAATTTGTGATTGGTGGCAAATATCTATAAATGATTTTGAAGAAGCGAGATCTACAAAATTAAAATACAGTTGAAGGGCATTTTCATAGCTATCAAGAGATTTTATAAAAAATTGAAGTGCCACAATCTCGGCTAAACAGTAGTCGATATAGTAAAATGGAGTCCTAAAAATATGCTGCTGACGTTGCCATGCGCAGCCGTCTTTGTAAAATGGAAGATTGTCATAATCTATATCGGGGCGAAATGTCTTTTCTACTTCAAGCCATAGTTTATCACGTTCTTTAGGGGTTAAATCAGGATTTTGATATATTTTTAGCTGAAATTCATCAACTTGACAAGCGTAAGGAAGGAAGATAAGTGCATTTTCAATTTGAGATAATTTGTATTTAGAAGTATCTTTTCCAAAAAACATATCAATCCACGGGAAAGTTAAAAATTCCATAGACATAGAATGACATTCGGAAATATCGGTAGGAAAACTTGAGTTTTCATTATATCCATATTTTTTATTGGCCGAATATTTTGCATATGCATGACCAAATTCATGGAAAATCACATAGGCATCTGTAGGTGTACCGTTGAAATTTGCAAAGATAAAAGGATAGTTATATTTTCTTAAATAAGAGCAAAATCCGCCTGGTGACTTGCCAATTTTAGAGTCTGTATCAAAAAGCTCATTTTCTATCATTAGTGACATGAAATCACCGAATTTTTTAGAGATTTTATCATACATTTTTTTGCCAGTTTGAAGCAGCTCATCCCCGTGCACACAAAGTTTTGGCGAGCCTTCTTTAAATGTTAAGCTTAAATCTGAAAAGGTAAGTTTATCAAGATTTAGCCTTTTTCTTCTGTTTTCTTTTATACTGCTAAGCATTGGCACAAGTGAAGTTGTTATTTGTTTTTTTAATTCTGCTACATCATCGTTGTTGTAACAAATTCGGTTCATTTTTGTATAAGAAAAATCTGCATAATCGCTAAAACCAAGTTTTTTTGCCTGTTTGTCACGGCATTTAACAAGTTTGTCAAAGATTTCGTCAAATTCTTCCTTTACAGAATTAAAACACTCGGCTTCGGCTAAGTAGGCTTTTCGTCTTGTATCTGTATCAAGACTTTCCTTGTAAGCGGCAAGCCGTGAAAGACTCATCTTTTCGCCTTCAAATTCAGTGCTTAAACCAGAAATCAAACCGGTGTATTTTTGAACTAAATCACTTTCTTCGCGTTTGTCTTCTAAAATTAAATCTGAATTAGTTTTTACACTTAGTTCAAATTCTTCAAAATGAAATTTCCCGATTTTTTCTTCTAACTCAGGCCTATATTTGCTAGACAAAAACTTTTTAGTGATTTCTGAGTACAAAACCATTAAAGTCGGATATGAATGATTGAAAAATGAGAATTCTTTTTTGTAAAATTCATCGGTAGTATCTATTCGGCTTCTAATTCTCACAAGCGCAAATTGAGTGTCACAATCAGTAAATAAATCATAAGACTTTAAATAGATTTGATACTGATCTTCGGCGTTTTCACACTTGTCAAATACATCTATTAAATACGAAAGTTCCTTTGCTATTTGCTCACAATCGGGTCTTTTATACGCTATATCGCTAAATTTCATTTAATCCTCCACTATAGGCCAAAAAACATGGCGATGACAAGATAAACCAAGGAAATTACAATAATCAAGGGGCCAAAGGTGATGAGTGCAGCGATTAGCATTGCGGGTAAATCACCTTTTTCAAGTTCTATGTCATCATATCTTTTTTCAAGATCTTCTTTGTTTTTCTCTTTTGGTAATTTAGAACGGTATTTATTTAAAAACATTATTAATCCTCTCTTAAAGGGTGGTGACACGCCACGGCATGTCCGTTTTCACTTTCTACCCAAGGTGGAATTTCGTTTTTGCATTTTTCGCTTGCAAATTCACATCTAGGGTGAAATTTACAGCCCGAAGGCGGATTGATAGGACTTGGAACATCGCCTTCGAGAACTTCAATTTGCTTTTTTGGCTCGTCCTCAGTGTTTGGTATAGAGTTAAGTAGTGCTCTGGTATATGGATGGAACGAAGATTTGAAAATATCTTCTGAATTTGCGATTTCAACGATATTCCCAAGATACATGACGGCGATTCTATCCGATATGAATCTTATGGCAGATAAATCGTGTGAAATAAATAAATATGTCAAATGATTTTGCTCTTTTAAATCAAGAAGTAGGTTGATTATCTGAGACTGAATGGAAACGTCAAGCGTTGAAATAGCTTCATCGCATACCACAAATTTTGGATTTAAAGCAAGTGCTCTTGCAATGCCTATGCGTTGTCGCTGTCCACCCGAAAACTGGTGTGGATATCGGTGAAGCATATAGGGCTGTAAGCCGCATTTTTCCATGATTTTCAAGGTGTACTCCCAAAGTGCTTTGTCATTTTTTTTGTATAAGTTATGTGCTATAAGTGATTCTGAAATGAGTTGTCCTACGGTAAGTCTTGGATTTAATGAGGAGTATGGGTCTTGAAAAACGATTTGAAGCTCTTTTCTAAGCTTTCGCATTTTTTCTTTTGAAAGAGTAGAAAGGTTGGTATCGCCATAAATTACGCTGCCCTCACTTTGGTTATAAAGCTGTAAAATCACTCTGCCAAGAGTTGATTTTCCAGATCCCGATTCACCGACAAGTCCAAGTGTTTCATTTTCATAAATATTAAGTGAAACGCCATCTACAGCCTTGACAGATTCCTTTTTTGACATGAACTCTAAACTTTTTTTCAGTGCGAAATGCATTTTTACATTTTCAAGTTTTATCAAAACTTTTTTGTCAGCCATTTTCACACCTCGCTATTTCAGGATAAAAACACCTAACGTTCTGCGTGTCGCTTACTGCGGTAAGTGGTGGTGAATTTTCTTTACAAAATTCAGTTGCGAATTTACATCTGGGGGAAAATTTACAGCCTTTAGGCAAATTTAATGGATGTGGAACACTGCCTTCGATTATGGGGAGTCTCGTGCAGTTTTGGCTTGAGTTAGTGGGCAAACTTTTTAACAGTGCAGTGGTATAAGGATGTGAGTATTTGCTGATTTTCTTAAAAATATACTCTACAGGTGCAGTCTCGACCACTTCTCCGCAGTACATTACGGCAACGTCGTCTGCAATTTGATTTACCACGCCAAGATTATGGGTAATAAACATGACGGCAGTATTATTCTCTTTTTGAAGCTCGATTATTAAACGCAGTATCTGCGCCTGAATAGTGACATCAAGGGCTGTGGTGGGCTCGTCGGCAAGCAAAAGTTTTGGCTTACACGCTAGCGCTATTGCAATCATGACACGCTGTCTCATTCCACCTGAAAGCTCATGTGGATAACGTTTTACCATGGTTTCAGGATTAGAAATTTTAACCGATTTTAGCATTTCGACGGCGGTGTGCATTGCCTGTTTTTTGCTCAGTTTTTGGTGTAAAATCAACACCTCTGAAATCTGTTTACCTATGGTGAATACAGGATTTAAGCTAGTCATAGGTTCTTGGAAAATTACTGAAATTTCGTTTCCACGAATCTGTCTCATGTAATCATTATCTTTATTTGAAATGATTTTTCCATCAAAAATTATTTCACCACTATGAATACGCTGATTTTTTTCAAAAAGCTTAAGTATACTCATTGCCGTTTGACTTTTTCCAGAGCCGGATTCACCAATGACCGCAAGAGTTTTGCCCTTTTTAATAGATAGAGAGACTCCGTTAACCGCCTTGATTAAACCTTCTTTAGTCTCGAAATAGCTGTGTAAATCTTTAATCTCTAGTATGTTCATAAGCACCTCTATTTTTCGCTTGATTTAGGGTCCATCGCTTCTCTTAATGCATCGCCTATAAGGTTTACACTAAGAGCGCTGAGTATGACAAACAAGGCGGGAATCAGCCAACGCCACCAATAAAATTCTATAACGGCAATATCCTGTGCCGCAGATAAGAGATTGCCCCAAGAGGGGCTCGGCTCTGTCACGCCAAATCCAAGGAAAGAAAGTGCAGCTTCAGATAAAAGTGAAGAGGCATAACCCAAGGTGATATTTACGATTACAAGGTTAAAAATGTTGGGTAGAATATGCCTGTACATGATGGTGCGGTTTTTCAAACCGAGCGCACGAGCAGAAAGTACAAAATCTTTTTCACGTTCAAGAAGAAGCTGTGCTCTTATTAGTCTTGCAAGAGACATCCAACCTAGCAAACCTAAAATAATCATAATAAGATAGATTTTCTGTGATTCACTTAGGTTAAATCCAATGGCGTACGAAAGCGTAATGGCGATGGGATAAAAGGGAATGCAGGAAAAAACATCCGTAATTCTCATGAGGATACTGTCAATAATTCCGCCAAAATATCCCGAGCTAAGTCCTACTATCAAGGCGATAACAATAGAAATTGCAACTGCAATAGCGCCGACTGTAAGTGAAATTCTACCTCCGTGGATTATTCTTATAAATAAATCTCTTCCGTATTCATCGGTTCCAAACAGGAATCCGTCATTGCCAAAAGCAGAAATCTTACCTTTTTCATCTACGCTATAAAACTGATAATAATCGGTAAAAAGAGTAGTATTGTTGTTGGTTTTTGAAGTATTTAACTGAGAATAGATATTGTTACCCCAAATAAGCACTTCACCATTTTCAGTCACGGCTAAAAAGTTGCGGTATCCGGCGTGGACCGATGAGATTTTGTCATCGGCAATAGGACTGTTTAAAAGCTCGTCCTGACTGCTTCCCCAAGTGTATGTTTTGCCGTTCTCATCAAGTGCAAGTACGTTTTTATTTGACATTGCAAGATCGGTTATTTTTACACTGCCGTCTGTAAGCTCTATAGGTAAATTAAGTAAGGCTTCAGAGCCACGCTCACCAATTACCGATACAGTGCCGTCGTTTAAAAGAAGTGATATATTAAGATCACCGCCTGAAAACTTTACTATATTTCCCTTAAGAGATGATGAGATTAAGAAAGTGCTTTTAGCTTGCTGGCTTCCCCATAAATGAAGCTCTCCATTGCTGTCAAGAACGGCGGTCCAGTTCGATTTAGCCTCCATTTGCACGACTTTTACATCTGAATCAAGAAAGATATTTCGCACATTATCCGGCATGTCGAGTTGGCCGTTTCCATTATAACCCCAACCGTAAAAAATTCCGTTTTCATCTAAGGCAAAGATATGGTTTCCACCACAGGCAATGTCTATAATTTTATTTTCATAGACTTCTTTAGGAACATCGAAAATATACCCTGAAACATTTTTTTGATTTTTATTAGGCTCGGTTCCCCATAAGTAAAAACTACCGTCAGAAGTGATCGCTGCACTAAAAGAAACCCCTGAGGAAATCTTCACAACCTCCTTGCTTTCAAGCTCTTTAGGAAAGCTTAGATAATTAATTCCAGGGGAGATATTTGCGTGTGTAAGTTCGGTGTATGCAGTGTTCAAAGGAAAAATAAATGAGCCGACAAAGCAAAGTGAAATAATAAAAACAAAGACTAATAATCCAGTGATAAAAAGTTTGTTTTTAATAAGTTTTCTTAAAATGATTTTTCTGGGAGTTAGTAAAGAGGGATCGTTTGCACCGCCTGAAGCGACATTAATACCTCTAAAAAAACGTTTAAGCAGGCAGCAAAACGAATTTGCCACCTGCTTAGATATTTTTTTGTCACCACTTTGCTTATCCATGTCTATATCCTCGTCATAGTTATCGCACAAAAATCAATAAATACATTTACTTTTGTACGATAAGCGTGTCCTTCAGTTATTTTATATCAATTTAGTTTAATTCGTGGGTCGACTGCCGCATAAACTATGTCGGCTACCAATACTGAAACTAGGCTAAGTGTAGCGTAAAACAAGTTAAGCGTAATTACAAGCTGATTGTCACGGTTTAAAACGGCTTCAACTATAAGTGCTCCGATTCCATTATATTGAAATACGCTTTCAATTAAGGCTGAACCTGCAAAAAGGGAGAAGAGTGTGCCGACGATGATATAAGAAACAGGGATGAGTGCATTTTTGAAAGCGTGTCTATATATTATGACTTTTTCGCTAAGTCCTTTAGACCTTGCCGTTCTGATATAGTCTTGATTTAAGGCCTCTATCATGGCATTTCGGATGTATCTAACAGCTCCTGCAAGACTTACAATAGTAAGTGTTATAGTGGGAAGAGCAAGCGTTCGTATCCAAGAGATTACTAAGTCCATTCCGCTAAGAGTAGCAGAACTTGGCATACCGCCCATGGGAAGCCACGAGAGGCCTACCGAAAAAATATAAATTAAAAAAATTGCAAGGAAAAACGACGGGGTAGAATATGTAATGAGAGAGAAAGTTTGCCATGCATTGTCAAAAAGAGAGCTGCGTTTAACGGCGCACCTTATTCCGACGGGGATTGCAATGGCTAGATAAAGAAAATTTACACCTATGTTAAGTATAAATGTATTCTTCATCGGTTCTGCGATAACCTCTGCAACGGGCTTGTTTTCGGTGCTAGAATAGCCAAATTCTCCGCTGAAAATATCAGTAATCCATATAAGATACTGCTCGGGAAGACTTTTATCAAGGCCCAGTTTTTGATACATAGCATCATAAGAAGCTTCGTACTGTGCCTGAGAAATGTCGGGAGAAAGCATTAAGTCCACTGGGTCGCCCGGCATGATTTTTACTATTCCAAATATAAGAACCGACACCAAAAATACTACGGGTATCAATATTAAAATTCGCTTTAATATATACCGTAACACAAAGTCACCCCTATTTCTCGCTCTTTGAAATTTCGCAAATTAAGTTTTCATAGCCCGCAAAGGCAGTTGTTGTATAATTATCTACATTGTTGTGATAAATATCATAATATTCATTAGAATAAAGCGGAACTTGAGGCATTAACTCGTTCCAACGAACTTGATAATCAAGCCAGTGCTCAAGATATGCTTCTTTATCATTTGGGTCAGTTTCACGCATAGCTATAATTAAGCTATCTAGCTCAGCATCACTAATTTGGCCTTTGTTAAGTCTTGTGTCAATAAAATCTGAGTGCCAAGAATAGTATCTGTCGAATACAGATGAGAAGTTAGTGGCGGCACTGAAAGTATTATATATACGCTCGTCGTCAGGTGTCATGTATGAGTCATTAAATGTTTGACTGGCAGTACTGTAGTCAAATCTTGAATAGTTAAATTTAATTCCAGCAAGTGGTGTGTTTGCGATGTACTGAATTTCGATGATGTCGCTAAGCACGTTATCATTACTGCTAAGGTGATTGATTGTCAAAACCTCGCCGCTTTCATTATGACGAAGATATGTACCCTCTGCATTAGCCTTTGTACGGTCAAAAGCGGTAGAGCCATCTGATTCATAAATCCAGTCAGTTAAATCGAGATAGTCATTTGCGGTATCGATATTAAATGAGATTGGTTTAAGGGCTTCTTGAAGCTCTGCCGCCATATCTTGATACATCCACTGTCCGACGCCGTATTCAGAGTCAACAGTGCTACCATAGCCACCTAAAACATATTCAACAACGGCTGTACGGTCGATAAGAGAGGCCAAAGCCCAACGCACATTTACATCGGCGGTAGGTCCGATGTCGCATAGCATGGCAAGGTAGCCAAAGCCGGACCTTGGATAAGCGTTAAAAGAAACATTGTCAGAAGTTTTAGCAGATTCAATTTTTTCACCTTCAACAATACCTTCAACAATGTCTACTTGTCCATTAATTACCCATTCGGCGTTTGTTTCGCTTGGAACAGCTTTTTGAACAATATACTGTAAGCTTGGTTTGTTTCCGTCTAAATCGCCATTAAAGTGTTCGTTTAACTCAAGAGTTACAGTTTGGTTTTCGTAAGAAATAAATTTGTAAGGGCCGCATGTGACAGTAGGGGCAAAACGTTCAGTTTCTGCAATTCTTTGGCAGTTTGAAAGTAAATCTCCTTCGCTAAAGCTAAGCGAAGTGCCTTCTTCTGTGCTTATAATTTCACATGAAGGCAAGTATGTATCAAAGTGGATAGGGCCTACCATGACATTGACTCCGTCCCAAAAATATGGGAAATTTTCGGCGGCAACTGTCATGGAGAACTGTAAATCGGAAATAAGCTTAACACCTTTAAAAATATCTGATGTGCCTTCATAATATTCGGTGTAGCCGATAAGTGCATCGCTACCGCTAGAAGAAGCTCCAGCTTCTGCCCATTTTGGAGAAGAGTACCACATTATTGAGGCAACGTAGTCTTTTGCGGTGATTTGGTCGCCATTATTCCACAATAAACCGTCATTGAGTGTGAAAGTATAGATTTGATTGCCGTCTTCATCGGTAGTTATTTCAAGGTTTTGCACAATGGTTTCATTGAGTACAATATCACCATTTTTTGTAATAGAATATGTATCAGAATAACCGCTTAGTAACACTTTTATCGACAAGTCATAAGCGTTATTTCCAAAACCGCTGATGAAATCACCATTCATTTCTCCAGTACCAACTGTCAATGTATCAAGAGGGACTTCTGTAGTAGATTTGGCATCTATTACAGCCTCTGATTCTTGGCTTGTTTCAGATTGGATTTCAGAAGATTGTCCACTGGATTCATAAGAGCTATTATCAGAAGGTGAACAAGCTGATAGTAAAGAGAATAGTACGGACATAGTCAATAAAATTGCAATAATTTTTTTCATAATTAATCTCCTAAATTTATTGATGTTATAATAAGAAAATTATATCACATAGATATAGAACTGTAAAGAAATAATACTTAATAATTAGCGCTTTTTTGTGTAATTATCTGGCAGTATAATAGTGCCGTGTTAAAATTACAAAATATGTATTATAAATTTTATAATAGGTGGTGAAATAATTTCTAACTTAGAAATTATTGCTTATGTAGTATCGGTAGTTATTATTGCAGTCATGCTCAGAACTTCAAGTGTCAAGCGAAAGTAGATAAGTGAACAAAAAAATTAACTTGACATAGTATAAATATTGTGATAACATAAATAATAATTTAATATAATAAACCGTTGAAGCGGAGATAAAAATAGGAAAAGAACTTTCAGAGAACTCGGGGTGCTGTGAGCCGGGTAGTTACTGCTTATTAAATGGACCGCTGAGGGCATAGTCAAAGGGTTTTTCCTGAGTATTCTATGACGCATAGGCTTGCGTAAGTAGTCGGAAATATGTTAGTATTTCGCAGAGTGTATAGGTTTTTCCTATAAATCAAGGTGGTACCACGGGTGTATTGTATTCTCGTCCTTGACAGATTATTTTCTGTCGAGGACTTTTTTTGTTTTCTTCAGGGAAAAATAAAATTTATGGAGGAGTTATTTATGTCATATTATCCAAGCTTAGAGCAAATTAAAGAAGTTCTTAAAATAGGTGATTATAAATCTGTACCTGTAACATTTAGTTTAGAATTAAGGACAAAGACGCTTGATATCTACAGAAAGCTTAAGAATATCAGCAAAAACGTGTTTATTTTAGAGTCACTTGAAGACAAAGAAAAATTTGGCAGATACAGTTTTTTGGGCTATGACCCGATACTTGAGATTACTGCAAAAGATGATAAAATAAGAATCAATACCGGAATTACCATGGAAATAAATGACAGTACACCGCATAAGTATATAAGGCAGATTTTAGCCGAGCATAAAAGTCCGAAATTTGAGAATTTACCACCGTTTACAGGCGGCCTTGTGGGATATTTTTCTTATGATTTCATCAAATATAGCATACCAAAACTTAAATTAAACTCATGTGATGATGAAAATTTTAACGATGTCGACTTAATGCTTTTTGACAAAATAATTGCAGTTGACAATTTAGAAAAAAAGCTGATATTCATCGTGAATATTAAAACCGACGAGCTTGAAATCAACTACAACAAAGCGGTAACGGAAATAAGAAGTATGATAACCTTAATGCTGTCAGGCGAACTTGCAAAAGAGGAAAAAGGCGAGCTTTTATCAGAGTTTAAGGCGACATTTAGCGAAGAGGAATTCTGCGAAATAGTGGAGAAAGCTAAAAAATATATCTTTGAAGGAGATATATTTCAAGTTGTTTTATCAAATAGACTTACGGCGGATTACAAGGGCAGTTTAATAGGAGTTTACGAAAAATTAAGAGAGAGAAACCCGTCGCCATACATGTTCTACTTTTCAAGTAAAGACATAGAAATGACAGGTGCATCGCCCGAAACCTTAGTGAAGGTGATGGACAAAAAAGTTACAACTTATCCACTTGCAGGAACGAAACCTAGAGGCAAAACAGACGAAGAAGACTTAGCACTTGAAAAGGAACTTTTATCGGATGAAAAAGAGTGTGCAGAGCACAACATGCTTGTGGATTTAGGAAGAAACGACATAGGAAAAATAAGCAAATTTGGTTCGGTGAAAGTCGAAGAATACATGAAGATTCTAAGATTTTCTCACGTTATGCATATAGGTTCGACCGTAACAGGCGAGATAATGGACGATAAAGATGCACTCGATGCAGTAGATGCTGTTTTGCCGGCGGGAACTTTATCAGGAGCGCCTAAAGTTCGTGCGATGGAGATAATTGACGAACTTGAAAGAGAAAAACGTGGAATATACGGTGGTGCGATAGGATATTTGGATTTAAATGGAAATATAGATACCTGTATTGCAATCAGGCTTGCGTTTAAGAAAAATAATAAAATTTTTGTTAGATCAGGAGCTGGAATAGTCATGGATTCTAATCCGAAAAGTGAGTATCAAGAATGCATTAACAAGGCAAAATCGGTAGTAAGTGTATTGGAGGAAAAAGAATGATTTTAATAATCGATAATTACGACAGCTTTTCATATAATTTATATCAAGCCGTTGGAGAGATTAATTCGGATGTAAAAGTTATCAAAAATGATGAACTTAGCGTAAGTGAAATAGATAAGCTGAATCCGACACATATTATTTTGTCACCAGGGCCTAAAAGGCCAAAAGATGCAGGTGTTTGTTTAGAAGTCATAAGAGCGCTTCACACGAAGTATCCAATGCTTGGTGTTTGCCTAGGACATCAGTCGATTTGTGAGGCTTTCGGTGCGACAATCACCTATGCCAAAGAAGTTATGCACGGAAAGCAGTCGGAAATAAGCGTAAATAAGAGCAAAATTTTTAAAGGTTTAGAGGATAAAATAAATGTGGCACGGTACCATTCTCTTGCCGCAGAAATGTCCACGATGCCAAAGGAACTTTTGATTACGGCGAAAACAGAAGACGGCGAAATAATGGCGGTAGAGCATACAAATTATCCAGTTTTTGGTGTGCAGTTTCACCCTGAGTCTATACTCACGCCAAGTGGCAAAACTATGATTACAAACTTTTTGGAGGTAAAGTGATGATTAGAGAAGCGATACTTAAACTTACTAATAAAGAAGATTTAGGCGAAAACATGGCGTATACAGTCATGGATGAAATTATGGAGGGCAAGGCCTCACACATTCAAATAGGTGCGTTTCTAACAGCGCTTTCCATGAAAGGCGAGACGATAGACGAAATTGTGGCATGTGCAAAGAGTATGAGAAGTCATGCAACAAAGCTTTTAAACGACAAAGACGTGCTTGAAATAGTTGGAACGGGCGGCGATAAATCGAACTCCTTTAACATTTCAACAACTTCAGCAATAGTTCTTTCTAGCATGGGTGTTCCTATAGCAAAACACGGAAACAGGGCGGCTTCAAGCAAATGTGGTGCGGCAGATGTACTAGAGGCTTTGGGCGTTAAAATAGATGTTACACCTGAAAAAAGTATGGAAATGCTAGGCGAAATTGGAATCTGCTTCTTGTTCGCTCCAATTTATCACGGTGCGATGAAAAATGTGGCACCAGTTAGAAAAGAGCTCCAGATAAGAACAATTTTTAATATTCTAGGGCCTCTTTCAAATCCGCTTGGCGCTAGCATGCAGCTGATGGGAGTGTATGATGAAAGCTTGGTAGAGCCGCTATCAGAAGTTTTAACAAAGCTTGGTGTGAAAAGTGGAATGGTGGTTTTTGGCACGGATGGATTAGATGAAATTTCAGTTTCAGCACCGACTAAAGTGTGCGAAATAAGGGACGGATGGTTTAAGTCTTACGAAATAAATCCTACAGATTTTGGAATGAAATTACACAAGAAAGAGGATTTGCTAGGCGGTACGGCAGAAGAAAACGCAAAAATCACCCGTGAAATTTTAAGCGGTGCTAAGGGTGCAAAAAGAGACGCAGTCGTTTTAAACTCAGCCGCCGCACTTTATATAGCAAGAAGTGATTTAACGCTTGAACAGGCGATAAAAGAGACCCGAAATACTCTGGATTCAGGTAAAGCACTTGATAAATTAGAAGCGTTTATCAAAGCTTCTAACAGTTAGGAGGAAGAAATTTGATATTAAAGGAAATTTCTGATTTTGCAAAAATACGAGTGCGAAAAGATAAGGAAAAAATAAGTCTTAAAGAAATAAAAACTAAGGCACTAAGCATGGAAAAGGGCGATTTTTTATTTGAAAAAGCCATTAAAAACAACTATCCATCCTTAATTTGCGAAGTGAAAAAGGCTTCCCCGTCAAAAGGGGTCATTTCTAAGGATTTTCCATATTTGGAAATAGCAAAAGACTACGAAAAATCAGGCGCTACCTGCCTTTCGGTTTTAACAGAGCCAAAGTGGTTTTTGGGCAGTGATGAAATATTCAAAGAGATAAGAAAAAATGTAAGCCTTCCGATGCTTAGAAAAGATTTTACGGTAGACGAATATCAGATATATCAGGCAAAAGTGATGGGTGCCGACTGCATTTTGCTAATTGTCGCTATTTTAAGCCTAGATGAAATAAAAGATTACTTAAAAATCTGCAACACCCTTGGGATTAGTGCACTAGTAGAGACACATGATGAAGAGGAAATAGAAATCGCAATAAAAGCGGGTGCTAGAATAATCGGTGTGAACAATAGAAACTTAAAGGATTTTTCAGTGAATCTAAAAAATGCCTCAGAACTTAAAAAGCATATACCAAAAGACGTGATTTATGTGGCAGAAAGCGGAATTATGAATCCCGAAGACGGTGTTAATCTTCTAAAAAACGGCTCGAACGCACTGCTTATCGGTGAAGCGCTGATGAGAACAGATGACAAAAAGTCTTTTATAGAAAAAATTAAAGGTGCAGTGTATGACAAAAATTAAAATTTGTGGCTTGTCAAGAGTCGAAGATATAGAATATGTCAATATCACTAAGCCTGATTATGCGGGGTTTATAATTGATTTTCCAAAAAGTCACCGAAGTATCGATTATGAAACCGCCAAAAATCTTATTTCGATGCTTGATGAAAATATAAAATCCGTATGTGTTTTCGTTAATAAAAGTACGGAGTATATAGAAAAATTCAAGCATGTATGTGAGGTTGTTCAGCTTCACGGAGATGAAGACGATGATTTTATTCTTAATTTGAAAAATAAAATACCCGAAACAGAAATTTGGAAGGCATTTAAAATAAGAGATGATAAAGATATAAGCTTTGCGAAAAAATCCAGCGCCGACATGATTTTACTGGACAATGGATACGGCACCGGAGAGACCTTTGACTGGGGCAAAATCGAGAATATAGGCAGAGATTTCATCTTAGCCGGCGGTATAAATATAGAAAACGCCCAAAATGCTATTAAAAATTTTAAGCCCTACGCACTTGATATTAGCAGTGGCGTGGAAACGAATAAGAAAAAAGATTTTGAAAAAATCAAACAGATTATAAAAAAAGTTAGGAGTGAAGTATAAATGGAAAACACAAAATTTGGAATTCACGGCGGACAGTACATTCCCGAAACCTTGATGAATGCTGTAATCGAGCTTGAAAAAGCATATGAATTTTACAAAAATGACAAGGCCTTTAACGAGGAGTTAGAAGAGCTTTTTAACGAATATGCGGGAAGACCGTCAAGGCTGTATTTTGCAAAAAAAATGACAGAAGATTTGGGCGGCGCAAAAATTTATCTTAAAAGAGAAGACTTAAATCATACAGGGGCACATAAGGTGAACAATGTTTTAGGACAGGTTTTGTTAGCTCACAAAATGGGTAAAACCAGAGTAATCGCCGAGACAGGTGCGGGTCAGCACGGAGTAGCCACGGCTACAGCGGCGGCGCTTTTTGGCATGGAGTGCGAGATTTTTATGGGTCAAGAAGATTGTGAAAGGCAGTCGCTTAACGTGTACAAAATGGAGCTTTTAGGTGCAAAGGTAAATCCCGTAACTTCGGGAACAGCAACTTTAAAAGACGCCGTGTCCGAGACAATGCGTGAATGGACTTCACGAATACATGACACACATTATGTCTTAGGTTCGGTAATGGGGCCACACCCTTTTCCGACGATAGTAAGAGATTTTCAAGCGGTTATTTCAAAGGAAATAAAGGAGCAGTGCCTAAAAAAAGAGGGAAGACTTCCTGATACTGTAATAGCCTGTATTGGCGGAGGTTCGAATGCGATAGGTGCGTTTTATCATTTTATTGACGATGAAGAAGTTGAACTTATAGGCTGCGAAGCGGCGGGTCGTGGCGTGAATACAGCGGACACTGCGGCGACAATCGCTACGGGTAAGCTTGGAATTTTTCACGGTATGAAGAGCTATTTTTGTCAAGATGAATACGGTCAAATTGCACCTGTTTACTCTATTTCAGCGGGTCTTGACTACCCTGGTGTTGGTCCTGAACATGCAAATTTACACGACATCGGCCGAGCTAAATATGTACCTGTTACAGATGACGAGGCGGTAGAAGCCTTTGAATATCTTTCGAAAAAAGAGGGCATTATTCCAGCTATTGAAAGTTCACATGCGCTTGCACATGCAATGAAAATTGCGCCTAAAATGAGTAAAGATAAAATAATAGTCGTAAATTTATCGGGAAGAGGCGACAAAGACTGCCTCTCAATAGCAAGATATAAGGGAAGGGAGATAAAGGAATGAGCAGAATAACTAATGCATTTAAAGACAAAAAAGCATTTATACCATTTATAACTTGTGGCGACCCAAATCTTGAAACGACAAAGGAAATTGTCTATGAGCTTGAAAAAGCGGGCGCTAGCATAATAGAGCTTGGGATTCCGTTTTCGGACCCTACAGCAGAGGGTGAAGTCATACAAAGTGCAAACTTAAGGGCACTTAAAAACAATATCACCACCGATAATATTTTTGATATGGTAAGCACACTGAAAGTTAAAGTTCCGCTTGTTTTTATGACATATGCGAATATTGTTTTTTCCTACGGTATAGAAAAATTTGTAAAAAAATGCAAAGAAACAGGGATAAGCGGCGTGATTTTACCCGACATTCCGTTTGAGGAGAAAAAGGAATTTTGTCAAATTTTTGAAAAATACGACATTGACTTCATATCTTTAATAGCGCCTACATCAAACGATAGAATTAAGATGATTGCAAAGGAAGCAAGCGGATTTATCTACTTAGTTTCCTCTTTAGGCGTAACGGGCGTAAGACAGAACATAGCGACCGATATAGACAGCATGGTTTCGTTAGTAAGAGAAGTCACGGACTTGCCAGTGGCGGTAGGTTTTGGGATTTCGACAGCAGAGCAGGCTAAAAAAATGTCCGAAAAAGCAGATGGAGTTATAGTGGGCTCGGCTATTGTAAGAATTATTTCAGAGCACAAAGAAAATGCACCCGAAAAAGTATTCGAGTATGTAAAAAAAATAACAGACTCGGTTAACTTAATATGAAAAGAGAACTCAAAGTAAAACCCACCGCCAAGTTATGAGCGGTGGGTTTTACTTTGAGGAAATATATTTAAAAAACAGGGATTACAGATGAATCGTAGTTTTGGTCGATGAAGTCTTTAACTGTTTGACTTGTCAAAACTTCCACTAGCGCTTTTGTTTTTTCTGAGTCTAAATTTTCGGTTTGCACTGCCAAAATATTTGCATAAGTCTGAGCTGATACAGAGTCATTCGACTCAAAAGTTAGGGCATCTTCTGAAGTAAGGCCGCCTTGAAGAGCGTAGTTTCCATTTATGCAGGCTAAGTCTACGTCGGGTAAAATTCGGCTGAGTTGTGCGGATTCAATCTCTTTTATCTCGATGTTAAGCGGATTTTCGACGATGTCAAGCTTGCTTGCGTTAACTCCGGTACCGTCTTTAAGCTTGATTATGCCGTTTGCCTCTAAAAGAAGCAGTGCACGGGACTGATTGCTTGTATCGCTTGGTACGGCTATGACTGCACCTTCTCTTAAATCATCAAGGCTTTCTAATTTGTCGCTATAGATTCCAAGTGGCTCAAAGTGTACCGAAACCGCCGAAGAAATATCGGTGCCGTTGCTGCTGTTAAATTCGTCTAAATAAGGTGTGTGCTGAAAAAAGTTTGCGTCGAGTTCGCCTGAATCAAGTGCGGTGTTTGGCAAGATATAATCGGTGTATTCTACGATTTTAAGCTCGTAGCCTTTTTCGCTAAGAAGTGGTGAAGCGGCAGCTAGTATCTCTGAATGAGGTGTTATGCTTGCGCCGACAGTTATGATAACCTCACCACTAGAGCTTGATTCTTCTGAGCTTTGTGATGGTGCAGCGTTTGCACATCCTGCTAGTAGTGATAGTGTAAGGGCTGATGTTAATAATAATTTGAATATGTTTTTCATGGTAAAATCCTTCTTTCTTTTTATTAATTTATATTTTTTTTCTTTTATCTGTTTTGTTTGCAAGTTTTACGCCAACTATTTGAAACAACTGAACAGTGGCTATTAAAAGTGCTAAAGTTATTAGCATTACTCCTGTTTCGTATCGGTATAAGCCGTAGTTTATGGCTATCGTGCCAAGTCCACCTCCTCCGACAAAGCCAGCCATTGCTGAATAGCTTAGTATAGTGGTTATAGTTATAGTGGCTCCCTTAATCAATGAGGGTTTAGCTTCGCTTAATAAAACTTTTAGTATTATTTGTAGTTTGCTACAGCCTATTGACTTTGCCGCTTCGATTACTCCTGGGTCAACTTCGCTTAGTGAAGATTCGACCATTCTGCCGACTAAAGGTGCAGAAGCTACGATTAGTGGAAGTATGATTGCGGTAGAGCCTATGGTTGTTCCGACAACGAATCTTGTCACCGGTATGAGCGCTAAAAGTAAAATTATGAACGGCGCCGATCTTAGCATATTTACTATAAATCCGAGAATAGCATTTAGCACGCTATTTGGGCTAAGTCCATTTTTAGAACTTGTATATAGTATTATCCCGAGCGGTATACCAAGTAGATATGAAAATAAGGTGGAGGTAAGTGTCATGTAAAATGTCTCTCCTATGCCTGTAATTAGTAGGGATGTTAATTCTGAATTCATAATAATTTTCCTTTCTATAAACTAGAGCAAAGTCTGTTTAAAACTATGCTTTTTTCTGATATTAAATCTCTGGTTGTAGTGGTTTTGGGATTTAAAAAGATATCATTAGTTTCGCCAGTTTCTGCAAGAAGTCCGTTTTTAAGTACTGCAACTTTGTCACAAACGGCTTCTACAATACTCATTTCGTGGGTTATTATCACGATGGTCACATTTAGCTTTTTATTGATGTCTTTTAAAAGGCTTAAAATAGAATTTCTTGTTTGTGGGTCAAGAGCGCTTGTCGCTTCATCACACAGTAGTATTTCTGGGCTACTTACAAGTGCACGGGCTATTGCGACACGCTGTTTTTGTCCACCTGAAAGTTCAGATGGGTAGGCGTTTAGTTTTTTACTAAGTCCTACAAGCTCTAACATTTGAGTCGCCTTTTCGATAGCTGTTTTTTTGTCTTCACCTGCTATTTCTAGCGGAAAGCACACGTTTTTAAGTACGGTGCTTTGTTCAAGTAAATTGAACTGCTGAAAAATCATCCCTATCTTACTTCTTTGTTTTCGAAGTTCTTTTTCTGAAAGTTTTGTAAGGTCGATAGAATTAAATAAAACTGCTCCCGAGTTTGGCTTTTCCAGTAAGTTCATACAGCGTACTAAAGTGGATTTGCCCGCTCCCGATTGCCCGATTATTCCGAATATTTCGCCATTGTTTATTGTTAAGTTTATATTTATTAAAGCATGGTGAGTATCTTTTTTACTCTTAAACTGCTTATTCACATTTATTAGCTGTAACATTGATATTTCCTTCCTGTTTTGTTGTTAACACTAGTATAGCACAGGTTTTGGTTATTGTATAATACATAAAAACAATGGCTTGTTATAGATTTAAACTATAACAAGCCATTGCTGTTAAAATATTCATTTATCTCATCAATGTAAAGTTTAGCAAGCGGACTAAATGGAAGCGTTTTGCGGTGTATGATTCCGATAATCATCTCGTCGCTCTCTGAAAGTGACACTGCTATATGCTCGTTTCCGTTGAGTTCCTCGCATATAATGCCAGAACATAGAGTGTAGGCGTCTAGTCCAATCATTAAATTAAGCGCCGTGGCTCTGTCGTCTACTTTAATAAGTTTAGGGTAATCGTGTGTACTTTTCATCTCTTCGGCGAAGTGAAAAGAATGCTTGCTACCTTGCTCAAAGGCAATGCATGGATACGGAAGCAATTCTTCCATGCATATTCTTTCTTTATTTGCAAGTGGGTGGTCTTTACACAAGTACACATAGGTATCGCACTTTAATAGCTCTAAAAAATCGAGCTCGTATTCCCTTAAGAGTTTTCTTATGACCTGCTCGTTCTTGCTATTTAAGTATATTATCCCAATTTCGCTCGAAAAGTTTTTTACGTTGTTTATAACATCGGCGGTTTTTGTTTCGTGAATCGCAAACTCGTAGTCATCCATGCCCACCTTTTTGACAAGCTCGACAAAGGCTTTTACAGCAAAGGTGTAGTGCTGGGTGCTGACGCTGAATTTTTTTTTCATCTTTTTTTCGATAAAACGCTCTTCTATAATAGAATACTGCTCGACCACCTGTCTTGCATGAGACAAAAACTCATCACCCTCTGGTGTCGTGGTGATGCCACGGTTTGAGCGAATAAAAATGTTTATGCCGATTTCTTTTTCAAGTTCTTTTACGGCGGTGGACAAACTCGGCTGTGCTATGAACAACTGTTTTGCAGCTTCGTTCATAGAGCCGCAGTCTGCTATGGCGATAATTTGTTTCATTTGTTGCAGTGTCATTGTTTTTCCTCCGACTTACAATTATAATATTAGTATAGCATAAATAAATCCAAAATACTACAAACAATTATTCGATTTAGATTGAAAATTTTTATTGGAAATGATATAATAGTAAAAAATTAAAAGGATTGATTTTATGAATAGATGTAGTTGGCCAAATCTTGAAAATTCAGAAATTTATATAGATTATCACGACAATGAGTGGGGTGTAGAGTCGCACGATGACAAGCACCTTTTTGAAATGTTTATATTAGAAAGTTTTCACTGTGGTTTATCTTGGCTATTAATACTTAAAAAGCGTGAAGGGTTTAGAAAAGCCTTTGATAATTTTGATGCAGAAAGAATATCAAAATACGGCGAAGAAAAAGTGGCAGAATTAATGGAAAATGCTGATATAGTTAGGAATAAAGCTAAAATTTTAGCCACTGTTCAAAATGCAAAGGCGTATTTAAAAGTGGTAGAGGAGTTTGGCAGTTTTTCAAACTATCTTTGGGGATTTACCGATAACAAGGTGGTTTACAATCCGTTTGACGGAGTTACGACAAGAAATGAATTATCGGATAAAGTATCAAAAGACCTTAAAAAAAGAGGATTTAAATTCATGGGCACGGTGACTTGTTTTTCATATTTAGAAGCCGTCGGAATAATGAATAACCACGCAGAATACTGTTTCAAATATGCTAAAAAAGACAATTAAATATCTATCTACAAAATGAGTACTGATATAAAAATCAGTACTTTTTTTAATCCGAATCAAAATAATTAACATAAAACATTGAAATTTAATCGTATTTTTGTTATAATTATAGCAATATAATTGATTGGTAAACTTTTATTTAAAGGTGGTGGTTATGCTGTTAAAAAGAATTGTTGTACCATTATTGCTACTTGTAGTGTGGCTAGTGATGAATGAAAATTTTAGTGTAGAGAGTATAGTTATAGGTTTTGCGGTAGTAACTTTAATTTTATTTAGTGCAAATTTACTTTTGGATTACAACTATGCTAAGACTTTTTACCTACCTGTTTTAAAGTTTTTGAAATACATAGTATTTATGGTAGGGCAGATTTATCTAAGCGGTATCAAGGCTTCGTATAGAATAATCACCGGAAAAATAAAACCAGGGTTTGTTAAATGCAAAATAGATAAGAAGATTGATAGTCCGTACATACAAAACATCATAGCGTCATCTATAACACTGACACCAGGTACAATCACCGTAGATAAGCAAGAGGATAAACTCACGGTTTTATCTTTGCACTCAAACGATGGCAAAAGCCCGTGTTCTTCATTTGAACCGCAGCTCATTAAGATGAATAAAAAGCTTAAGGATAAGAGGCGTTAGTTTGAAAAAATAGAAAGGCAGGGTATTACTATGTCGATAATAATTTATATTTTAATCGGTGTAAGTGTTTTAAGCGGATTTAGAATAATAATCGGCCCTTCTGTGTGGGATAGATTACTTGGCTTTTCTCTTATGTGCAATAAAATTATAGTGATTATAATAATCTATTCATACATGTCTAGGCAGTCGTTTTATCTTGATATAGGCTTAATATTTGCGATATTAGGATTTGTTGGAACGACGTCTATAGCCACTTTTTTGAGAAAGAAGAGCAAAGGAGGTAAGACATGCAAGTTTTAGCTTATTCTATTATAGGAATTGGAGTAGTTTTTGTTCTTATAGGAATTATAGGTATATATAGGTTTAATAATTTCTACGCAAGGCTGTTGTCGGCGGCGGATATTGACACTGTCGGGCTGATAACAATACTACTTGGCGTGGCGATTTTAAGCGGGTTTAATCTTTTTACATTAAAAGTGGTGCTGATACTCATGCTAATACTTATTATAAATCCGATAGTCACCTCGGCGATTGCCTCGTCGGCTTATTTTTCAGGATATAAGTTAAAGGAGGACGACGATGTGGGTAGATAAAATTATTTTTATTCTCATGATAGGAACAGCCTTGTTTATTGTGAGCAGTAGAAATTTTAAGAGGATAATAATTGCCCTTGGTGCATTTTCAATTTTAGCTTCGTTTTGTTACTTGATTTACAGTGCGCCCGATGTTGCGATTGCCGAGGCAATTATAGGAAGTGCGCTCTCGACAATTCTCTACATAGTTGCACTGAAAAAACACAGGACTTTTTATATTTATTTTACCTCTTCAGAAAATAAGAAGAACAGCGACTTTAAGCTTAAATCAGGCACTAGTGATGTTTCGGGAAAAATTATGCAGTACTGTGCAAATCACGACTTAGAGGCGCAGTCGGTTTTTACATGGGAAAGTCCTGAAAAGATAGCGAGCGAGCATATGTATGATTTAATTTTGCATAGTAGTGGGGACAAAATAACGATTTATGGTTCGGATAAAGAACTGCATGTAAATGAGATTAAGAAAATGTTGTCGAAGAGTTTTTCAGATAAGCGTATAGAGTTTTTAAGCATAAAAGAAGAGGAAGTGATTGAATGAGAATATCACGCCTTATAGGAATTTCACTTGCGGTTTTAGCGGCGGTCGTAACTTTATATGTGGCTATGGGAACGAAGTCGGTAGAAAATCCGCAAATTTTTGAATTTGTGATGGAAAACTATAGTAAAGACACGAATGCACAAAATTCAGTCGCCTCTATCTATTTGAATTACAGAATATTCGATACGATTTTTGAAGCATTAATGCTACTTGTAAGCGTCATGGGAGTCATACATTTTTCAAGACACGAGCATGAAATTTTGCCTGAAGAAATACATGTTGATGTAAAAAAGAGCATAAAAGACAAATCGAAAAACAGTATCGCAGTAGTAGTTCCGATAATTATCATGCTAGGATTGTACTTGATAATCAATGGGCACAATACTCCCGGTGGTGGATTTCAGGGTGGTGCGGCACTTTCTTCAGCATTTATTTGCGTGTTTTTGATTAGACCAGATAAAATATTTAATTTTTACGCTTATGAAAAAATGGAGAAGTTTTTGTTTTTGTTAATTGCGACTACGGCGGTATTTTTTGCGGTTTCAAACTTGTTTTATTCTTTTGTAGAATATAATATTGCTTACTTAATAATCATGAACTTTTTAATTGGACTAAAAGTTTTTTGCGGTTTGTCTATAGTGTTTTACCGTTTTGTCCATTATGAAGACGCATAAAAGAGAGGTGGGTTATGGATTTTTTAACAGGAGAAAATGTAGCTATAATTTTGTTTTTTATCGGAATTGCTGGAATATTCAGCAGTAGAAGAATACTTAAAACCATCATATCTATTGGAATTATGGAGGTTGCGGCGGTGACATTTTACCTTACCATGTTTGCTACTACCGAAGATGTTCCGCCTATTAATACAAGCTTAGAAGCGGTGGCAGACCCGCTTCCACAAGCACTGATGATTACAGCGATAGTCATTGGAGTCGCTGTCACAGCAATAGCACTTTGTATGTTTATTAATCTTTATCATTTATATGGTAATTCCGACTGGAAAGCAATACATAAAAAAAGGATGGAAGAGAAGTGATGAGTTTACTTTGGTTTATTACTGTTCCAATCTTACTGGGCGTAATCATTTATGCGATACCCAAAATACCGATTAAAACTTTTGTAATAATCGTAGAAACAGCCTTGTTAATTTATGCAAGTTTTTTGTTTGTATATATATTACAAAACGGAAGTATAGTTAATATTTTAGGCTCAGAAAACATGATAATCGGCATTACTCTTATCTCGGGTAAGCTGAATATGGCGCTAATAATTTTATCGGTGCTCTTATTCTTTTTATCGTTTATATACACGATGAAAGAGAGTTTTTTCGATAAAAAATTTGTAATGCTGTTTTTGATACTGCAAGGGCTTCTTTGTGGAGTTTTTCTAAGCGATGATTTATTCAATATTTATGTTTTACTTGAAGTTGCAACCATTGTCGTAGCCATACTGATTATGTTTAAAAGAGACAGCCGTTCTATGTATGACGGCATGGTGTATTTGCTGTCTCAAATAATTTGCATGATATTTTACTTGTTCGGAATAGGTTATTTATACAAGACTTTCGGAGTGCTTTCGATACAAAAAATCAGTGAAATGATGCCACAGGCAGATGCATCTTCTTTAGTGCTTCCGTTTGCTTTTATAATGACGGCGGTCGGGCTTAAGAGTGCACTGTTTCCACTTTTTAGCTGGCTTCCTCATGCCCACGGTACACCGAGTGCACCATCTGCGGTGTCTGCGATTTTATCAGGGCTTTATGTAAAAAACGGAGTATACTTATTCTTCGTTTTTAGCACTTTGTTTTCACCTGTCATTGATTATACTTTGTTTTTTACTTTTATTGGTGCATGCACGGCGGTTTTAGGATTTGTTTTTGCCTTAGTTCAAACGGATATTAAGCTGATTTTGGCATACAGTACGGTGTCTCAAATTGGTTTGATTGTACTGGGAATGAGCAGTGGTGAAAAGATAGCTCAGCAAGCGGCGATTTATCATTTGATAAGTCATGCCTTGTTTAAATCTTTGCTGTTTTTATCGGCGGGAATGATTATCAAGCAGTATAAAACCAGAAATATAAGAGAAATTAAGGGTTTGTTTAAGGCTATGCCGCTAACAGCTTTTTGCACTGTTTTAGGAGTTTTGGGGATAACGGGTGCACCATTTTTTAACTCCAGTATATCAAAATATTTCATGCAGTACGCTACAGAAGGAAGTATAAGCGAAATATTAATTTTATTAATCAATATAGGAACAATTTTGGTATTTACAAAATATTCTAAAATCTTATTTGGAAAAGAAAAAGAAAAAGTTAAAACTGAAAAGAATAAAGTGGCAGTTTTGCTGTTTTTAGCGAGTTTGTGCTTTGTATCAGGTGTGTTTGGAACAGAGATAATGAATGTTATTTTTGCTTCTGATTTAAAAGTTGAACTATTTTCGTATTTAGAAAAAAGCGGTATATATTTTGTCATGATTATCTTTGCACATTTTGCTTATAAATATTTCATTTCAAAATTTAAATTACTAAATAAATTAAAAAAGGTATCGCTGAATTTTCAGCAAATCATAATGGCTATGGTAGCATTTTTTACGCTTACAGTACTTGTAACGGCAAACTTTGTAATAACATAGAAAAAAGCTTCCCTTAAAATGGGAAGCTTTGATTGTTTTAAGCTTTTCTGACACAGTCAATCATTGCAAAATATTTTTCCTGTGGAATGTATTCAGGCACGCTGTTGCCAGTGCCCAGTGCGTATCCGCCTGTTTCCTTTGTTCTTTCAAGCATGGATTTACATCTTTTTTGTATCTCATCGGTGCTTCTTCTGATGATGAAGTCGACATCCATTCCGCCTAAAATCGCTATTTGCTTATGCCATCTGTCATAAGAATCTTCGACACAAAGTATGTTGTCCTCGTATGAGTGTTTGGCGTCATATTTCATAAGATTTATAACGTCATCCATTGCAATATTAAAGTTGCCGCAAGAGTGAAGCAAGGCGGGCTTTCCTTCTTTATGTATGGCTGCGGCTATTTTTTTATGCCAAGGATACACATATTTTCTCATTTGCTCAGTGGTTAAGAATGTTTGAGTGTTAAAGCCCCAGTCGTCGTTAGAAATAAGCATTCCAACCGAGTCGTATTTAGCAGAATTTTCGTAATATCTTAAAAGTCTTTCGCCGACAGCGTTAAATAGAGCTTGTACTAATTCCTCGTCGTCATAAATCATTAAGCATAAATTATCATAGCCAACTAAGGAGATAACGTTTTCAAGTACACCTCCAGCACCCATGACCATGAGTTTCATGCCTTCAGGTAAATACGGCTTAACTTTTTCAAGTTTGGAGTAATCGCAGTCATCTGGGTCGGACCAGTTATATGATTTAAAATCGTCCCAAGTTGAAATACAATGACCTTCGTTCAAGGAGATTGTTTCTGCGTGCTGTTCATGCTTTGGTGTAAGGCGAAATTCAGAACCGTAGGTAGTTACATAATCGTATCCAGCAGCCATGAAAGCCTCGGCTAAAAAAATAACTTCTTCTACAGAATTTGGCTTTGTAGTATTCAATTTACCGGTTAACTTCTCATATAATGGATTATTCATAAAAAATTCGAATAGGGTAGGTCTGTCGGGAACTTTTCTCTCTAAAACTTTAAGTATGTTGTTAAAATTTGGCTGTCTCATAAAATAACCTCCACAAATATAATAGCTTTTATGAAAATTATTGTAACAAATAAACAGGGTGGAATCAATCGCAAAATTTAGGAAGAATTATTCAAAAATTAAGATTTACTTAAATGTTAAACCGCTTTATGCGTGGGAGGATACCCCTTTATTCTCTTATAGGCCCTAGTGAAACTGTTATGATTTGTGTAACCTACTGACTCGGCTACTTGGTGTATTGGCATGTTTTCGTACTTAATTAAGCGCTCGGCTTCACTGATTCTTACATAATCCAAAAATGATTTAAAGTTTTGACCTATAGTTTCTTTAAAAATTTTAGAGAAATATTCTTTTGTGTAATTATACTTACTAGAAAGAGCTTCAAGGGTTATTTTTTCCTGATAATGTTCCTCAATATACTTGCAACACTCTAATAATAGAAATTTATTCTCGTGCATGATTTTGTGGTTGATTGATAAATTTCCAATACGCTCTAGAAACCCTAAGAAACTATAAATATAGCCCTTGATAATCAACTCATAACCATCTTCTTTCATTGTTGCTTCATAGTTAATGTTACTCATTATTCGCATAATGTCTTTTTCATGGGGATATGGAGTGTGCAAATATGAGCTATACTGATAAAAATCTGAAAGATATTTGTTAAGAGAGCGAGAAAATGCGGCGGAAGTGTTATCAAGATTAAGGCAACTTGGAAAAAACAACATAACAATAATGGAGCAACCTAAATCTGAAAGGGCGGTGGTAGAGTGAATTTCACCTGGCTGAATAATAATTATATCTCCAGATTTTATATCATGAACATTCCCTTCAATATTTTGACTAGCCTGTCCGTCAATTACATATAAAACTTCGTAATAATCATGCCAATGGTGTGGCGCCATTTCACCTGTTTTATCGGTGTGGTTGATAAAAATATTTGCCGATAACTGCTCGGATTCACTTATGCGTTCTTCTTTATAATAATTCATGTTGCACCACTCAAAAAATGTATTGCCTAATATTTTATCATATTCATAACTTAAGGTCAATTAATCATTCTAAAGTGTTATTACTAAGCGACATTACATAGCTATATAGAATAAATAAATTGTGTATACTCACAATAAAACTTAAATTGTATTGTGAAATTGACGAAAATATTTTTTTTCAGTCAATTACTTGAAAAACAAAAGTGAAATTTGATATAATAATAGTGATAAATTGTCGTTTTAGATCGTGTTTTTTGTTTTATTAGTATTTAAAAATGTTTAGTTAAACAGGAGATGCATTTTTTCGACAGAAAAAATAAAATAGATATGCTGGGAGGATTAACAATGAAAGCGTTTGATAATCTCAAGATGGGAATTAAAATGGCCGTTTCGTTTGGCGTAGTAATTCTGTCTTTAATGGTAGCAGTATTTTTGGCATTAACACAGGCCAATGATACAAGAGTGAATTATCAGTATACTATTGATAATACAATAGAGTTTCTTACAGAGCTTGAAGAGAGTGAAAAAGAGGTTAACTACATAGCCATGCAGTTAAGGCAACTTGCGCTTTTTGGGTATGACGAAAGTGTATATCAGTCTATGAATGAACCTGTAGATAAACTTAATGAAACGCTTACGCATATGGAGGAGATTTATCCATTTAGCGACTCTGATTTAAGTAATTATACTCAAACGATTAGGGAGTGGTCTGCACTTTTAGAGCCGATAGTTAACGAAGTTAAAGCTGGGAATCTAGATGCAGCTAAAGAGATAATTTTGATTGACTGCACACCTGTAATTCAATCAGTTATAGATCAAGGCGCAAATCTTTTAAATAAAATGGAAACTTATTCGCAAGAATATGTAAGCACTCTAAATGCGAATTCCAGTCTTTATCTTATTATAGTGGTGGCTATAGCAGGTGTTGCTATTCTAATTTCGGTAATTATAGCTGTTGTTCTTACAAAAGGAATAGTAAAACCACTTAAAGAAGTAGAAAAAAGTGTCGTAGGGTTCTCTACAGGAAATCTATCTGTGCCTGTTAAGTATAAAAGTGAAAATGAGCTTGGCAAAATGGCTGATGCTGTAAAAGATTCTCAGGAAATTGTCGGGGTTGTGCTTGCGGATATCGTGAGTGTTACAGATAATATTCTGGAAGGAAATCTAAACTTTAACATAAAAAGAGACTATCCAGGTGAGTTTTTACCGATAAAAACAAACCTTAACTCTTTGATAGACTATATGAATGACATAATGCTACAGATTAAATCTATGTCTGTTCAGGTTTCACAAGGCGCACAACAGGTTTCAAATGCATCACAAATGCTTGCAGAAGGCTCGATAGACCAAGCTAAGAGCGTTCTAGAACTATCGAATAATATCAAGGATATTTCAGGGCAAATCAATACTAACTCAAAAGATGCCGAAAACGTTGGTGGAATGGCACAGGCTACAGCCGATGCTATTACTGCAAGCAATGACAAAATGGCACTTATGATGGAATCTATGAATGAAATTGAAGAAAAATCTAAGGAAATCAGCAAAATTATCAAAACTATAGACGATATAGCTTTCCAAACAAATATATTGGCACTTAATGCTTCGGTTGAAGCCGCTAGAGCTGGTGCGGCGGGTAAAGGCTTTGCCGTGGTTGCTGATGAAGTTAGAAATCTTGCCGCTAAATCTGCAGATGCCGCTAAGAGCACAAGTGGGCTTATTGCTTCTTCGATTAGCTCAATAGATAAGGGCGTTTCACTTGCACAAGATGCTACTGATAACACGCTAACAGTTGTTGAGCGTGCTAAGGAAACTTCGGCACTTATGAGTAAGATTGTAGAAGCTTCAAACGCACAGGCAGAGGCGATTAATGCGGTTACAAGTGCGATTGACAAAATTTCGGCAGTTGTTCAGAATAACTCCGCAACGAGTGAAGAGAGTGCAGCCGCTAGTGAAGAGCTTTCATCACAATCGGTAAACATGCAAGACATGATTCAGCGCTTTCAAATTAAAGAATAATATATAAAACAAAGGCTCGAACCAAGTTTGGTTCGAGCCTTTGATATTTAAGGGATTCTATAATGTGTTTTTTAGCTCTTGATACAGTTTTTCGGTTTCTTCTGCGGTTTTTAATCCAATTACCACGGTACGCTCATCGGTTTCTATAATTACAGAGCTCTGACAGTTTGTGTAGGCGTATAAAGTGTAGTCGCCAAACTTGTCACTATTAAAATTTCCCGCTAAATGAACTAGACTGCCGACGCCATTAGTCCTTGTGCCACGCTCTTCACTTTCACTATAACTTATAGAATTAATCTCATCTTTAACGATAGTGTAATCGCCCCAATTTGAGGCACGAAGGTTAATGTTGTCCTCGTTATACATCACATTAATGTCGCCTGTAAATAGCATTAAAGAAACAAAAATTGATATTATAGACATAAAAATCACCGACATAATTACAGCGGTTTTAATATGTGATTTACTGTCTTTTGCTTCATCTGGCTTTTCGTTTGGCTTGATTTTTGCGTATGTATTAAGCAAAATTATAGTGGTGATTATGTTTGCAAAAAATATTACGCCGACTAAAATAAATAACCATGATGGCAACATACCACTTGGCAAGCCGAGAGGAAAAATGCTTAAACCAATTATTCCAACACAAAAACCCATTACTCTGGTGAGTCTTTTTTTGTTATACTGTTTCTTTTCCGTGGCAGAAGCGGTGTTATAGCCGCTTATCAAAAATGCGCCTTTTCCCATAAAGAAAATAATGCTTAAAATCAAGAAAGCGTTTGCAATAATATAAAGAATAATCATAATATAGTCTCCTTTTTACAGTGCCCCTTTTTGTGCAAGTTTAATAAGCTTTTTGAATACGAAATTTGGCATAAAGGGCATGAAAGTTTCTAACAATACAGACTGTTTTCCGAAGTGCTTATATTTGTGCATAATCTTAAAATCTTTAATATTAAATTTAGTTAAATATCTGACTCTTGCGTTAGTCCATTTTTCTAAATCGGATAAAATCTGCTTAAGCTCATCTTCGTCTTTAAATCTAGATTTAAGCGTATCAATTCTATCTTTAAAAGAAGAAATTTTGATGTCTATGTAGGATTTTTTGCTACTTATCCCACTTAAAACCCCAGTTTGATTGGCAATATGACGCCTGTAAAAAATTGTAGGCTCCTGAATTAGTGTAATTTCACCGTTTAAGGCGGCGTTAATTGCAATCCATTGGTCGTGGATAAAGCTGTCTTCAAACGGTATGCATGCCTTTGCAGTCTTTGAGTTAACCATCATTGCACATCCGATTACGCAGTTTCGAAGTATCAGTTTAGAGGCTAAATTTTTACCCTGTAGAAATTCATGTCTGATGTATATTTCTTTTATAGAATTTCCGATTACCTTGTCATCACCATCAATGAGTTTTACATCACTGTAAACCAGAAGTGCATTTGTTTTATGAAATTTACTAATCATCATCTCGATTTTGTTTTCACACCAAATGTCGTCTTGGTCGCAGTAGGCAAGATAGTCGCCACCAGCAAGTTCAGTTAGCCTTTCAAAGGCCTTGTTAGAGCCTAGGTTTTTTTCACCACGATATAGTTTATATTTAAAATTTGTAATGTGAGTTTTAAATATTTCTTCATCCGTAGGAAAATCGGGACAGTCGTCCCATATGATAAGTTCTAGGTTTTTGTAGCTTTGATTGTTTAAAGAATCAAGCTGTAGGTTTAACCATTTTTCATTTGGCTTATACACCGAAAGTAAGATGGAGACAAGCGGTTTTTTTTCTTGCCCATTCACTTTATTTTCTTCGCTTGTCACCATTTATCTTCTCCTAAAATTAATTTTCACCCATGATATACGACCAAATAGATGTAATAGCATTTGCACCGTCCGAAACAGCGGTGATTATCTGCCTTAAAGGCTTTGTTCTTAAATCGCCCGCTACAAAAAGTCCGTTTAAAGAAGTTTTGCAGCTTTCATCGGCTATAACATATCCGCTTTTGTCGGTTTCTACAAGATTTTTTATCATTTCGGTATCGGGAACAGTTCCAACTGCGATAAAAGCGCCGTCAATCTCAAGCTCCATTTTGTCGCCCTTTGTATCAAGGTTTAAAGATGAAATTTTGCTTTCGCCGTTTATCTTTTCTACAGTAGTGTTCCAAAGGACTTCGACATTAGGAAGCTCTAATAATTTTTTCTCAAGAACAGCACCGGCTCTTAATTTGTCTCTTCTATGAATTAGATAGACTTTTTCACAAAGCGCCGAGAGGTAAATGGCATCTTCGACAGCGGTGTAGCTTCCGCCGATTACAGCTGTAGTTTTGCCTTTGTAAAAAGCTCCATCACAAGTAGCGCAGTAGGAAACACCCTTTCCAGTAAGCTCGGTCTCGCCCTGTACATCAAGGTGTCTATACTGAGCACCAGTAGTAACAAGAATGGTTTTAGCTTTAATTTCTTCGCCTTCGCAAAGTACGATGAAATTTTCACCATCTTTTTTTATCTCTTTTACATCGGCATTTTTGATGCTGATTCCCATTTTTTCGGCATGCTCTTTAAATTTGATACCCATGTCAAAGCCATTAATCATGGGCATCCCAAGGTAGTTGTCCACTTCGTAAGTCAGCAGTACTTGACCGCCTGCCATATAGTTTTTTTCAATAATTTCAAAGTCGATTCCAGCTCTAAAAGCGTAAACTGCGGCGGATAAACCAGCAGGGCCAGCGCCGATAATTACTAAATCTTTCATATTTTCTCCTTTCAGTCAATTACGTCAAATCCTAGGTCTTCGATATTTTCCTTAAGTTCTTCGTACGGCATAGATGTGGTAACACTTACCGTTTTTGCGCCTAAATCACAGCTTACAGAGCTAATTTTAGGCGATTTTGAAAGAGTGCTCCCGATTCTAGCAGTGCATTTCTCACAAGCCATGCCCTCAACTTTTACAGTAAAATTTTGCATAATATTACTCCTTTTATATTTAGGTGTACAAGTGCAAAACGCACTTGCGGTTAAAATCTAAAGACTTATGACCTTTATTCACCTTTGGTTTTTAATTTCACATGTTTTGCATGTGATTATTTTGATTTAAAGGCTCTTAGCCTTAATGAATTTGTTACAACAGATACAGAGGAAAGTGCCATTGCACCGCCTGCAAATGCGGGCGATAAAAGAGGTCCGCCAAAGGCAAAAAGTAACCCCGCCGCTATCGGAATCGAAAGGCAGTTGTACATAAATGCCCAAAATAGGTTTTGTCTTATTATTCTCATGGTTTTTTTAGAGAGTAAAAGCGCATCGACCACGGCGTTTAAATCTTCACGCATTAAAATAATTCCCGAAGACTCTGCGGCGGCGTCAGTTCCACCATGAACAGAAATTCCAACATCGGCGGCGGCAAGAGCAGGTGCATCATTTATGCCGTCTCCAACCATTGCGGTGATTTTTCCCTCTTTTTTAACTCTTTCGACTTCACCGGCTTTTTGAGAGGGCAAAACCTTGGAAAGAACTCTCTTGATTCCAGCTTCTTTTGCAATCATTTGTGCACTCGACTCATTGTCTCCAGTTATCATTCCAGTTTCAATTCCTAAGTTGTCAAGCCTTAATAAGGCGTTTTTTGCATCTTCTCTAATAGTGTCAGAAAGTTCGATTACACCACTAATCTCATTATTGATGGAGATGTAAACGGCGGTGAATCCTTCTTTTGCTACCATATTTTTAGATAAATCAATATTAAATTCTTCCATAAGATTTAATGTGCCTACTAAAATATTTTTTCCATCTACAACTGCGTTAGCTCCTTTTCCCGCAAAAGCTTTGAGTGTTTCAGGAGTGGTGATTTCTATGTTCTGGTTTTTAGCATAATCTACTATAGCCAGTGCGACAGGATGTTCAGAGCCTTTTTCGCAAGAAGCAACATAATAAAGAAGCTCTTTTTCTGTGAGATTTAAAGGATTTATGCCCGAAACTTTAAGTTTTCCATAAGTTATTGTTCCCGTTTTGTCAAAAAATATTGCACGAACTTTAGAAAAAAGTTCCATAATATCGCCACCACGAAAAAGTATTCCAAGACTTGCGCCTTTTCCAGAGCCAGCCATTACGGCTATAGGTGTCGCAAGACCCAAGGCGCAAGGACAAGCAACGACAAGAACAGAGACAAAAATGTTGATGCTAAATGCTAAACTTTGCCCCGATATAAGCCATATAATGGCAGAAATAAGGGCGATTAAGACCACGGTAGGGACAAATACACCTGAAATCTTATCGGCAAGTCTTGCAGAAGGTGCCTTTCTCTCCTGAGCCTCGGTGACAAGCTTCATAACCTGAGCTATGGCGGTGTCGCTTCCGACTCCAGTAGCCAAAATCTTAAAATAACCATCTTTGCAAATCGTTCCGCCTGAAACTTTATCGCCTGTTTTTTTATATACAGGAAGGCTCTCACCAGTCAGCATAGATTCATCTACAGCGGCTTCACCACTGATTATTTCACCGTCGACGGCTATTTTAAAGCCAGGTTTTACGATTATTATATCGCCGCTTCTAATCCTTTCGGAAGGAATTTCGGTTTCCGCCCCGTCTTTTTCAATTATTGCAGATTTAGGAATCATCGAAGCCAGTGCAGTTACAGCCTGTTTTGCGGCATTTTTGCTTCTTTCTTCCAAGTATTTTCCCAAAAGAACAAATGCGACCACCACGGCGGCTGATTCAAAATATAGGTTATGCGCACTGTGCATATTTTGATTTAAAATTAGGTCGACTAAACTAAATATACTGTAAATAAAAGCCGTCCCTGTGCCTATTGCGACTAAGCTATCCATGTTTGGGCTAAGCGAAATAAGTTTTTTTACACCGCTTACAAAGAATTTATATCCAGCTATCAAAACAGGAATAGTAAGAATCAACTGAATAAGTGCAAAATTGATAGGGTTGGTTTCCATTTTTATTATGTCAGGCAAAGGCAGAGGAATCGGGAGCATGTGGCTCATGCCGATGTACAGCTCTAAAATACCAAAAATAAGGGCAAAAACAAGCCTTTTTGTGCTGATATTAAACTCGGTTTCTTTAAATTCGTTCTTGAAAACCACCGCGGAAAATCCCGCCTTTTCTATTGCTGAAATTAGTTCGGACTGACTGATGCTTCCATCTGTATGAACTGTGGCTGTATTCATCGCCAGATTAACTGCTGCTAGTGTAACACCTTTTCTACGCTTAAGTGCCCTTTCGACAGAAGCACTACAGGCGGCACAGGTCATTCCACCAACTGAAAATCTAAAAATATTTGAATCTATGATTATCACCTCTTTTATGTTTATATTTTAATTATATCACATGTATTTATGCTGTCAATGATTTAAATTTAACTAAAATTATGCAAAATAAATATTGACAAACCTAGTGCAAAAAATGTAAAATTAGGTGTTATATTATCAGGTTAAATAATATTATTAAATATAAAGATGAAATTAGTGTTTTTAAGTCTTGATAGGGGTAAAATAAATTGAAAAAAAGAAACAGGAAAAAACAGAAGAGAAAAATGATTATTTTTTACTCTACTTGTGCTTTCGGAATTTTTTTGTGTATTTTTCTTATTACTGCAATAATTAATCCGTTTGGTGCAAAAACTAAGCCGAAAACAGAGTTTGGTCCATTTGTAGAGGCTCTTAGAGTAGAAGCTCCCGCTACGGTGGAGCTAAAGCAAAAGATTGTCGACCCATCTTTAATAGACTTATCGACAGATGGTATGGACTTTACACCCGGAGTGTTTTCGCTTGAAGGCATGTTTGAAGAGGTCATGCTTAAAGAGAGTGAACCTGCCGGTGATGAATACATCAACGATATAGTATTTGTAGGAGAATCAACAACTTATGGTTTGTATCATTACGGAGTTCTTCCAAGAGGTAAAGAAACAAAGCATGTATGGACACCGACTAGCGGAACGCTTATGCTGACAAATGCAAATGCAGAAATCGGCAGTGTGAATGTGTATAATGAAGGTACAGGTGCATACGAAGACATGCTGATTAAAGATGCCGCCGCATTGTATAAACCAAAGTATATGTTAATTACTCTAGGACTAAATGGTGTAAGCTTTTATATAGACAGCGATTCAGATTATTATATAGGCGAGTATGTAAAGCTTTTAAATTCTATCATGGAGGTTTCTCCTGAGACTAAAATAATTGTGCAGTCGGTCTTTCCAGTAGCAGCGGATTACGAATACGCCGACAGCATATCGAATGAAAGACTTAACAAGGCAAATTACCTTTTTGCGAAGATGTGTAGCCAAATGGGAGTGAAATTCCTTTATTCGGCACCGATATTTATGGATGAAAATGGGAATCTTAATTCTGACTACGATAACGGTGACGGATTACATTTAAATGAGGCGACCCTTCAAAAAGAGATTGATTTTATAAAAAGACATGAATATGTTTAAATTTAGAGGTGTAAAAATGAAAAAATTATTAGTATTAGCAGTAGCGGCTTTAATGACATTTGCGGCGTGTTCGGGAGACACTCCTTCGGTAAGAAATGACTTGACGGCAGATGAACTGTGCTTAGAGATTTTGGAAGAAATCGGAGCAAATATGGATGAACTCGGAAAATCGGACGAAGCTAGGGCAAAGGCAGAAAGTCTTACAGCCATAGACTTTGAATTAGTTGAATCTTATGTGGTTTACACATCGACAGTTAGCACATCGCTTAATGAAATAGTCGTGATAAAGGCTACAAATGAAAGCCATACAGGAAATCTTGAAGAGCAGCTTGAAACATCGCTTGACAATACAAAGGAAATCAAGAAAACATATTCCGACTACCTACCCGATGAATACAAAAACGTTGAAGACGCAGAGGTAGAGCAAAAGGGATTATACATCATGTATGCGGTTTTTGATGATGAAACCGCAGATAAGGCTGAAACCGCCTTTGAAAACGCTCTTAGCCAATAATTAATTAAGGGGTATTTATGCTTTTTTCAAGTGTACTTTTCTTGTTCGTTTTCTTACCACTTACACTAATTTTATATTATATAGTTCCACGCAAAGGGAAAAATTTAATTCTCTTTGTGTGCAGCTTGATATTTTATGCATGGGGAGAACCTGTTTACATTCTCCTTATGCTTTTTTCGTCGACGGTAGACTATGTATGCGGACTTTTAATAGACAAGGGTAAGATAAATAATAACAAAAAGCTCCAAAGAATAGCGCTTATAGCGAGTATAATTGTTAATTTAAGCTTGCTAGCAACCTTTAAATATGCGGACTTTTTCATAATAAATGCAAACACGCTTTTTTCCTCATCTATTCCGCTTTTAAACCTTGGTTTGCCACTTGGAATCAGCTTTTACACTTTCCAGTCCATGTCGTACACCATAGATTGCTACAGAGGCGAAGTGGCGGCGCAAAAGAATTTTATAACATATTCAACCTATGTTTCACTTTTTCCACAATTAGTAGCAGGCCCGATTGTAAGGTATAAGTCGGTCGAATACCAAATGGAGCATAGAAAAGAAAGTCTTAGCCTGTTTTCAGAGGGCGTCATAAGATTTATCATAGGTCTCTCTAAAAAAATGCTGATTGCGAATAATTTAGGCTATTTTTGGGCGCAAATTCAGGCACTTCCCGAAAGCGAAGTTTCATCTATGACCGCTTGGCTTGGTATAATACTATTTCCAGTTCAGCTTTATTTTGATTTTTCGGGATACAGCGACATGGCGATAGGCCTTGGCAAAATGTTTGGGTTTAAGCTAATAGAGAACTTTAATTATCCATTTATAGCAAAAAGTATTACAGAATTTTGGCGAAGATGGCATATGTCACTTGGAACTTGGTTTAAAGAATATGTCTACATTCCTTTAGGTGGAAACAGAAAGGGAAGCGGTAGGACGTATTTTAATTTGTTTTTAACTTGGTTTTTGACAGGTTTGTGGCACGGAGCAACATTTACCAATGTTTTTTGGGGATTGTGGAGCGGAATATTCATCGTGCTTGAAAGAGCGTTCCTTTTAGATATATTAGAGAGAATTCCAAAATTTATTTCAAGGTTATACACGACAGTCTTGATGTGCATAGGACTATTGTTCCTAGCTTACGACGACATAGCGCCGTGCTTTTCGTTTATCGGAAAAGCATTTGGCATAAATGCATCATCATTTGCAGACGAAAGATTTTTGTATTTCCTACTTTCGTCCGCAGTTCTCATAGTGTTAGCCTTAGTCGGTGCTACGCCTATAGTCAAAAACTCAGTTTTGAAAATTAAGGCAAAGTACGACGGAACGCTTGTATACAGCCTTTCATCAATGCTGATTATTGCGGTATTATTCTTTGTTTGCACTGCGTTTTTAATCAGCGAAAGCTTCAATCCGTTCTTATATTTTAGATTTTAATTTAGAAAAGGAGTATAGACATGAAAAAAGCAGTATATGATAAAATTATAGTTTTTTCCTTTCTTGCTGTTATATTTATATTCCTTTTGGGAATAATATTTCTCCCGAAAAGTGATTTTTCAGAAGAGGAAAACAGGGCGCTTGAAGAGTTTCCTGACTTTAGCGTGGAATCACTGATAGAAGGCGAATGGACAAGAGATTTTGAAACGTATCTGAACGACCATTCACCGCTTAGAACATTTTTTGTCTCGGCTAAATCTCAGGCACAGATTTTACTAGGGTACAAAGAGATAAATGGAGTCTATCTTGCTAAAGACGACTATTACCTTCAAAAAATTGATGCCACGATGGAAGACGCCGTGAAAAGTATAGAAGAAATGGCGGTTTTCAAAGAGAATAATCCAGATAAAAATTTTGTCGTTAGTATTGTACCGTCAGCTTCTCATGTACTTGAAGATAAAATGCCCGATTTTGCGACTCCATTTGATGAGTATGAATTTCAGCAAAAGGCGGCAGAGCTTTTAGGTGAGAGCTATGTTGATTTAAGTGACGATTTAAGCGGAAACGAGCAGCAAATTTATTATAAAAACGACCACCACTGGACCAGTAATGGTGCTTATATAGGATTTAAGGAAATCTCTAAATCGCTTGATTTAGAGATTGAAGACGACTATACAGTTACAAAAGTTTCGGATAGTTTTTTAGGAACAACTTATTCAAAAGGGTGTTTTTTCGGTGCGGTTTCGGATGAAGTTTTAAGGTATGATTTAAACACTTACGATGGAAATTACAACATGTATATCCCCGAAATTGATACTACGTTTGACTCGGTTTACTTTGATGAAAATTTAGAAAAAAAGGATGAATACCTATACTTTTTAGGCGAGAACAGAGCCTTGATTGAAATAAATACCGATAGTAATACTTCAAAAGAGATAACGGTGATTAAAGATTCTATCGCAAACAGTTTTATACCGTTTTTGATACCGTACTATGATAAAATAAATGTGGTGGACTTAAGATTTTTTAGAGAAGATTTAGAGGCGTTGATGGCAGATTCGGACGATATATTAATTTTGTATTATATGGATTCTGTAGATGAGCCTGAGATAATTTCTAAGCTGAATTTTACAGCTTAATTTTTGGAGAGTTAAATGAAAGATAAAATTATAACTATAGTCGGAGTTGGCCTTTTGGGTGGAAGCTATGCAATGGGATTAAAAAAAGCTGGAAATACGGTCTATGGAATTGACATTAATGAAGAGAGCATAGATTTTGCTAAAAGCCGTGGCTACATTACTGACGGAAGCACAAATGATTATGAAAAATATCTAGAAAAGAGCGATTTGATAGTACTTTGTCTTTATCCAAAACTGATGGTTAAGTGGGTAAAAGAAAATGCAAAATACATGAAAGAAAAAGCTATTGTCACCGACGTTTGTGGAGTTAAACAGGGGATAGTAGGAGATATTCAAGCGATTCTTCATCCACTTAGAATAGAATTTTACGCTTCACATCCGATGAGAGGCAAAGAGACACTTGGCGTTAAAAATGCGGATTGCGCAATTTTTAAAGAGGCGAATTTAATTCTTGTGCCGAGTGAAAAAAATACAGCTGGAGCTGAAAATATTCTAAGAGACATGGCGAAAACGCTAGGATTTACCGTGATTTCAAAGCTTAGTGCTAAAGAGCACGATCGGATGATAGGTTATTTAAGCCAGCTTACCCATGCGATAGCGGTGAGTTTGATGGTGGCAAATGAAGACGAAGACCTAGTAAAATACAGCGGTGACAGCTTTAAGGATTTGACTAGAATTGCAAAGATTGACGAAAATTTATGGAGCGAACTTTTTAGCATGAACAAAGATATTTTATGCGATGAAATAGATGTTTTCGTAGAGAGCTTATTAAATCTTAAAAATCAAATCGAAAATGATGAAATAGAAAATATGAAAGAAACCTTTAGACTGTCTACAAAACGTAGAATGCTTTTTGATAAATAAAGAGATAAGGACCAAGATAATAAATTATCTTGGTCCTTATCTATAGGAAGGTTTATCATAAATTCACTGTACATTACAGTGGTCTCATAAACTAAATAAAGCGCTCAAACTTAAAAATTTCAAAATCGTCTTCTTTACCTTTAAGTTTTATGTTTTTTGAAACTTTAGAAAATTCAGCTATTAATGTAAGATTTGTTACTATTTCTTTATTTACATATATTTCTCCGCCAGACGCTGCATTCTCAAGTCTAGAAGCAGTGTTGACACAGTCGCCTATAGCGGTGTAGTCCATACGCACTGAAGAGCCAATGTTTCCGACAACGGCAGGGCCTAAGGTGATTCCAATTCCAACATTGATGTCAAATCCGTATTTTTCTTTAATTTCAGCTGAAATTAGCGTGCTTTTTTCAATAATTTCGCTAGCTGTTTTAATAGCTTTAAAAGCACTTTCAGGGTCTTTTAGTGGTGCGCCCCAAAAAGCCATGGTGCAGTCACCTATATACTTATCAAGTGTACCATTATGTTTTAAAATTGATTGGCTAAAAAGTGAAAGATATTTATTTACAATTTCAACCGAAGTTTTTGGCGGTAGCACAGAAGACAGGGCTGTAAAACCCCTGATATCGGCAAACATTACCGATACGTCCACTACCTTGCCACCGAGTTCAAGCGATTTCTTACCACCCTTTAAAAGTTCTTTTACAATCTCGGGGGCGACATATCTCTCAAAGGTTCTAGATAGTTTCAGTTTTTCAGCAAAAACCACAGAATAATTTGATATAATAGAAATTAGGTATAAAATACTAATGAACATAGGTACATAAAGAGTATATATCAAAATGCCAATATTGTAAAGGCTTATTGACATAATTATCCATGAAATAAATAATAAAATCCAAAAAATTGTAATTATTAATGTTTTTTTCTTTGAAAAAAATACTGATGAAAAGAAGACTATAACAGATAAAAGTAAACTTTGGTAAAAATTAGGTACTATATATTTTGTTTCACCATTTAAAAGAGCTGAAATAGCGTTTGCCTGATATTCAACACCATACATCTTTTCGCTAGAGTCTATAGGGGTCTTAAAATCGTCCTGAAGACCTGCTGCGTAGGGACCGATAAGTACAATTTTATCATCAAAATATGAGGAATCAATACTTTGGTTTACTAAATCTAAGACAGATATGCCGTCACTGTAAGCACCTGGGGATGACTGTTGGCTTATGTACCACATGTTATTGCTATCCATTGGCGGTGGCTCTATGGGCGGTAAATCGTTCTTATCTGCATAAAGATTTGCAATTACACTATGAAAAGAAGGTACAGTCTCTCCATTTTCTAAGTCGATTTGCCAAAGTCCATGCCTTAAAACGCCATCAGAGTCAATCATTGCATTCACATGTCCGCTTAAAGATGTTTTATCAAGAGCTTCAAACACGGGCGAAAAAGAAGAAACATAAAAATCGTCAATATAAAATTCGCTTTCACTTAAACTAACAGTTTTATTGGAAAACTCAGCATAGGAAGAGTAGACAATATTGTCATGTTCAGAAGATACATTTAAAAGAAGTTCATCATTTTCACTTTCGTTTACAAATAAAACATCAATCCCTATTACACAAGGCATGGTTTCTTCATCCTTATTTAAGTAGGCAATAGCATTTGCAATTATATCTCTATCCCAAGGAAATTCACCAAATTCACTTAGAGCTCGTTGGTCGATTCCGATAATTACAATTCGGCTGTCTGGTGTACTGGGGACTTGATATAAATAGTCATTAAGACTATTGGCCAGTGGTAAAAATACTCCAGATTCTACTATGAAAAATGATAAAACAGAGAGCAGAAAAGAGACAATATATTTTATAATCGTTTCATGAAAGGTCATATGCATTCACCGGTTTAATCATCATCAATATCAGAGTCATCACTTGCTTGCTCGTCATTGTCATCATCGTCTGTATCGTCGTCATCATCATTATCCTTGCTTGTTATTTGGGCAGTAGATGAATTAGAGCTTTGAGAGTTTGAATCATCTGCATCTTCTGTTTCATCAAAATCATCTGGCTCGCTAGTTTCGTAATTTTGATTTGACGAAGCTTCATTTTCATTAAAATTATCAAGCTTATCCTCATCTGAATCGTCAATTTCTGATGTTTCATCCTCATCTTTATCGTCTTCAATTTCGCCGTCAATGTTGTCATTGTCATCATTATCGTCATCGTCTATGTCGGTTTCGTCATCGTTTAAAATTTTTTCGATTTCATCTGAAAGATTGTCTATTCCAGTTTGTGATTCGACTTCATTTAACAAGTCTTCATCTTCGGCAATACTGTTAAGCACAAAATCGCCATAGTCTTTTAAATCTATATCGGAAATATCTACAGTGCCATTTTCTTTATTAAAACTCAGCTTTTGACCGGCTGTTATAGATACAGTATCATCTTCTAAATCGCTATTTAGGGTAATGTCAACTTTTCCAGTAAAAAGAGAGATGCTGCTTATATTGTCATTTTCTGCATAAATATAACCCGAAGTTCCCCTGATGCTTGTTACGGTTGTAGAAGTTGTAATGTCAAAAGTTTCGTCGTCTTCAAGAGGCTTACTTACGTTAAAAAACATAGAGCCTTCTTTTAATTCAAGGCTAATATTTTTTCCGGACTCATTAAAAGCACAAAGGCTTTCTTCCTCAAATTTAACTAATTTAGTCTCGTCTAAGTCTACAAAGGCATAGCTCTCATCTCCTGTTGATAGGCTGTAACCGTCAAAAATTTTCATGTCCTGTGTTTGCGTAATTAGTTCATAATTTTCATCATATAATTCAACTGTCCCTTTAGTTTCTGAAAGGCGCACTACAGAGGCACTGACTTCAGAAGTACAAGAAGTGAAAATTAGAGATGAAATAACTAAGATAATGATGCTGATTAGTTTTTTGCTCATGATTAATCCTTTCAAATATTTATTCCCAAGGCTTTATCGTCAGAAATAAATCTAAAATTTCTGAGTCAAGTTTGCCCTCTTCCTCCATATCTTTTAATATGAGGATGACCCTATCAAGTGGAATTGCTTTTTTATAAGGGCGGTCAGTTGCAGATAAGCCATCAAAAACGTCAATGATTGTAAGAAGTCTCGCTTCTTTATCAAGCTGTACTTTCTCTAGCTTATTCGGATAACCCATTTTATTTATGAATTCATGGTGTTGCGAAGCCCATTTTGGCACATTTTGATATTCTGTACTAAATTTAACATTATTAAGTATTTTCTCAGTCATTAAAACGTGGCTTTCCATGACTTCTCGCTCAGAAAAAGTCAGAGTTCCTTTTTTTATAAGCAATGAATCTATCTCATCTTCATTAAGCCAAGGTTTAATCTCTTTATTACAATCAGTATATTTATATGATGAGATTAACATAATTTCATTTTCTAATTCTTCGCCTAAAAATCCCGCAAAATTGGCAGAATGAATGATTTTTTTTGCATGTTTAATGTTTTCAAGAGTTGTGGCGGCAGACTGTCCTGTTTTTGCTTCGTTAAGCTTTGCTAAAAGAGAAATAATCTCAAATCTGGTCTCTACTCTCTCCAATGCCTCGCCAAGTCTTGTCTCTTTGTTCATTATTTCAAGTGGAATCGTAAGCTTTCCGACGTCATGAAGCCAAATGCTCATCAGAAACTCTCTCTTTTTCTGCTCGTCAAAATTCCACTCAAGATTTAACTCATTAAGCTTCTCAATAAACTTTTCTCCATATTTTACCATGTTTTGAGTATGAGTGACATTGTATGGAGTTCTGATATATATGGCCGTTGAGAGCGCTCCTACCAAGGATTCCAATAGTTCCCTCATCTCATCCTTGTGATTAAGGTTTACAATGCTTGCAGCCGCTAGAGAGGCCAAAGCAGAGATATATACTTCGTACTTCTTGTCAAATGCAATCACTTCACCGTTTTCATTAAGAGCATTCATAAGTTGCAAGACACCGATTTGCTCGCCTGTATTGTCTTCCATAGGGATTACAAGCATAGACTTTGTCTTATAGCCTGTCATCGAATCATATTTTTTAGGGCCAATAAAATCAAATTCGCTGTTCTTTGAAAGATCTTTAATATTGATAAGCTTTCTATCTATTAAAGATTTTGCACAAACATTTGTTGGTTTCATAGAAACAGAAGGCATTTGAATTTCACTGAATTTTCCACCTTTATAATTATTCATCGACTTTGTAATCATGATTTTAAAGTCAAGTGTATTGTTATTTTTTATATAAAGTGTTCCTGCATCGCAAGAGGTGATGTCCATGGCAGCTGTCAAAATGTCTTGAAGCAGAACGTTTGAGTCTTTTTCAGTAGATAAAGAAACGCTAGCGGCTATTAATTTATTTAGCATAGTTTTGTGCACTTTAAAATCCTCCATAAGTTAAGGCTAACATTAAAGTGTAAGCCTTATAATTTAGTAACGTTTGAAATCGCTTAATTATTGCAAAGTAGTTATAATTAAATTATAAGTTTCAATAAAAATCTTGTCAATCATAATTCATTTTTGAACATTTATATTTATTTGCAAGTTATAACTTAAGATAATGAAGCAAAAATTAAAAAAATCTTGCATTTTTTGAAAATATGTGGTATTATATTTTGCGTGTTATTACACAGTTAATGCCGAAGGAGGTGCCAAAATGCCAAATATTAAATCAGCTAAAAAACGTGTTAAAGTTATCGCAACTAAAACTGCACAAAACAAAATGATTAATTCTCAACTTAAAACTCAAATCAAAAAAGCTAACATCGCTATCGAATCAGGCGAGGATAAAGCTGAAGCTGTTAGAGTTGCTGTTAAGAAAATTGACCAAGCTGCCGCTAAAGGAATTCTCCATAAAAATACTGCAGCAAGGAAAAAATCTGCTCTTGTTAAAAAGTTGAACGCAAGCGCATAATATAGCTTTATATTAACAAGTATTAAAGAGGCGACCTTTGGGTCGCCTACTTGTTTTTTTTAGATAGAATTACAGCTTAGGATTTATTCCTAAGCTGTTTTTGCATTATATATAGGAGAAGTAGCGGTGATTTTGTTATTTAGCTAGCTTCTCAATGTCTAAAAGTGCCTTTTTCATGTCAAGGCCACCTGCATAACCTACAAGTTTTCCCGAAGAGCCCACAACCCTATGGCAAGGAATAACTATATTAATTGGGTTTTTATTATTGGCAAGTCCCACTGCACGACTAGCTTTTTCATTACCGATTTGTATAGCAATGTCTTTATAAGTGCAGGTTTCGCCATATGGAATCGTTAAAAGTGCACTCCAAACTTTCTTTTGAAAATCGGTTCCATAAAGTGTATAAGCAAAGGTGAAATTCTTTCTTTTTCCTTCAAAATATTGGGATAATTCTTCATAAACCATGTCTGTAAATGGCGTTTTTTTGCCAAAATCGTCTACTGTATCTTTAGTAATTTTTTTAATCATTGTAACGCTTTCGTCTTGATATCGTATAATTAAAAAACCGACTTTTGTATCGTAAACAGCAAAGTTATCCATAAGTTTTACCTCATTCCATATTTTCAGAAATATAAAGAGCTATCGCACATTCGATTCTTTTTTTGAAAAGTTCACACCCGAAACTGTACAGTCCCATGATGTCGCCAGTAGAATGATAGGCATTAGCAGCACAGCCGCCGGCGCAGTAAAGTCTTGCCCAACAGTCATGACATTCTTTTTTAGAATAAACAGTACATTTTCTAAATTCATCTTGCTTCTCTTTTTCGGTGACTCCGTCCCATACATTGCCCATCAAATACTTTTTATCTCCTACAAATTGATGACATGGATACAAGTCGCCAGATGGAGTAACAGCAAAATACTCAGTTCCAGAGCCGCAACCGCTGACTCTTTTATAAATGCAAGGTCCGTGGCTTAAATCTAGCATGTAATGGTAAAAGGTAAAGCCGTTTCCTTCTTTTTTTCTCTTAATCATCTCTTTAAGCAAGATTTCATATTGCTCGAATAAAACAGGTAAATCGTTCATGTTAAGGGCAGAAGCGTCGTTTTCATCTGAAACAACAGGTTCCATGCTAAGTTCCTTAAATCCCAAATCAGCCATGTGAAAGACATCGTTTGTAAAATCAAGGTTGTTTTTTGTGTATGTGCCCCTCATGTAATAGCCCTTGCTGTCTCTCTTTTTGATGAACTCCTGAAACTTAGGCACTACTAAATCATAACTGCCTTTTCCCTTGTAATCCACTCGGTATTTATCGTGAATTTCTTTTCTACCATCAAGGCTTAAAACCACGTTGTCCATCTCTTTATTGGCAAAGTCAATGACGTCATCGTCCAAAAGCACGCCGTTAGTGGTAAGAGTGAATCTAAAATTTTTGCCGTGCTCTTTTTCTATCTCTCTTGCATATTCTACGAGCTTTTTAACAGTGTCAAAGTTCATCAGTGGCTCTCCACCAAAAAAGTCAACCTCTAGGTTTCTTCTCTTGCCAGAATTCTTAATTAGAAAATCGAATGCCTGTTTTCCCACTTCAAAACTCATCAGAGCCTCTTCGCCTTTGTACTTTCCTTGTCCAGCAAAGCAGTATTCACAGCATAGATTGCAGGCGTGTGAAATATGCATACAAAGCGCCTTGATTTCATTGTTACTTGCCTTGAAATTGACAGCTTCAAGCGTGTAATCTTCGTTTAAAAATAGTTTTCCGCTGTCTTTAAGATTTTGAATGTCGCTAATACAGTCACTTATTTCTTTTTTGTTAATTTCAGGATTGTCCGAATATTTCTCAAGAATTTTCTTTGTTATTTCGTCTTTTGTTTCATTTTCAAACATAGAAATAATGTCATAGGCAACTTCATCCACCACATGGACGCTGCCGCTTCCAACGTCTAATACTATATTTAAATCGTTTAACTTGTATTGGTGTATCATAAATTAACCATGTCGCAGTTAACTGAAAAAGTTAGTTTTACAGTTAAAACGACACCTTTCTTATTTAAATTAATATGAAAAAATCCGCCTGTCATCCAAACCGGACAATAGGCGGATTTAATAAAATTTTTATTTCTTTTCGCTCTCGCATTTTTGGTTAGCTACACCGCAAGATGTTTTACAAGCTGATTGACAAGAAGTTTGGCACTCGCCGCAACCGCCTTTTTTAGCACTTTCTTTAAGGTTTCTTGTTTCAATAGTTTGAATTCTTTTCATATCGTAATTAACTCCTTATTTAATCAAATATTTTAAATTTATTTTATCATAATTTGCACTTCACGTCAAGTACAAACGGCTATGAAGGGCCAATTAGCCATGTCGCTTGAAATATTACTGCCGTGGGTATTCATAGTTTGGATAAAGTTTATAGATTCATCGCTAATGCTTTGACCAGGAATGAGAATTGGCACACCTGGTGGGTATACCCAAATATACTCGTGTGAAATCCTTCCTACACTTTCTTTAACATCAATAAGTTCAAAATTAGAAGATAAGGCATCGTTTATGCTAATTTTAAAATCACTGTCAAATTCTGACAAAAATAACGAGTTTCTTTGTGTATAATGTAAATTGGAATCAATCGTACTTAGTGCAAGAAATAGCAAATCTAAGCTTTCGTCGGTATCGCCGGGGCCTGTCATGGCGAGTGCGAAGTTTAAATAAGCCATTTCAAGCTCAATGTTATGATTGCTTCTTAATAAATTCATGAGCTGAGTGCCGCTGATGTCACAAAGGCTACAGTCGATTATAATTTTAGTCTTGTCTTTGTTTTTTTCGTTCTTTACAATTAAATGCTTTAGGCTTTTTGCTTTTTGATAAAATAAGTCTAAAGAATTACTCATAGAAGAAAAAATCTCATGGGAATATGCATAAAAATAATCGATAGCACAGCAAATGGAAGAAAGGAGAATGTATGAAGGGCTACTGCTTTGAAAAATATTTATGTTTCTTAAAAGATTCTTTAAATCAGCATTATCGCTATTTACATGTAAAAGAGCTGTCTGAGTGAATCCAGTCATTGTCTTGTGAAGACTTTGTACCACTAAATCAGCACCACCGTCAATAGCACTTTTGCCAAAATATTTACTTAATGATAGATGAGAGCCGTGCGCTTCATCGACCATTAATTTTACAGAGTATCTATCGCAGATGCTTTTTATTTTTGCAATATCACTGATATACCCTTCATATGTAGGGCTAGTGATAAAAACAAGCTTAATATCAGAGTGAAGTTTTAATTTGTTTTCTATGCTTTCAGCTGAAACTGCATTTGAAAGTGCATTGCCATCATAAAAAACACCTTCGGTAAAGATAGGTTTAAGCCTACATAATTCTACGGCATTGTATACAGAGCGATGGCAATTTCTTGGCATAAGAATTTTATCACCATCTTTTGTAAGTGCTCTAATGCCTGAAAGAATACCGATAGTGCTGCCTCCAGTTAAAAAAAAGCAGTGTTTAGAGCCAAAGAGTTTTGCGGCTTTTTCCATGTATTCGTTTAAAATGCCTTCGGGATGCTGTAAATTGTCAACTCCGTCAATTTCAGTTAAATCGATATCATAAGTTAAACTTTTAAAATATGGAAACTTATTAGAGTTTCTTTTGTGGCCTGGCATATGCATTGGTATGCGATTATTTGAATTTACCTTATCTAATATTTTATACATTTTAATTACCTATTTAATATAAATTTCATTAAAGAATTAATTATAATTTTATACTGTATTATTTGTTTAGTCAAATTATATTTTACTTATCATTTTAATTGTAAGAAATTAACAAAAAAATACATGTAGTTTATGCACAAAGCACATGGAAGTTTAAATCTAAAAAGTGTATAATTGAACTATAGCAATTTGACGAAATAAGGAAGCCTAGTTAACATTATTTTTAACTTTCGCAGAAAGGAGGTTTATAATGTTAAAGTTAAAAGGCCAACCGGCTTGTGCCGGAATAGCCTCAGCACCAATTCATTTTGTAAGAAAAGTAAATTTAAACACGAGTAAGAGAATTGTAAGAGATGCAGATGAAGAACTAATAAGATTTAGAAGGGCAAGGAGCAAAGCGAAACAGCAGTTACAGGAAATTTACGACAAAAGTGTAAATTCAGTAGGAAGTGAAAATGCAGTATTGTTTGTAATTCATCAGCTAATGCTTGAAGATCCAGATTATGAAAGCGGAATTGAAAAATTAATTCTCGAAAATAATTACTGTGCAGAGTTTTCAGTGGCACATGTAAGCCAAAAGTACATAAGACTGCTTTCTAATATTGAAGATCCGTATTTAAGGGAAAGATCTGCTGATGTAAGCGATGTTTCAAGAAGACTACTTCACATTTTGTGTGATGTACCGGATAATAGGGTAGAAACAGATGTACCAGTAATAATTGCAGCTGAAGATTTAAATCCAAGCGAAGCGGCACAACTGGATAGGGAGAAAATTTTAGGATTTGTAACAAATCAAGGCTCGGTAAATTCACATACCGCAATAATCGCAAGGACAATGGGAATACCGGCAGTGGTTAATGCTGGCGAAAAAATTAATCCGCTGATAGATGGAAAGCATGCGTTTTTAGACGGTGAAAAGGGTGAGCTTTACATTGAACCCGATGAAAGAACCATAGAGATTCTTAAAAATAAGGAAGAAGATTTTAAGAGAAGGCTTGCACTTCTTGAAAAATTGAAGGGAGTAAAATCAAAGACCTTAGATGGAAAAAAGGTACATATTTTAGCTAATATCGGAAATCTTGATGATTTAGATTTTGCTTTTCAAAATGATGCACAGGGTATAGGGCTTTTTAGAAGTGAATTTTTGTTTTTAGGCAAAGGTAGGATACCCGCTGAAAATGAGCAGTTTGAGGTATATAAAGAAGCCGTATCTAAATTGAAGGGCAAGAGAATGGTGATAAGAACGCTGGATTTTGGAGCAGATAAAGTAGACGCAAGTTGCGATGGTTTAATTGGTATGCATCATGAATTTGGAATTCGTGGACTTAGGTTTATGTTGTATAACATTAAGATTTTTAAGGCGCAATTAAGGGCTATTTATAGGGCTACAGCTTTTGGTAAAATATCTATACTTTTCCCGATGGTAAGCTTTTTAGAAGAATTAATTGATGCTAAAAGCTTATGTGAGGAAGTGAAAAACGAACTTAAGGCAGAGGGAACAGACTTTGATCCTAATACTGAAATAGGGGTAATGATAGAGACGCCGTCGGCAGCACTAATAAGCGATAAACTTGCAGAGTATGCAGATTTTTTCAGTATAGGCACCAATGATTTAACCCAACTTACAGAAGGTTTGTCCGAGGAACTTTACCATAGGTATCCGTATCATGATTCACAGCATAGGGCAGTTCTTGAATTAATAAGTATTACTGTTAAAAACGCCAAAAAGAAGAAGATAAAAGTTAGTATGTGCGGAGAACTTGGCACAGATTTAGCTCTTACAGATAAATTTCTTAAAATGGGAATCAGAGAATTTTCGGTAGCGCCGACAGCGCTTCTTAAGCTGAAAGAGAAAATAATATCCACTGATATATCAAATTTGAATTAAATTAAAACCGCTGTAAAATTACAGCGGTTTTTTTTATAAGTTAATAAATTTTAAGAAATTTCATTTAAGGGAAGTGGTTTTGAAAAATAATACCCTTGTGAATATGTAACATTATGATGAATGAGTATATCTTGAATTTCTGAATTTTCGACAAATTCTGCCACTACTTTAGAATCAATCAGTCTTGCCATATAGCAAATTGAATCAAGTATTGTCAGGCAATCTTTACTTACAGTTAAATCTTTTATGATGTTTCCGTCTATTTTAATTATATCAGGTTTTAGTGAGATTATTGATGTATAAGTTGCAAATCCAACGCCAAAATCATCGACAGCAATTTTGCACCCAATATCACGCACGGTGTTTAAAAAATTATATAAGAGTTTTCCATGATTATAATTTTCTGTTTCGACAAATTCTATAATAATTTTTTGGGGGTCTGAATAATTTTTTAGTCTATCAATAAACCAAGAGGCAAAATCGGCATTTTCAACATCGTATAAAGAAATATTTATAGATAAGCTATAAGATTTATTTTCAAAATCACTCAAAGCTTTATCTATAACACATTTACTAAGTGTGTTATACATTTTAAATTTTTTAGCTACATCTAAAAATGAACCAGGGAAATAAATCTTACCTTCTGAATCATAAAGGCGAATAAGTGCTTCGTATCTATCTATTCTTTTTAATTCGTTATTGTAAATACCTTGATAAAATGGAACAACAGCATCATTATTTATGGCATAATTAATAAGCTCTAGTGTTTTTACACTTTGGTTAGTTTCTTCGGCAAGTACTGCCTTTTCATTAGAAGCAATTATGTAATTGTTTTGAGATTTTCTGTTAAGATAAAATGCACTTTTAGCCCTATCTATTATATTTTCTTTGCCAAAAACAAGGACAAATCTTGAAATACCGCTTATTTCTGTTTGCATAGAAGTAGAATGCTCGTACTGCTCATAAGACATTCGCATTATTTTTTCAAAATCCTCGTCGCTAATCTCCTCTGTTCCAGCAACAATAAAATTTTTATAATTATGCATATAGTAGATAATGCATTTGTCAAGGCCGAGGGCCTTTATTTGAGATTTTCCTTCGCTTAAAACCTCTTTGCAGCTCTTGGCGTATAATTCTTCACCAAAAGTAGCTATCATCATGTCGGCGTTGATAACTTCTGTCATGCAAATTTTATTAATATTTTTTATCTCTATATCAGATTTAAATTTATCATAAGTAAATACATCAAAATCTAAATCAATACATAAATTATCTGGATGGCTCATTTTCAAATTCCTTTCAGCAAAAAACGCTTCACCTTGTGAAGCAATATAAATCCTAATTGAATAATCGTTACACCGTGTAATTATAGAATATAAAATAGGAAAAGTAAATAGCTAAGTGTAAAATTAGCATAGTTTATATGTTAATTTTTTATAAAGGTTGGACTTGAAAAGTAGTTTGTGATATAATAAATTTACATTTTGAACAAAATAATGGGAATGGAGTGCAAAAATGAACAAAGTCAAAAAACCGATATTTTTTATTTTAACAATACTAATACTTTTAATCTCATACCTATCTGTATTTGGAATTAAAACGCCAGATGGAACAATCTTAATAAAAGGTGCTGGTGATATCAGATGGGGAATAGACATTAGAGGTGGAGTCGAGGCAACGTTTAGTCCTATGGACGGAATGATAGCCGATAATGAAGAGCTAGAAGCTGCTAAGGCGATAATAGAGCTTAGAATGGTTTCGTCTAACATAACGGACTATGAATTATACACGGATTCTAACAACAATAGGATAATAGTCAGGTTTCCATGGAAGAGTGACGAAGCCGATTTTAATCCAGAAGAAGCGGTGAATGAACTCGCCGCAACGGCTCAGCTTACCTTTAGAAAAGGCATGGAGTTTGAAAGCTATTACACCGATGAAAACGGTGAAACGGTGTATACGACTCCTACGGGAGAAACAAAAGATACGATTTATCTTGATGGCTCGGATATAGAAAGTGCACAGGCAAGCGTGTATCAGGACGAGACAGGTGCTACAGAATACGGCGTTTCGCTTACGATGAATGAAGACGGAGTCGAAAAATTTAAAAATGCTACTGAAGAAAATGTCGGGCAAATAATCTCAATTTGGATGGACGATGTGATGATTTCATACCCGACGGTAAATTCCGTTATAGCGGACGGAAAGGCGCAGATTACAGGAAGTTTTGATGCCGAAACTGCAACAGACCTTGCAAATAAAATACAAGGTGGCGCACTGCCTTTTGCACTTGAAACTACAAATATCAGAACGATAAATCCGACGCTTGGACTTCAATCTCTTGAAGCGATGCAAATAGCGGGAGTCATAGCTTTTGCCTTGGTTGCCGCATTTATGATTTTTAAATTCAGATTGCCAGGTGTGGTTTCTGTAATAACAATAGCGGGACAAATTGGTCTTACATTTGCGGCTATTTCAGGATTTTTTCCAGCGTTTAACAGCTTTACACTCACACTTCCCGGCATTGCGGGTATTATACTCTCAGTGGGAATAGGCGTGGATGCCAACATAATTGCCGCCAGTAGAATTAAAGAAGAATTATACGCCGGAAAAACTCTTGACGGTGCGATTTATAACGGCTGTAAAAACAGTTTTTCTGCGGTTGTCGATGGAAATATCACGATAATTATAGTTTCGATTATGCTGATAGGCGTTTTTGGTCCTGGCAATATTTTATCGGCTATATTTGGCGAATCTACTACAGGTGCGATTTATTCTTTCGGATTTACATTGTTAGTCGGTGTTATCGGAAACTTTATAATGGCGGTTTTTGCGTCAAGAATGATGATAAAATCACTTACAAGTTTCAAAGCGTTTAGAAAAAAATCTTTATTCGGATATAAGGAAAAAAGCAAGAAACTTACCGTTGATTTTTACAAAAACAGAAAGATATTTTTTGGAATATCGGCATCAGTCTTGCTTGTTGGAGTAGTATTTAACGTGGTTTTCGGAGCAAAACTTGACATTCAGTTTGCGGGTGGTGCAGTCATAACGTATTCTGTGAATGACAGCGTAGATGAAGATGAAATCGCAAGTTTAGTAGAAGAAGTTACAGGACGAGAAGCCGAGATAAATTCAGGAGTACTGATGGCGACAAATCAGCACCAAGTCACAGTATCATTTTCAGGGAATGAAGCGATAACTCCAGATACACAAAAGGCGCTTCTTGATAGGCTTAATGAAGAATATGGGGATAAAGGTTTTACCTTGGCTGAGTCAAACTCAGTTGACCCTGCAATGGGTGCACAATTCTTACAAAAATCTATCGCATGCTTTGGGATAACCGTTCTATTACTTTTAGCCTACATAGCCATGAGATTTAAAAAAATCGGTGGGGCAAAGGCTGGACTTACGGCGATACTTGCACTTGTCCACGACGTATTGATAATCTATTTTGTGTTTATTATTTTCGGCATGGGAATAAACGAAATTTTCATAGCGGTAGTCCTTACGATACTTGGATATTCACTCAACGACACGATAGTTATTTACGATAGAATCCGTGAAAACAATGCCTTGTCAAAAGGCAAAAAGGACATGATTAGCACGATGAACACTAGCTTAAATCAAACCTTGGAGCGTTCGGTTTTAACCTCGGTTACAACACTTATTGCACTTTTAGCGGTATTTGTAGTTTCAAGTATTTACGGGCTTGATACAGTTAGCTCTTTTGCACTTCCGATGGCAATAGGCGTTATAAGCGGCTGTTATTCGTCACTTTTTGTTGCGGCACCGGTATTCACTATGTGGCACAAAAAAGGAAATACTAAAGTAAGCGAAAATCAAAATGAAGAGTTAAAATTAGAAGCTGAATCAGAAAATAATGAAGTAGATTAAAAAAATCTTAAAAGAGCAAGGATTAAAAATATAAATACAGGGACAAGCCTAAAATTAATAAAACTTTTCTTGATTTTTTTACCCAATAAATTCCCAGTGCTTATGAAAATTAAGTTTGAAATACCTATGGCTAGTGAGCTGATTATATAATCAGCTCCTAAAAATGCCAGTACAGCACTTCCAGCAAGTGCGTCGATACTTAGAGCAAGGCCTAGTATAATTCCTTCGCTTATATTTAAATCAATCATTTTGTCCTTGTCTTTATCAGCTAAATCAGGATGAGCTAGTATGTCGCTGATACCGGCTTTATAGGAAGGTTTACTCTCTTTTTTTGATAGTATGTATTGCCGAAATGAAAAAAGTGAAAGCAAAAGCATTGCACTAAATCCAAAATATTTTATAAAAGTTTCGTCTAGAAAATCTTTAATTAAATAAGAAAAATTCATTGTAAAATAGCATAAAACAGTTGGGATAAGACAGAGAAACAAAAGTGATTTTATAGGGATTTTAATTTTAGAGGCTCCATAGGCAAATCCGACACTCAGTCCATCAAGACTGACGGCTACAGCGGTAGCAAGTATAGTAAAAAGCATAAAGATAACCCTTTCATCATAAGTTGCTCTTACATCTTATGGCGAAAGGGTTATTTTAGTTACATTGTATGAGCTATAGCAAAATTAGAACTGTTAATCATTTTGTTGATTTCTAATTCTCATATAGTCTTCTTTTTCTTGTGGCTTAAAACCTGAAGAAATGCTAACATCATAAATTGTATAGGTGTTTTTGCCGCTGTTCTTTGAATGATACATGGAAAGGTCCGCAGCGTTAAACAAAGTTTCAAAATCGTTGCCATCTTTAGGTGCTACGCTGATTCCAACACTGCTTGAAATCTCAATATTAACACCATTTTGGGCATAATATGTCTTATTTATTGATTCACATATTTGCGTAGCTTTTTTGATAATTGAAGATTCTTTAGTATTTCCAAGCAAAAATACTACAAACTCATCTCCGCCAACACGGCCGACTAAATCGTGAGATCTAAATATAGAGCTTGCTTTTTCGTAAACTTCACGAAGTACATCGTCTCCAGCTGAATGCCCCATATTATCGTTAATACCTTTAAAATTATCAAGGTCAAACATATATAAAGTGCCATCCATGCCTTCTTTTAAGAGGTCGTTTACCTTTGAAGAAAAAGTTTCTTTGTTATAAGCGCCTGTTAAAGGATCTCTTTCGGCTTTTTCTCTAAGTTTAAGTTCAAGTTGTTTCTCATCATCAATTTCATCTACTGTAAACAATGCAATTATGTCGGATGTAGTTGCATTTTTACTCAAGTTTATGCGCATTCTGTACCATAAAAAGCCATCTTCTTTAACTATAATGCCAGCATTTTCAGGAGAAGAAACAATTTTTTTAGCTCGATATTCATAAATACTCTCGGTGTTACCATTTTCAAAATCAGAAATCATAGAAGCAGAGTTAATGCCTAGAATAATGTATTTATCATCAGGATGCACGGTGTTTTCTACTTGAGATTTAAGAAGTTCAGTAAGGCTGTTTATATGGTTTGTAGGCCTTTCGGTAGAATTTATCAAAAGCCTAGTTATCTTATCTTTAGTGCAGTTTCCTTCGAAAATAATTTCAGCAAAATTAAAAACTACAGATGTAAGAGTTTTGTCCTTGTCAATTTGTCCTTCAAGTTCTTTGTTTTTTTCTTTATATATATCAAGGTTAAAAATTTTGATTAAAAGAAGCATCATGATGTAAAAAAAGCTTAATGTTAATAGGGAAATTACAATTTCTTGTACAATTAAATTCACTGAATAATAATCCACAAAGAAAATAAAAGAATTATAAACTAAATACACATTAAGAAAACATGCCAAAGCCAAAAGTCCAGTATAAAAGCTTTTGTTAGACATGACTTTTAAAAGAATTTTAAGAGGGATTAAGGTTATAAACATTGTTAAGGTTACAAGCTGTGCAGCAAAGGAATAAATGTTTATAAGTGTAAGAAGTTCAGTATCGATAGAGATTTGATACATAGATGTATTATTCATAAGAGCAAAAATTGCCAATATTAACGCCCTTAAAACAAATAAGTGAAGCAGTGAACCCGTTGCAATACCGATTATTGCAGTTAGCCGCCCTTTAAATAAAATAAACAGCTCCATTATTAAAAGACTTGAGTAAATTAGATAGAAAAAAATAGGATTAGAAAAGTGAGTGGCTAGAAGAAACGGAGATAAAAGTCCGTTAACAATACATGCAAATAAAATTGAAATTTTCTTAAATCTCATTTCATTACTTAAACGGCTACATAATAAAAAATTTAAAAATGAGTGTGCACAAAGCACCATAGCAGAAATTATATAAAATGTGGTATCCATAGAAGAATACCTCCTAACGTAGTAAAGCTAAAACTAGTGTGTAATACTTACACATTAGTATTATACATGATTTTTAAAAAAAAACCAATAGTTAAATATATATTTTTCTAAAAACAAATAATAAACTTATATTTTGAAAGGGCTTAAAAAAGTAAAATTTAATAAATTTAAATAGCCTGTGTCAACTTAATTTGACACAGGCTAAATATAATAAAATTATTTTTTGTGGAAAATATACACATGTGAAGTGAAGTCGCCTTTATTTTTATCGTCGGCAACACCACCATACTCTAATGGGCAGATATAGCCAATATTCATTAGCTCATCGCCAAAATACTCTTTACCGTCAGTTTCGCATGTATAAATGCTTTGAGGATCTAGTCCTTCAAGTCTTATTTTTTTAATTGAGGGATTAGCCTGAAAAAGTATTTGGTAAAAGGCGAATATGGCAGTTTCTTTATCTTTAGAAACTACTTGCCAGCTATAAATATTTCCTTGCTTAAGTCGGTAAAAATCACCGAACTGTATTACTTCACGGTGCTTTTTGAAAAATTCAATTTGGCTCTTAACTTCTATTTGCTCATCCGAAGTCATTTTGTTGACGTCAAGTTCGTAACCGAAAGTACCAAAATAGGCAACGTTTGCTCTCATATCCAAACTGGTGTTTCTTAACACTTGATGATTAGGAACTGCTGAGACATGACTACCCATACTTACAATAGGATATACCATAGATGTGCCATACTGAATATGAAGCCTTTCGACCGCATCAGTGTTGTCGCTTGTCCATGTTTGCGGCGCATAATAAAGCATACCAGGATCAAATCTTCCGCCGCCACCAGCACATGATTCGAACAAAATATCAGGATAAGCACTTGTAAGCCGTTCGTACAAGTCGTAAACGCCTAAAATATACCTATGGAAAAACTCTTTTTGCCTGTCGCTGCTTAAACCTAAGCTGTATGCCTCGGTGATATTTCTATTCATATCCCATTTTATATAGGAAATACTAGACTTATCGAGAATCACTTTAATCTTATTAAAAATATAAGTGACAACCTCGTCACGGCTAAAATCAAGCACAAATTGATGTCGGCTGTAGCTTTTGTTTTGGCCTGGAACAGAAATTACATAGTCGCTGTGTTTTTTGTAAAGCTCGCTTACTTCATTTATCATTTCAGGCTCAAACCAAAGACCAAAATCAAGCCCTAAATCATTGATTTTTTTAGATAGTCCGCTCATGTCACTTGGGATTTTCTCTAAATTCACATCCCAGTCACCAAGCGAAGATTCATCACTGCTTCTGCTGCCAAACCAGCCATCATCTAAGACGAAAAGTTCGATTCCAAGCTCCTTAGCTTTTCTGGCTATTTCCAAAATGCTCTCTTCACTAAAATCAAAGTAAGTCGCTTCCCAGTTGTTTAAAAGAATGGGTCTTGTCTTATTTTTATACTTGCTTTTCATCAGATTATTTATAAAAATATTGTGATACGCCTGACTCATGCCGTTAAGACCATTTTCGCTGTATACCAAGACGCTTTCGGGTGTCTGAAAACTCATAGAACCATCAAGTGTCCATGAAAATTCAAACGGATTTATACCGATGATAACTCTAGTGACATCAAATGCATCAACTTCACAAGATGCCAAAAAGTTTCCACTGTAAATAAGGCTAAAGCCAATAGCTTCGCCTGCGTTTTCGGTGGTCGATTCACGTTTAAGTGCTATAAATGGATTGTGTTGTGCACTGCTTGCACCTCTAGCACTTGAAACCGATTGCACACCACTTGTAAGTTTTCTTGTGTGTACATGCCTTTCTCTTGCCCATGAACCGTCAAGGCTCATCATTTGATAGTCACTGTCATAAAAATCTATAGAAGAACTCATGGCGCTTAAAATTTTAACAGATTCATCAGAATGATTTATAAATTTGGCACTTCGAACTATTCCAGGTTCATTTTTGAAGATACTATAATTCAAAATTAAATCACAATTAATTTTTTCATCATGAAGTGTAATTTCTAGGGATTCAATATCATCTCCATGAATGTGTGGAAGTCCCTTAAGTGGATTTTTGCCATCAAATATTTCATGGCTCTTATACACAAAATTTGTTATCCTACTTCCGTCACTTAATTCTAGTTGAAACGCAGGATTTCTATAATCGCCTGTTCCATAGCAAGGGTACTCCTGCTTTATGGATTCAAGGGAAAAATTAGGGTTCTCCTTAAAAGGATACGGAGAAAATGAACACTCTCTTTCAAGTAAAAGATGATCAAAGTTATCTCTATCGAAGACTTTTTTTCCAAAATATAAATGCCCTAAATGATTATTCTTCAAAATTTTAATAATATAGCTAATTTTATCATTTTGTAAATGAAAAGTACCGCTGTTAAATTTAATCATAAAATCACTCCAAACTTTTTTTACCATTATAGCATAAAAAATATTTAAGATATATACAAAATTGATTTTTTTATAAAAAAATAGTATAATCTATTGAAACAATTAAATGTGAGGTAAACGAATTGAAAAAAATTATTTTTTTATTGACTATAATTACTATTTTGTCGCTTGCAGCTTGCACGACAGATCCTACTTATTACTCTAAAAGGGAAATGATGAAGTATGCCACTGATATTTTTGGCAGTGACATAGAATTAATAGAGGAACTCTCTTATCCTGATGAGCATGACGATGAGAGAAATATGATTTACGAGTATGTTTTCTTGGATGACAGTGGTTTAGAATTTTCTGTTTATGCTACTACAAATCATATTGGTTTTCTAGGAAGTCAAACTGTTTTTTATGAAGAAAATAGGTCTAATAACTATAAAGCCAAGATGATTGACTTTAAATCGGACGAAATAAGTGGAGTTTTAAATACTTACAATTTAGAATATAGTTTTGAAGATGGATTTATCCAACTGTTCTTGTATTCATATAAAGAGCTTGAAGAGGCATCAGCGCTATTAGCTGAAATTGATAACGTAATTGCATATGAATGTGATTATACCAATTATCCAAGCGAGAGTAGAAGTTCATATGCAAGCATAAGCATAAAGCCTGATGTTGGTGAATTATCTGGAGATACAGACGAGTGGAAAGGTCATTATAACTGCACAGGAGGGCGTGTTGCTTTTTCGGAACATGAAAGCGAGCGAAAAAAAGCTGAAGACATTTTTGTGAGCTTAGAAAGAGGTTTTGTCTATCATGTAAGAGACATGAGTGAAGTTTATTACATACTGCCCGATGAAATACTCTACAAATACCCCGCCGAGTACTTTAAGATTGCTAAAATAAATAGCAGTGATGAAGACGAATACTACTATTTTAAATATGACGTAAAGAGCGATAAATATTGGTCGAGTGAGTTTGACCCTTGTCAAGAATCGTTTGAAAATTACAACTATTCGGACAAGGGTGTGTTTAAAGAATTAGTTGAAAGTTTAGGCGGAACTTATGAAAGCGAAGATTTAATTGGTAAGTGGAGCATAGGTGGTTCTGAGTTTAATGCAAGACTTGTGCTAAATGATGACAGCGAGTTTATAGATTTTACCGTGTATAAAGATGGAGAACAGCTTATGCTAGACACTCCGGCAGAAGAAAGTAGCAACGGTACGGTTTCGGGAAGAGCTTTTTCGGTGGAAGATTTGGAAAAAATGCTTAATGCAGAGATAGAAATAGACCAAAAAAATCAAACAGGAACGATAAAAATCAAGTAATAATAGGAGTAAAAATATGCTAAATAAGAAAATACCGTATAAAAATATAATTATGGAGATAAAAAGTGAGGACATCTCTAAAATAAAAGAACCAGTTTTGCCAGAAGGCTATACATTTTGCTTTTTTGAAGAAGGAATGGAAAAAGATTGGGCGAGAATCGAAACTTCTGTTTTGGAATTCGGTAGTGAAAACGATGCTTTAAAATATTTTGTAAGAGATTATCTGCCGTTTGAAAACGAGCTTAGAAAAAGGTGTGTATTTATAAAAAATCCTAAAGGAATTCCTGTAGCAACGGGTACGGCGTGGTTTTCGGACACCAAAGAGCTTGGTTATGCTCCATCGCTACACTGGATAGCGGTGCATCCAGACTGTCAAGGATTGGGTCTTGGACGTGCAATAATACAGAAAGTGACAAGGCTTTTTTTAGAAGTGGACAAAGGCTTAGATGTAATTTTACACACGCAAACATGGAGTGAAAAAGCAGTTTTGTGCTACATGAAGCTTGGATATTACTTCTGCAAAGACAAGAAAATAGCCATAGCAGAAAATGGCGGAAAAAGCTATAAAATTTACCCAAACGACTTTAACGAAGCGCTAGAAGTGCTCAAAGATTTATATGATAAAAGCATCATACAGGAAATAATAAGAACGGCAAAATAGTAAAAAGACTAGGATTAATCCTAGTCTTTTTTATACTTGATTTGATAAAAAGCGGGACTGAAATTCAGTCCCGCTAAAATTTTTATTTGCCTCTTTTTACATAAGATGTATGGAGGATGTGGTGGGATTTGTGACTGCCTGGTTTTTCAAGGAATTCATCATAGCACTTTTTAACAAGTGGGTTTTGATGGCTCTTTCTAAGTGGCATGTCAACATCTTGGCCATATAATGCGGAAGCTCTAAGAGTTTTGATATCTGTAAAGCTTCTTACAGTAGCATTTTGGATAGGTTGTCCGCCGCCGTTTACACAGCCGCCTGGGCAACACATGATTTCAACGATATGATAGTTAGCTTTGCCGGCTTTGATGTCTTTTAGAACTTTATCGGCATTTTCAAGTCCACTAACAACTGCAACATTTACGTCCATGCCAGCAACGTTGTAAGTAGCCTCTTTAATTCCGTCTGTTCCTCTAACTTCTTTATAATCAACTGAAGCTAGGTCTTCGCCTGTTAATACGTCAGCCGCTGTTCTTAAAGCCGCTTCCATAACGCCGCCTGTAGCACCGAAGATAACAGCCGCACCTGTAGATTCGCCCATAGCTTCGTCAAATTTCTCTTCTGGAAGTCTATCGAAGTTAAGTTTAGCCATTTTAATCATTCTAGCAAGCTCTCTAGTTGTCATGCTGAAGTCAACATCTTGAAGTCCCGCAGCTGCTTGGTTTTCACGCTCAATCTCAAATTTCTTTGCGATACAAGGCATAACCGAAACGCTTACGATATCTTTAGGATCAATTCCTTCTTTTTCTGCATACCATGTTTTGATAAGAGCACCTGTCATTTGTTGAGGTGATTTACAAGAAGATAGATTTTCAATCATATCTGGGTGGTAGTGCTCGCAGAATTTAACCCATCCTGGTGAACATGAAGTGATAATCGGAAGTTTACCGCCGTTTTTAACTCTGTCTAAAAACTCTGTAGCTTCTTCCATGATAGTCATGTCAGCGCCAAAGTCGGTATCGAAAACTTTGCTAAAGCCAAGTCTTCTAAGAGCAGCAGCCATTTTGCCTTCAACATTTGTTCCGATTGGATAACCGAACTCTTCGCCAAGAGCCGCTCTAACAGAAGGAGCTGTTTGAACAACAACGTGTTTTGTAGGATCAGCAATCGCAGCAAAAATTTCTTTAATTTCGCTTTTTTCTTTAAGCGCACCTGTAGGACATACGTTGATACATTGTCCGCAAGCTACACATGGTGAATCGGCAAGAGGTGCCTCGAAAGCACAACCGATAGCAGTGTCGAATCCTCTGTTGTTAGCGCCGATAACAGCAACTTTTTGATTTTGGCAAGCCGCTACACAACGTCTACAAAGAATACATTTTGCATTGTCTCTTTCAAGATAAAGAGTTGTTTTGTCGTCTTCACCAGCAGGTTTTGCGCCGTCCCACTCATTTTCTTCTTCAATTCCCATGTCGTTGCAAAGGCTTTGAAGTTCGCATGAGCCGTTTCTTACGCAAGAAAGACATTTTCTATCGTGGATAGAAAGAAGCATTTTTAGAGTCATTTCTCTTGACTTTTGAACTTTAGGTGAGTTTGTTTGAATTTCCATACCCTCATTTACAGGGTATACACAAGATGCAACAAGGCTTCTTGCGCCTTTAACTTCAACAGTACATATACGGCATGCACCGATTTGATTCATATCTTTTAAAAAGCACAAAGTAGGAATATCAATACCGGCTACTCTTGCCGCTTCAAGTATGGTTATACCATCTTCTACTTCAAAGGGCATACCGTTTATTTTAACATTTACCATAACTTTTTTCCTTTCTTATCTCTTAACAATAGCGTCAAATTTACATTTTTCCATGCAAACTCCGCATTTAATACATTTAGCAACATCGATAACATGAGCTTCTTTAACACTGCCTTCGATAGCATCAACAGGACAGTTTCTCTTACATAAAGTACATCCTTTACACTTGTCGGCGATAACAACATAGTTTGTAAGAGCCTTACAAGCGCCAGCAGGACAGCGTTTTTCTGTAACATGAGCTTCATATTCATCACGGTAGTAGTGAAGTGTTGAAAGAACAGGGTTTGGAGCTGTTTGTCCAAGACCGCAAAGTGAATTTTCTTTGATATAATGGCAAAGTTCTTGCATTTTATCAAGGTCTTCAAGTGTTCCTTGTCCGTTTGTGATTTTTTCAAGTATTTCAAGAAGTCTTCTAGTACCAACACGGCAAGGAGTACATTTACCACAGCTTTCATCAACTGTAAAGTCAAGGAAGAACTTAGCGATGTCAACCATACATGTGGTTTCATCCATAACGATAAGTCCGCCAGAACCCATCATAGAACCGATTGATAATAGGTTATCATAGTCGATAGGTGTATCGATTAATGAAGCTGGGATACATCCGCCTGATGGTCCACCAGTTTGAGCAGCTTTAAATGTGTGACCGCCTGGGATGCCGCCGCCGATTTCCTCGACAACTTCACGAAGAGTTGTTCCCATAGGAACTTCAACAAGACCAGTGTTTGTGATTTTTCCGCCTAGAGCGAAAACTTTTGTACCGGCTGATTTTTCAGTACCGATAGCTTTAAACCATGGTGCACCTTTTAAGATGATTTGTGGAATATTAGCATATGTTTCAACGTTGTTTAGAACAGTTGGTTTTCCAAATAGACCTTTAACAGCTGGGAAAGGAGGACGGCAACGTGGCTCGCCTCTTTTGCCTTCGATAGAAGTCATAAGAGCTGTTTCTTCACCGCAAACGAATGCGCCGGCACCTTCTCTGATTTCAAGATTAAACTCAAAGCCTGTTCCGAAGATATCTTTACCGAGTAGTCCATATTCTTTAGCTTTTTCAATAGCGTTATTAAGTCTTTCAACAGCTATTGGATACTCTGTACGAATGTAGATGTAACCTTGTGTTGCGCCTATTGCATAACCTGCGATAGCCATAGCCTCGATAACTGAGTGTGGGTCGCCTTCAAGGATAGATCTATCCATAAATGCACCTGGGTCACCTTCGTCGGCGTTACAACATACATATTTTTGGTCAGCCGCATTAGCCGCTGCAAATTTCCATTTTAAACCTGTTGGGAAGCCGGCGCCGCCTCTTCCTCTTAGTCCTGAATCAAGCATTTCTTGAATAAGTGTTTCAGGAGTCATCTCTGTTAATACTTTACCTAAAGCCGCATAACCATCTAGAGCTATGTATTCATCAATTTCATCTGGATTGATAACACCGCAGTTTCTAAGAGCTATACGCATTTGTTTTTCGTAGAACTTAGTTTCATTAAGAGATTTTGTTGTGTTTTCATCAACAACTGTCTCTTTGTATAAAAGTCTTTTAACTAAACGACCTTTTAAAAGGTGCTCTTCAACAATTTCAGGTACATCTTCAGGAGTAACCATGCTGTAAAAAGCGCCCTCCGGATAAACTATCATAATAGGTCCTAAAGCACATAGGCCGAAACATCCTGTTCTTATGACGTTAACTTCTTTTTCAAGTCCTTGCGCCTTGATTTCTGCTTGCATTTTCGCAATTATAGCTTCACTGTTTGATGAAGTACAACCGGTTCCGCCGCAGACTAAAACATTTGAACGAAACATTAATTTCTCATCCTTTCTTATTTCTGCTCAGTACCGATTGTATATTCGGTAACAACATTGCCGTTTACTAAGTGATCATTTACCACTTTAAGTGCTTTTTCAGAAGTCATTTTAACATAAGTTGTTTTTACGCCTTCTGCATCAACTATCTCGATAACAGGCTCGTATTGGCAAATACCGATACATCCTGTTTGTGTAACGATAACATCGCTAAGTTGCCTTTTAGCAACCTCTTCTGTTAAAGTGTTAAGAACTGGTCTAGCACCTGCTGCGATACCGCAAGTTGCCATGCCTACAAGAACTCTAACATTTGCATTAGATTCGCCTCTTAAAGCGATGCTTTGTTTAGCTTTATCTCTGATTGCCTGTAATTCGGCTAAAGATTTCATAATCTAAATATCACGACTTGTCTTAATATTATTTTACAAGTCGGCCTTTCTCCTTCCTTTGCCCGGAAGGTGGGCACTAAATTGTTATCTATATAATTCCATGGTGTTTTCGTTAAGAAAATCTCTAATGAAAATAACTACATCGGGAAGGTTTAAAGAAACGCCTTCTCCAAGTATCTCTTTCATTTCCTTTGTGTTTAAAGTAAAGCTTTTCTCTTCACCGTTTTTTATCAATTTCCTAATGTATAAAAAGTCTATGTCGGTGTTTCCGGTTACTAAAGGTAAAACCGTCGAATTCATATCTCCTATAGGCGTCATGTCTATGTGAGACGTGATGAAAGTAGCCTTAAGCTTCGTTCCGACCGAAAGCTTAGACTGCATCGTCAAACTTCCACCCGTAAGCTCTGCCGCCATCTTAAAAAGCGGTATTCCCATTCCAACTTTTCTTGTGGTTCTGGTGGTGAAAAACGGATTCATAACGTTTAAAAGCTGCTCTTCACTCATTCCCTTACCATTGTCATTAATTTCTATGACTAGCGTTTCTTCATCCATGTTCTCAGAAATAAATATTTCAATAAGTGAAGAATTTGCCGTGACAGAATTTTGACAAATATCCATTACATTAAGCGATAACTCTCTCATTAAACAGTTTGGTATTTTTTAATAATATCATCGACATCATCGGGATCAAGTCTACCGTAAACGTCCTCATTAACTGTAATAACAGGAGCTAGACCACAGGCGCCGATACAACGACATGCAGTCAAAGAAAAATGGCCGTCTTCAGTACATTCTTCAGATTTGATTCCAAGCTTTGCTACAAGTCTGTCGAAAACTTTATCGGCACCTTTAACGTAACAAGCTGTTCCAAGACATACTGAAATGTGATATTTTCCTTTTGGTGTAAGTGCAAATTGTGAGTAGAAAGTAGATACTCCGTACACTTCCTCCAGAGAAACATCGAGTTTATCTGCAATGATTTTTTGAACCTCTATGGGTAGATAACCATAGATTAATTGTGCCTCTTGCAAAGCAGGCATTACCGCACCCTTTTCATCTTTTAGCGCTTCAAGTTTAACAAGTAGTTTTTCTTCTTGTTCTTTTGTGCCACTAAAGGGTAAGTCACTGATTTTTTTTAGCATTAACAAACCATCCTTTCGCTATGTGCAAAATTAATTAATTATAAGCTTTGCGAGTGCAAGTTCTAGGTAAAAATGCACGCACAAAAAAAGCGGATAAATCCACTTATAATGTATTTGTTCAATTATATCAAAGCTCTTTAAAGTTATAATTCTAATTTAGAAATATAATGCAAATGATTTGTGAAATATTTGACAAAGCTTAAATTTATTTTTTGTATATTTAGTCAGAATTAATAATTTTTCTTTATCAAGGTTTACTAAACAACTATTTTATTTGAGAATAGAAAATAAAGGCAGTGTGAAACTGCCTTTATCAAATGATAAATAGTATAATTGTTTTGTAGAATGTGAATACTTTAAGCAATTATAATTCTTTTTTCCAAAGTCCGTGTAGGTCACAGTAAGCATAAACACATACGACTTCATCACCATCGCAGACTCTAAAGTTTGCACATGGCTCTCCTAAAAGTACTTTTCTTTGATTTCCCATTTTTGTTTGAAGAGCTATCCATTTAATTGAGTGTTCGTTTGTCATCGGATGTGCTACTTCACCAACGGTTACTACTACCTTATTTCCGTCAATGCTTACTACTGGAATGTGTTTTTCAGCAGCGGCGTCAATTTCACCTGGGATTAGGGCTTTCATGGCTTCGCCACAACATAGGATAGGAACGCCTTTATCCTCGACAAATCCGACCATGTTTCCACAATGTGTACATTTCAAAAATTTCATAAAAACACCTCTTTCTAAAGCGTAAAATAGTTATATATTTAAGTATATTTATTTTACCATATAACTATTAGTCTTACAATAGTTTTAACAATAACTATAATATATATTAAAATTTATTATTGTGTTGAAGTTTGATGTTTTTTGTGATAAAATGAAAATGATTATATGTAATTTTTCCTTTGAAAGGGTGGCCATAATAGTAATGAAAAAAGAGTCTAACAAAAGAGATGATGCATTTGAGTTTACCGGTGAAATTTTTTCAGGAGAACCGATACAAACAAGTGCGGAAAATGAAAATATTGATATTTCTGAATTTGCACAAAGAGCAAATTATAATCCGACTCAAAAAAGAAAAAAGGAAAAGCACACTAGCAAATTAAAGGTTTTTAATAATAATGAGCCTGTTTCTTTTGCGGTGGTTAAAATGGTTAAAGAAATGCTGTTTTTGCTTGTTTTTGTAATGGTAGTAGTCGGAATTTTAATAAGTTATAATCAAGTTTGGGCGCTTAGTACAAACGATAGCGTGTATTATATTACAGAAGATGAAGTTTACAATCAAAGTTATCAGTTGGAATTAACAGCAGTTTCAAGAGAGAATAGTGTGGATTTTGTTATAGATACGTTTTCTGCATATTTTGCACTTTCAAAGCCTGAGGTAGAGTACGATTTAATTTCAGCTGCGGATACACAAAAAGTTCTTGACGACTGGCTTAGTAATTATAAAGTAGATGTATATGAAAACTTAAATAATTACAGATATATCGAGAAAATATACGAGTCACTAGGCAGTGGATTGCCTGTTATCTTTATGTATTTTGATGATGAGTCAAATTCTGTAGAATATGCGCTTATAACAGGAATTAATCCGCACGAAGACCAAATAACAGTGATGTATAACAATGGAGCATCAGAAACAACGACACTTGATGAGTTTCTAGCTAAAACAAGATATGAAGAGGAAGGCTCTGAAAACATAATGTTTGATATTTATCTTTCTCTCGGACTTTACAATAGAAACACGGCTATATTTATGTACGAAGAAGGAATAAATTAATGAATTTACCCTCATATGTATTGAAAGCACTAGATATACTTAATGAACATGAAGCGTATATCGTGGGAGGCTGTGTAAGAGATATGCTTTTGAACAGACATCCTAAAGACTATGACATATGTACTAGTGCCTTGCCGAATGAGATTTTGAATCTTTTTTCGAGTTATAAGACCTTGGATATAGGGGTGAAACACGGAACAGTCACGGTAATAATAGATGATCAGGCTCTTGAAATAACTACTTTTAGAGAAGAAGGAAGTTATAAAGACAGAAGAAGGCCTGATGAAGTGAAATTTATAAAGGATATAAATGGCGATTTAAAAAGAAGAGATTTTACCATAAATGCGATGGCTTATTCACCTAAAGTTGGGACTATAGACCCTTTTTTAGGTCGAAAAGACCTTGAAAGCAAAGTTATCAGAAGCGTAGGAAAAGCACAGGAAAGATTTTATGAAGACGCGCTTAGAATAGTAAGGGCGGTAAGATTTTCTGCTGAATTAGGTTTTGAGATAGAAAAAGATACACAAAAAGCCATAAAATTGATGCATAAAGACATAAATTACGTGTCATGGGAGAGAAAAAGGGAAGAGTTTAAAAGGATAGTTGTAGCTCCGTTTGCTTATTCTTGTGTAAAGCAAAATTTGGAAGTAATGTTTGAAATGCTTCCTGATTTTAAAAATATGGCTTCATGCTCTCAAGAAACTGTCTATCATAAATATGATGTTCTTGAGCATAGTTTAAGGGCGCTTAAGTTTTGTAAAAGTGAAAGTTTAGCAGTGAGATTAGCGATTCTTTTACACGACGTAGGAAAACCACAGTGTAAAACTATAGATGAAAAAAGCATTGCGCACTTTTACGGACATGCACATGTAGGAGCAAAAATTGCTAAAAAAGAGCTTGAAAGACTTTGTTTTGACAGAAAAACAATAGAATATGTATGTAAGTTAATTAGGCACCACAGAACTAAATTTCCAAAGTCGAAAAATGAAATGCTAAGGCTGTTTAAGCGTTTTGGAGGTGGGTTTACAAAGGACTTATTAATTCTTATGAAGTGTGATTTAATGGCAAAATCAGATGTTGCGTTAAGTCTTAATTTAGAAAAAAGTTTAACTTCGGATAAGATATTAAAAGAAATTGAAAATACAAAAATAATCTATAAAATTTCTGATTTAGAAATAAATGGAGATGATTTAGTTTTACTAGGAATTGAAAGAGGAGAAAAAATAGGAGCTATTTTAAGTAGTGTTTTGGACCTTATTATTGATGAAAAGATTGAAAATAATAAAATCCAAATACTGGATTTTGTTAAAAATAATTATAGATAGAAAGCTGACTTTAACATAAAGTCGGCTTTTGTATTAGAGAAAATGGAATAATAAAAAATTTACAGTGGCTTTTTTCATTTGTTTATAGTATAATGAACTAAAATAAAAATTAGGAGGAACTTATGAAAAAACCTGTGTTAGTTGTAATGGCTGCCGGAATGGGCAGTAGGTACGGAGGAATTAAACAAATCGACCCTGTTGGTCCTAATGATCAGCTTATAATAGACTATTCGGTTTATGATGCTAAAAAGGCAGGCTTTGAATCTGTTGTTTTTATTATTAAGCATGAAATCGAAAAGGCTTTTAAAGAGGCGATAGGCGATAGACTTTCCAAAATAATGAATGTTAAATATGCTTATCAAAGTGTCGATGATGTGCCAGAAGGGTTTGAACTTCCAGAGGGAAGAGTAAAACCTTGGGGGACAAGCCATGCGATTTATGCTGCAAGAGAAATAGTAGACGGTCCCTTTGCAGTTATAAATGCGGATGACTATTATGGTCCAAAAGGATTTCAGTTGGTTTATGATTTTCTTACTGAAAATACAAGCGAGGAAGATCACTGTATGGTAGGTTATTACCTAAAGAATACAGTAACTGAAAACGGAAGCGTTTCAAGAGGTGTTTGTACAGTTAAGGCTGACGATACCTTAGAAGAAATAGAAGAATATCTCAAAATAGAATTAAAAGACGGAAAAATTAAATATACAGAAGATGATGGAGCAAGCTATAAGGATATTTCTGGTGAGACTGTCGTGTCGATGAATTTATGGGGCTTTAAAAGAAGTTATATAGATGAAATCAGCGAAGGTTTTAAGGAGTTTTTAATCCAAAATAAAGATAATATCACCAAAAGTGAATATTATATAGGAAGCACTATCAGCAAAATGATAAACGAAGATACTGCAAAAGTTCATGTGCTCTATAGCGGAGATAAATGGCATGGTGTTACATATAAAGAGGATAAACCATCTGTTATTAATGCCATTAAAGAAAAAACAGAGCAAGGATTATATCCTGAGGACTTGTGGGCTTAATTAATAGACTTTACTAATTATTGGCGCAGCTTTGAAATTTATTGTCAAAGCTGCGCCAATGTATAATTATCCTGTTTTATTAGGAGGTTTTGCATGAAAGACGTAGATTTAAAAATGTTTAATAATATACTGAATTCTTTTGCCTTAAGAGGAATATCGGTAGAAAAGTATGGGTTTGGACATATAAATGACACATTTCTTGTGAAAACACAAAATACGAGATATATTCTACAAAAAATTAATAAAACTGTTTTTTTAAATCCTAAGGAACTAATGCAAAATATTGTGGGAGTCACAGAGCATTTAATAAAAATAATTAAAGAAAATGGTGGAGACTCAAATAGGGAAAGTCTTAATGTAATTAAAACACTTGAAAATAAAAATTTTCTTTGCGATACAAATGGAGATTATTGGAGAGTTTATTTATTTATAGAGGATACAGTATGCTTACAAAAACCAGAAAAACCAGAAAATATGTACGAGAGTGGAAAAGCGTTTGGTACATTTCAAAAGCTGCTGTCTACTTATTCAGCCAAAACTTTAAACGAGACAATAAAACAGTTTCATGATACAAAAAACAGGCTAGAAAATTTTAAAGATGCAATAAAAAAAGATAGCTTTAATAGAGCAAAAGATATACAAAATGAGATTGGTTTTATACTTGAAAGAGAAGAAGAGTGTTCAGTTTTAATTAATTTGCAAAAAAGTGGAAAAATACCATTAAGGGTAACACACAATGATACAAAGCTTAATAATATTTTGTTTGATAAGAAAACTATGAAAGCAATATGTGTAATAGACCTTGACACGGTTATGCCGGGACTTTGTGCTTATGATTTTGGCGATACAATCAGATTTTCAGCAAATAATTGCCAAGAAGATGAAAAAGATTTGTCAAAAGTAAATTTTAGCCTAGAGTTATATGAGCTTTTCACCAAAGGGTTTATGGAATCAGCAGGGGAAACGCTTACGGAGACAGAAATTCAATACCTTGCTTTTGGTGCTAAGATAATGACACTTGAAAGCGCCATAAGATTTTTGACTGATTATCTTGAGGGTGATTTCTACTTTAAAATAAACGAGCCTTTGCATAATTTATATAGAGGTAGAACACAGCTTAAACTATTAAGCGATATGGAAGAAAATTTTAATGATATGAATAAAATTGTTAAACAATTTAGTTAGAAAAGGAGAAAATAAAATGATTTATAATTCATTTGAAACTTTAGTGGGAAAAACACCACTAGTCAAACTTAACAGATACATGAAAGAAAATGATATAGAAGCGACTATACTTGCAAAGCTTGAGTACTTTAATCCAGCTGGAAGCGTAAAAGATAGAATTGCAAAAAACATGATAGAAGATTATGAAAATAAAGGAATACTAAAAGAAGGTTCGGTTATTATTGAGCCTACAAGTGGAAATACCGGAATAGGTATAGCTGCGATGTGTGCCTCGAAAGGGTATAAAGCCATATTGGTAATGCCTGAAACCATGAGTAAGGAAAGAAGAAGCCTGTTAAAAGCCTATGGAGCAGAGCTTGTTTTGACAGAAGGCAAGCTTGGCATGAAAGGCGCTATAGCTAAAGCTCAGAGTCTAAAAGATAGTATGCCCAATAGCATTTTAGCGGGGCAATTCGTTAATCCGTCGAACCCAGAGGTTCACTATAAAACAACAGGGCCTGAAATATGGGAAGATAGCTTAGGCAATGTAGATATTTTTGTAAGTGCGATAGGTACAGGTGGAACAGTATCGGGATGCGGAAAATATCTAAAAGAGAAAAATGATAAAATTAAAGTTGTAGGCGTCGAGCCACAAGAGTCACCGTTTTTAACTGAGGGTAAGGCAGGTCCTCATAAAATACAAGGAATCGGAGCTGGATTCGAGCCCGAAACTTTGAGCAAAGAAATTTGCGATGAGATTATGTGCGTAAGTTTTGAAGAAGCACTTCATACTGCAAGAGAAGTGGCGAAGAAAGAGGGATATTTCGTAGGAATATCCTCAGGAGCAGCGCTTTCTGTAGCAGAAAGAATTGCAAAATTACCACAAAATAAAAACAAAACCATAGTGGTAATTCTGCCAGATACTGGTGAGAGATATTTATCTTCGGGTATAGTTGAAGAAGAATAAGAAAATATATTTATATGTTAAGTAATATTAATTAAATATTGACCATATTAGATTTATTTAATATAATGATATAGATAGTTAGTACTAAATGTGTAAAAATAAGGAGAAATAATGAATGCCACCGATTAATATAATGATAAAACCAGCCTCAAGTCTTTGCAATTTAAGGTGTAAATACTGCTTTTACTTTGATACTGCGGACAATAGAGAGGTTGAAAGCTATGGAATTATGAAAGAGGAGACTCTTGAAAATGTCATTAAAGAAGCGGTCGATTTTGCCGAGGGGCATTTAACGGTTGCATTTCAGGGTGGTGAGCCAACTTTAGCAGGGCTAGATTTTTACAAAAAGTATATAGAAATTCAAAAAAAATATAAAAAACCTGGGCTTGAAGTGCACAATGCACTTCAAACCAATGGGTTTGTAATAGACGATGAATGGGCAAAGTTTTTTAAAGAAAACAATTTTTTAATAGGTGTGTCGCTTGATGGCACAAAAGAGTGTCACGATGCATTTAGGGTAGACAATAAAGATAAAGGAAGCTTTAAAAGAGTGATGGAAGGAATAGAGTCCATGAAAAAGTACAAGGTGGACTTTAATATTCTTTGCGTTGTTAATTCTGTAACGGCAAAAAAAATACAAAGTGTATATAATTTTTACAAAAAAAATCAATTTGAATACTTGCAGTTTATTCCATGCCTTCAACCATTTAATCATGAAGGTGACAAAATGCCGTTTACACTAAGTGCAAAGGATTGGGGCACTTTTCTTTGCAATCTTTTTGATATTTGGTATAGAGACTTTACAAATGGAAATCCTGTTCATATAAGACAGTTTGAAAATTACATAGAGATGATTTTGGGGTATCCACCTGAATCTTGTGGAATGAGCGGAATTTGTTCGTGGCAAAACATCGTTGAAGCCGACGGAAGCTGCTATCCTTGCGACTTCTATGTACTTGATAAATACAAACTTGGAAATTTTAATGAGAATAATTTTAATCAGATTAACGAAAAAAGAAAAGAACTAAAATTCGTAGAAAATTCATCTAAAATACACGAAAAATGTTTAAAATGTAGACATGTAAACATCTGTAGAGGTGGGTGCAAAAGATATTGTGAGCCCTTTACAGAGGATGATAGCCGTGATTTGAATATTTTATGTGAAGGCTACATGAAATTTTTTGATCATAGTTATGAAAGGCTAAGAGGCCTTGCAACTCTCTTTTTATCAAAAATAAACAAATGAATTTAATTGTATTAAGAATCTGGTGGGTGTAAATACTTATAATTTAGTTAAATATTATTGACATATCCTGATTTTTGTCGTAAAATCATCTTTAAGATTTGATTTTGGGGAGAGACTCTATGAAAAGCTTTGAATATAGGGCTGAGTGCGAAATGGGCTTGCATGTAAGACCGCTTGGTTTAATTGCAAAAGAAGCTAAAAAGTATAGAAGTAAAATTTATATAAAAAAAGGCGAAAAAAAAGCCGAAATTACCAGATTGATGCTTGTTATGAATTTAGATATAAAATGTAATGAAAAGTTTACTATTGTAATTGAAGGTGAAGACGAAGAAATAGCGTTTGAAGAGCTTAAAGTTTTTTTAAAGGAGTGTATGTTATGATAAAGGAGAGTATTATGGAGCGACGTCTAGTGAAACTTTTGTCGATTGATGATGTGAAATCTTTTGTAAATACGGTTTCTATGATGGATGGAGATTTTGATTTATGTTCTGGAAAATATGTAGTTAATGCAAAGTCTATGATGGGAATTTTTAGTCTCGATTTTCAAAAACCGATGGAGCTTATTATTCACAGCCCTACAGATGATGTGATGGAAGTGCTCGAAAAATTTTTTCAATGATAAAACCTGCCTAAAGTTAAATAGGCAGGTTTTTTTTATCGAAAATTTTAACAGATAGAAATATAAGTAGAAAAATTGCAAGAGAAAAAGCAAAAATTAAATAAATACTATTAATCTCATTAGTGATAATTTGAATGCTGTCAAAATATCCAAATGGGGTTATTTTTTTTAGAAAACTTAAATCTTCTCCAACACCTGAGAGAATATCTAAAAATAAAAATCCAATTGGAACAGCGGTTGCCAAATTAATTCCAAGCCTAGAAGTGCAAAAGCAGATTGAAATAAAATATGACAGCATAGCCATAAAGGAAGATAGCAAGTATGTGGTGAAAACTAAATTTAAATACTTTAAAACTTCAAAGTCACCATAAGAATTAAGAGCCAAAGTGCCACTTATAAAAACAGATAGATATAGTACAAAAAGTGAAAAAATCAAGAAAATAGCTTTAGTAAAAACTAAATGACTTCTTTTAATAGGAGAAGAAAGGGTAGAGGTGATCGAGCTGTTTTCAACAGGTTTTGCAATAAGCCCTGTGCTAAGTATTATATAAAAAACCATACTAAAAGCCATTACAAGAACACTGAAAAAGGTGGAGGCGGTGTAATTAAGCGGAGAAGTAAACTGGGTAACATCAATACCAAGGGGGCCTAAAAAACCATCTGCAAGGTTAAATATTCCGCTAATTTCGGACATGTCTTCGGGGTTTATGAAGTAAATTATTGCGGATTGGTAAAAGCATAAGATAAAAATAAAAATTAAAATCAACTTGTAGTTTTGCTTTAATGTCTGCTTAAAAATTGTCTTATTCATCTTTTCCCTCCGCTTTATACAGATTAAAAAAGATGTCCTCAAGACTTTGCTCTTTTACATTTAGGTTTAAAAGCTTAATTTGTGAAATAGCCTTTACAAATGCATCAATTTCAGCTTGTTTAACAGATGATTCATATTCGTTTTCACCAATTCTAACACAAGGAAAAGGCAGTGTTTCAATATATGAAGTATCTAAAGTTTTTACAGTGAAAATTTTATTTCTAGAAGAATTAAGGCTTGCAATATCGGTGTTTTTAACAATTCTGCCGTCTTTTATCATAACTATTTCATCGGCTGTTTTTTCTACTTCTTCAAAAATATGGCTAGACATTAAAATTGTTTTACCATTTCGTTTTTCTTCTAAAATAAGCTTAGTAAACTCATTTTGCATTAGGGGATCAAGTCCGCTAGTGGGCTCATCTAAAATCAAAACATCTGGATTATGCATAAATGCGCTTACAATACAGACCTTTTGCTTCATTCCTTTTGAGAAATTTTTAATATTACCTTTAGTGTCTAAGTCAAATCTATCTATAAGACTATTCATCAGAGAAGTATCCTTGATTTTTCTTAGATCCGCTATATATTTTAGATGCTCTCTACAAGTCATAGACTGCAAAAAGGAAATTTCACCAGGGATGTATCCGACACTATTTTTGATAATATCAGAGTTTAAAAAACAGTCAAGACCATTTATACTACACTGTCCTGACTGAGATTTCATAAAGCCCATAAGGACTCTAATAGTGGTTGTTTTTCCGGCTCCGTTAGGTCCTAAATAACCTGTTACACTAGCTTTTTTTAAATGTAAATTAATATCGAAAATGCCTTTTCCACTTTTGTAAATCAAACTTAAATTTTTAGTTTGAATCATAAATTTACCCCGCAAAATAAATTTTAGAATTTACAAGAAAAGATGTGATATCCCTTTTTCTTGTAAATTTCTTCACAGTTTTCAAAAACTTCGAGTAGTTTTTTATAAGTGCTTTGTGCACCGTGCTTTTTTAGTGTTACGACAAAAAAACGACCGCCTTCATTAAGGTGATTCTTAGCCTCTTCGTACATTTTATAAGTAATGGATTTTCCAGCATGTATCGGAGGATTGAGAAGAATATTATCAAATTTTTCATCAATATTTTCAAAACAATCTGAGAGGATAATTTTAGATTTAACGTCATTTTGCTTGCAGTTAATTTCACTTAGTTCAGTCGCTAAGGGATTTACGTCCGACTGAATCAAATCAATGTCATAAAGCTTGCTAAGGGCAATGCCTATAAAACCGTAGCCGCAGCCTAAATCAAGGGTTTTTCCGTTTAAATTAGGTACATTTTGAACAAATAAATCCGAAGCATAGTCGATACTGTCTTTAGAAAAAATTCCAGAATCGGTTGTGAAAATTAATTTATTTCCGCCTATAAAATAGTCTAAATTTTTTCTGTCCGATTTAAGGTTTTCATCTTTAATAAAATAATGGCTCATAAGTCACCTACTATAAATTTATGAATTTATTTTATCATATCTAAGTGCAAATTTCAAATTAATTTAACTTAGTATCGGTAAGAAGTCTATCTAAAAACTCTTGATTTGCCTTGTAGGTTTCATCACTTCCGTCTTTATTGGCAAAATTACCGCTTAAACTTCTGATAGAAAGTCTAAGATTTTGAAGAGATAACTCATAGTCGTAAGTTTCGCCAAGCATTTCATCGTATGCAGTGTAGTCAAGATTATTTAGGGCAGAAACATCCTCCCAGTAAATCATTTTAGGGTCTTCACCATCAGCAAAATCAACAAAAAGATTAGTATCTTCACCACCTGAAGTCATATAATCGTAGCCGAATAAGTCGTGAAGCCAAAGGACACTTGTGCCTTCGCTAAGGTCAGAAGCCATTTTAACTGCTGAAGCCTGAATTGCCGCCATCGAATCAGAATCGGTAGTATCGCCAGTGCCCATGTAGTAATTACTTATGTGAACGATAACTTGTCCGTCGCCGTTTAAGTCTTCGCCATATGCCGCAAGCTCATTTTCAATATAAGATTCAAGCTCTGGCATTATGTACTGCCTACTCATGTATCCAATGCTGTAATCAGGTCTTACCGTGTTCAAAATTGAAATAACAGAGTAAACTACCACAATTACAGCGGCAATAATTATCAATAAAAGTTTGTAGTGATAATGCCACCAGTTCTTAAACTTGTCCTTGTTATTGTCAAGGGTAATGATGTTACTGTGTATGCCTTCTTCGGTGTCGTCGTTTAATAAATATCTTTCTCTTGCCATAAAAACCTATCCTTCTAGTTCAAAATAAAAATCGAGTCATAAAATATAACCCGATTTTAACATATATTTAAGAATTTTTTTTAAACAAAAAACAAATTAATTGTTTATTATAGACCTAATTTTTCATATATTTCCGTACAAGAAATATTTTCCTCAAAAGTAATCAGTTCACTTTCAGTGATTCTGTTTTCAATCAGGTGAGCAAAATGCTCTATCTCAAATTTAAATCCATCGTATGCATTTTCATAATTTGCCTTAAATTCTTCTGTGATTACATCGTTTTCATCGTACAAAACTGGTTCGGTACAGCTCCAAAATCTTGGAAGTTTAATATAGCCGTCAGTTCCGTAAACATACGCTTCTTGACGAGTTTTACAGCTTATGGCACAACTTAAATTTGCAAGAGCGCCGCTTTCAAACTCTAAGCCGATAATCGTAACTTCATCAACTCCTGAAGCACCAGTAGTCTTAAGCAAAGTGGAGTTTTTAACAGGTGAATCGGCAAAAAGCAGTGCGGTTTCGATTACATATGTACCCACGTCATAAAGGGCACCGCCAGCTAAATCTTTGTTGAAAAGTCTTGCGTTAGGGTCAAACTGGGCATTAAATCCAAAACTGAATTCCATGTATTTAACTTCGCCAATTTTGCCATCCTTTACCCATTCTTTTGCCTTGATAATTCCGGGCAAAAATCTAGTCCACATCGCTTCCATAAGAGAAAGATTTTTCTCTTTGGCAAGCAAACTTAACTCTTTAACGTGTGAAGGCTCTAAGACAAAGGGCTTTTCACAAATTACAGATTTGCCTTTTAAAAGGCAAAGTTTTGTAAGCTCATAGTGGTTTATATGGACAGTGGAAATATAAACTCCGTCGATTTCAGGGTTATCAAGCATTTCTTCATAAGAGCCGTAGGCATTCTTAATAGAATGCTTTTGACAAAAGTCCACAGCTCTTTTTTTATCCCTTGAAGCCGCTGCGATTATTTCTATGTTTTCGCATAGTTTTACTCCGTTTGCAAAGGCGTTTGCTATTCCGCCAGGGCCTATAATTCCAAGTTTGACTGCCATAGTTAAGACTCCTTTATAATGTTTTCAAAACAATTTCATCCTTGCTTACTTCTACACTAATTCCATCAATGCTCTCTTCGCCTTTTTCAACAATCAAAGTGGCAATTTTATCTTCGACCATTCTTCGGATATTATTTTTAAGGTCTCTGGCGCCGCTTTTGCCATTAATTGATTTTTTAGCAAGCAGTTTGCAACTTTTATCACTGAATTTTAAAGTGATGTCCTTTTCTTTTAAAGAATCGACATATTCGTTTAGGATAAGTGCCGCTATTTCAGCGTAATCTTCTTCGCTTAGAGGTCTAAAAATAACAATTTCATCTATACGGCTGATAAACTCAGGACGAAGGAAATCACGAAGACCCTTCATAGCCTTTTCACGGCTCATATCGTCACTGCTCTTGTTAAATCCTAGTGAATTTTCTTTACTATTGCTTCCCGCATTTGAAGTCATTATTATGATTGTGTTCTCAAAGTTAACAGTTCTTCCGTGTGCATCTGTTATTCTACCCTCGTCAAGAATTTGAAGCAAGATGTTCATAACATCGGGATGTGCTTTTTCAATTTCATCAAAGAGTATGACGGAATACGGGTGTCTACGAACTTTTTCAGTAAGCTGTCCTGCTTCGTCGTATCCGACGTAACCTGGGGGAGAGCCTATAATTTTAGAAACGGAGTGCTTCTCCATAAATTCAGACATGTCAAGCCTTATCATCGTTTCTGGACTGTCGAAAAGCTCTTTTGAAAGCACTCTTACAAGCTCGGTTTTACCTGTTCCTGTAGGGCCTACAAATATGAAAGAAGCGGGATGTTTTCTTGGGCTAAGCTGTACTCTACTTCTTCTAATAGCAGCGCTTATAGCCGAAACAGCTTCATCTTGACCAATAATTTTAGATGAAATTTGTTTTTCAATATCAGAAAGTTTCCCTAAATCACTTTTTTGAATTTTTGTAGCTGGAATTCCCGTCCATAATTCGATAACATAGGCAAGGTCTTCCTCTTTTACATCGGCATAAACTTTATCCATGTCAATTTCAAGTAGGCTTTGCTCCTTGCTTGATAATTGATACCTTGTGGTGGCTAGTACCTCGTAGTCGGGCTCTTCAGAGCTTTCGATGTCTTGTTCTTTAAGCCTTAAAGAGGAGATTTCGTCTCTTAAATTTTCGTAAATTTCAAGGTCTTTGTTTCTAAGGGCAGCACAAGTACAAGCTTCGTCCAAAAGGTCGATAGCCTTATCTGGTAAAAATCTGTCACTGATATATCTTTCAGATAAAACCACTATTCTTTTTGCAATTTTATCGCTGACTTTAACCTTGTGATAGCTTTCATAGTAGTTTTTGATTCCTAAAATAACTTCACAAGCCTCTTCAAGTGATGGCTCATTGATAGTTACAGGCTGAAAACGTCTTTCAAGTGCGCTGTCTTTTTCGATATATTTTCTGTATTCGTTAAAAGTAGTTGCGCCGACAACTTGAATTTCACCTCTAGATAAGGCTGGCTTAAGGATATTAGCGGCGTTCATTCCGCCTTCAGAGTCGCCTGTTCCAACTAGATTATGAACCTCGTCTACAAATAAAATAATGTTTCCACACTGCTTAACTTCTTCGATAAGACCTTTAATTCGGCTCTCGAATTGGCCTCTAAACTGAGTGCCCGCTACAAGTGAAGTGAGGTCTAAAAGCTCAACTTCTTTATCCTTTAGCTTTTTAGGCACATCACCGCTTGCAATTCTAAGGGCAAGACCTTCAGCAACAGCTGTTTTACCGACACCTGGTTCACCGATTAAACAAGGGTTGTTCTTTGTCCTTCTTGAAAGGATTTGAACAACTCTTTCAATTTCTCTTTCACGGCCGATAATGTTGTCAAGTTCGCCTCTTCTAGCCTTTGCAGTAAGGTCGGTACAATAATTTTGAATATGCTTCTTTTTCGACTTGTGAAAATCTTTTTTCTCCGATTTAACATCACTTTTTTTCTCGGGATTAGCCCCAAAAAGCTGCTCAATAGGCAAGGCTAAAGAGCCACCGGGTGAAAAGTCATCGTCGTCATCTTCATCAGAAAGTGGCATTAAAGCTGCCATTTCTTCGCTCATTGCATCAAACATTTCATCGGTAATGCCCATTTGTTTCATAATATCGTTAACAGGCTTGATACCGAGTTCTTTAGCGCAAACAAGGCACAGACCGCCGTCACTGGGATTAGCATCGTTAGTTTGTGCTATAAATACCACTGCCGGACGCTTTTTACACCTTGAACATAATTTCATCATAAAATGCTCCATTCCGCCGCACTTAGCGGCATAAAATCGTATTAAAGTAAATCTCTTTTTAAAGAGAATGTTTTAAAATAGTATAAAATCAGTAATGCCACCTACCAGTGTAATCATCAAAGAGGATACCATCTTCTTATAATATACACCAAAGGTGGCAAAAAAGTATAAACAACTTATTAATAATTAAGAATTAAGGAAAGTTTTACTTGGTAGTTATTTCTTTTTTTAAGTTAAATACATGAGATTTGCTGTCTGAATTTAATATATGCCGAAAAATGGCGAAGTAAGAAATTGCTGAATAAATCATCATAACAGCGGTGACTGAAAGCATTGAGACCGAGGTGTAAAGCAAGATGTCTTTGCCGACGTTTAAGTAATAAAGAAGAACAATTACTGAAACCGATAAGTAAAAAAGAGCGGTTGAAACCTTTCCGTACCATTTAGCGGGACAAGGTTTCTTCATTCTTTTTATAAGCACCGAGGCTAAAATTACCATGCTAACTTCCTTAACTAAAAAGATGATTAGTATTGGAATTAAAAATTTAAATTTAATAGCAAGGCTGATTCCGACTGAAATTTGTGTAAGTTTATCGGCAAAAGGGTCAAGAATTTTGCCAAGCTCTGTTATTTGATTAAATTTTCTTGCGATGAAACCATCGATAAAATCACTAAATGCTGAAACTAAAATTAGAGAAATAGCCACAGGTAAGTTATCCATAACAAAATAATATGCAAAGATAGGTGCAATTATTATTCTGAATACAGAAAGAAAGTTTGGCACTGTTAAATTTTGATTTCGCTTTTTAGCATTCATAAAATCAAATCCTTACCAATGTTGAAATTAAAATACCCAGAAAAATGGGTTAAAGCTGTATAAAATATTACCAAGTATGCTTTTTGTGATAAAATCCAAAATAGCTTTTGAGGTATCGATGGGCAAAAATTCTGCGGCGAAACCGACAAGTGAAATTAATAGCCATGAAACTATAATGGCAAAAACTACGCCGAGGGCAGAGCCTAAAATGCTGTCTAACTGAGCAAGAACAGGAAGTCTTACCGATTTTGATATGAGTGAAACGAGTAAACCAGTCAGTAAAACAAATGCGATAAACAGTACGATTACAGCAAAGAAATTGATTATAGAGATAAATCCTGGAGAAATGGCTGTTACAACCGAATCTGCGGCAGAGTCAGCGCCGCCTGAAGCTGAAGATAAAACAGATGCTCTTGTTATCCCATTACTTTCAAGTAATGAAGTGATAACGCCCGGAAAGTCATCAAAAAGAGAATTTACAACTTCGTTTATATTTGTTGATTCAAGTGATTCAGCGATTCTATCTCTTAATCCTTGTTTTACGAAAGTGTCGTAGATAAAAGTAGAAACGGGATTGCTGATTAACGCTGCTAAAACAGCGGAAGCAATAACTGAAATAAGGGTCAGACCCGCTTTTATCAGTCCACGTTTAAAACCCGAGTAGGCAAAGAGAAAAATAATAATTAATATAACTACGTCTAAAATATAATGCATGTTTTTATCACCTTTTGTATTTTTTTAGTTCATTTTGTAATAATTAAAATATATCATAAATAAATTATTATTACAAGAGTTTTATTGCTAATTTGTTTCGATATTCAGTATATATAATGCTTGATGAGTATAGGTTTATTCAATATATCCATATTTTATTTGTCCGGCAGAGAGAATATAAAGTACTCGTTCGTTTAAAAGTACGATAGAATCGGCGTCGTACTTAGTGTCAAAAGTGCCAAGTAGCTTTAAATTAAAATCGTATGAATAAACAGTACTTTTGGATAAAAGTGAGAAAGTAGCCCCGAAGGATGAGATAGAGCTTATTTCATTTTCCACCTTGAAAGTTTGCATTTGAGAATTCGGTGAGAATACATGGATATCACATGCAGATAGCCCTGAATAGGATGAAAGCGAGAGCACAAGCCTTTCGTCAGAATATCCAACCGCTGTAAGGCGTTTTCCTTCATAATCAAAAGTAGTGTAGTTAGAATTATGGTAGTTAATCATAGAAATATCGCCGACCAAATAATATCCACTACTGTCATTATAATAAATTTGACTTATGACAGTGTTGTCTATAGTCTGAACAGACAAGGGGTCAGCCTTATTAAAGTCAAAATGATAAAGGGTAGTAAACATAACGCCGTTTTTGCTGTCTATACATGCCACCATGCCTTCACTCGCATCACTATTTAAAGAAACAGCCGTGACAAAAGAGTTAAATCCATAAGAAAATTTTAAAGTGCCATCACTAAGATAAACTTCAATTCCCGAGGCGTTATCCTGTGGCTGTGTAGCAAGTATGTATCGACCATTTTTTGCAATCGCCGCACTGCTTATATTATCGCCTAAAGTCATTTCTCTTGTTAGAGAAGAGTCAATGAGTGTATAGTCAGGGCTTCCAGGTGAATAAAGAATAAATTTATCACCGATTGAGTTCATGACAGGATTTTCAAAGCTATGGTTCAAGCTAAGTGTTTCTTCTCCATGAGTATCAATAAGTGCAAAGCTTGCATTACTTAAAACAGCTAGTGTGTCGCCGTTTACAGATATATTGGAAGCATCTGTGTCCGAGCCTATAATGTCATAAGGAAAGCCGCTTCCAGGTGTCATTCCCATGATGTTGTGAGTTATAAACATGGAAATCCCTTGTAAAAAATAGCTGTCTTTATTGACATAAAAAACAGTCGCAAGAGAAGAGAGTAATAAAATTATAGCGACAGAAATTAAGAGTTTAAGTTTAATTTTCTTTTTTCTTTCGCTTCTTCCTTTTGCCTTTTCTTGCTTTTCCTTTGCCTCTTCAAGAACTTCTTCGGTAGCGGTAAAAGTGGCGCCTTCCCTTATAATAATTTCCTGTTTTGGCTTTATTTCAGCTGCTTGAGTTTCTGGATTTGCCTTATCTTCAGCTTTTGTTTCATTTTTAATTTTTTCCTTTTTAATTTTTGCTTTTTTTTCTTTTTTCTTTTCTCTCTTTAGTTTTACCATTTTAAAATCCATCCTCGTAAAAAACACGGTTTAAGTATAATCCGTGAGAAGGTGCGGTAGGTCCCGCATTTTTTCGGTCAAGTGAAGAGAGAATATCTGGTATGGAATCTTTTGAAATTTTTCCCTCTTGAACTTTAAGAAGGGTTCCTACCATAATTCTCACCATGTTGTATAAAAATCCATCGGCACTGACGGTAAAAAGAATTTTATCGCCTTCTCTTTTGACATTTGCATTCGTGACTGTTCGTGTCAAATCTCCACCTTTTCTTAAGTCCTTAGTGCAAAATGAAGTGAAGTCGTGCGTTCCGATATAATGCTTAGAAGCCTCGTCAAGCACATGTTCGTCTATGTCATAATAGTGATGAAGTGCTCTTTTATATAAAAAAGGATTTCGAAGCTTTGAATTCCATATTTCATAAACATATTCTTTTCCAGTGCAAGAATACCTTGCGTGAAAATCATCGCTTACATCTTTAATATCATAAACAATTATATATGGCGGCAAAAAGTGATTTAGCGCCGACAAAAGCTTTTCGTTTGTTATAGGGCTGTCAATTTTCATGCTGATACAGAACATTCTTGCGTGAACGCCTGAATCTGTTCTGCTACAAGCTTTAATATCAGGGCAAAATCCCAGTACTTTTTTTAGTGAGTCTTGAAAGCATTCTTGAACGGTGTAGGAGTTGTTCTGAATCTGAAATCCGTGAAAATAAGAGCCGTCAAAGCTTATGGTTAAAAGTATATTTCTCTCCAAAAAATGCTCCTCTCTTCTTTAAATCTGTTAGTTTATCTAACTATTGGTGGTATGAAAATGCCAAGCAAAATAAATGCCGCAAGAAGTAAAAGGCTTATAGACATGACTATAAAGTCTATTTTGCCAATTTTTAAAATTTTCATCTTAGTTCTGCCTTTTCCGCCAGAATAACATCTGCTTTCCATGGCGGTAGCTAAGTCATAGGCACGCCTAAACGCCGAGACAAATAAGGGGATAAGAATAGGGATGAGTGCCTTAACTCTTTGCATTATTCCGCCGCTTTCCATGTCGGCACCTCTTGCTTTTTGTGCCGACATAATCTTGTCGGTTTCCTCTAAAAGTGTCGGTACAAAGCGTAAAGCTATCGTCATCATCATCGCAAATTCATGCACCGGAACTTTTATCAGATTAAGTGGAGCTAAAAGTCTTTCTAGTGCATCTGTGAGCTGAGTCGGTGAGGTGCTAAAGGTTAAAACCGAGCTTACAAGGATTAATGAAACAATTCTAATAGCAATTAATACGCTGTTTAATATGCCGCCCATGGTGATTTTTAAAAAGCCAAACTCCCACAAAGGGTCACCAGTACCGTAAAAAAGGTTTAATATCGTAGTAAAACATATTATGAAAAGTATGGGTTTAAGTGATTTTAAGTATGTTTTCATCGGAACTTTCGACAAAAACATAGAGATAAATATGAAGAGTACGATTAAGGCTAGGCTAAAAAAGTTTGAAGCCATGAAAAGCAGTACTATAAAAAATATGGTTAGACATATTTTAAGTCTTGGGTCAATTTTGTGAATAGCGCTTTTTGTAGGAAAATACTGTCCTATAGTGATGTCAGAAATCATATTTTACCTCCTTTTTTAAGCAGTGGCAAAAGCTGATTTAAGGCATCTTCTACCTTTAAAGTACCGGGGTCTACGTTCATTCCCAAATCATAAAGTTTAGTCATAATATGGGTGATTTGTGGAACTCTAAGCCCCATTGAACGAAGAATAGCGCCTTTTTCAAACACTTTTTTAGACTCATCCATCATGGCTTTTTCGCCCTTGTTCATAACAAGGACTCTGTCGCAGTATTTTCCGACGTCCTCCATGCTATGTGAGACAAGAATAATAGTGTTTTTTCTCGATTTATGATATTTAAGAATTTGCCCTAGAAGAAGTTCACGACCCATAGGGTCTAGTCCCGCAGTCGGCTCGTCCAAAATTAAGACAGTCGGATCCATTGCGATAACTCCAGCTATTGCTACTCTTCTTTTTTCACCGCCTGAAAGCTCAAACGGAGATTTTGAGAGTAGTTTTGATTTTAGTCCGACAAATTCAGCGGCTGTTTTTGCTTTTTCTATCGCTTCTTCCTCTGAAAGCCCCATGTTCTTAGGGCCAAATGCGATGTCTTTTAAAGCGGTCTCTTCAAATAGCTGATATTCGGGATACTGGAACACCATTCCCACTTTGAATCTAACTGCCCTAATTTTTTTAGGCTCAAGCCAGATGTCTTTGCCCTCTAATAAGACTTGTCCACCAGTCGGTCTAATAAGTCCGTTAAGCATTTGAACAAGTGTCGATTTACCGCTACCTGTATGCCCGATAAGTCCTAAAATCTCGCCCTCTTCGACACTGATATCAAGACCATTAACGGCGGTTTTTTCAAATGGAGTACCCTTGCCGTATACAAATTCAAGTTGTTTTGTTTCAATTATTGCCATAGCCGTTTTCCTTAATATATTTTGTCAAAAGTTCGATGCACTCGGGGGTATTCATCGGATGTCCGCCTAAATCTATTCCATTTTCTTTTAGTAAATAGGCAAGCTCGGTCGCTTGAGGAACGTCAAGCTGATGTTCTTTTAGAATATCAACATAGGTGAAAACCTCTGTAGGAGGGCCTTCAATCAAAATTTTACCCTCGTCCATTACGATAACTCTGTCCGCTCGGGTTGCCTCGTCCATGTAATGCGTTATTAGAATTATGGTAATACCTTTTTCGTCATTAAGCCTTCTTAAAGTATCGACAACTTCAAGTCTGCCTTGTGGGTCAAGCATTGCCGTGGGCTCGTCGAGCACGATGCATCCTGTCTCCATTGCTAAAATTCCCGCTATAGCAACCCTTTGCTTCTGTCCGCCGGAAAGTTTAAACGGTGCGTGCTCTTTATATTCGTACATTCCGACAGTTTTTAAGGCTTCGTCAACTCTTTTTCTAATTTCAAGCGGTGGAACGCCAAGATTTTCAGGCCCGAATGCCACGTCTTCTTCAACGATTCCCGCCACAAGCTGATTGTCGGGATTTTGCTGAACTAAACCAACTTTTCTTCTTATCGGAAATCTATTTTCCTCGGGTGCTGAGTCGAGTCCGTCTATGAAAACTTGTCCCGAAGTAGGAGTGTACATTCCGTTAAAAATTTTTGCAAGTGTAGATTTTCCGCAGCCATTGTGCCCTAAAAGTGCGACGAATTCGCCCTCTTCTATCTGAATATTTATCCCAGACAACGCCTCTTTAGAGTCTATTTCGTCGGGATTATAATTAAATCTTAAATCCTTTACTTCAATAAATGCCATGTTTTTCTCCAATCAAAGATTAGGTGGTTTTAAATTTTCTTAAAAACGGTTCGGTCACTTTATTTCTAAAAAGTGAAATTAAAGGCCCCATGAAAAATGCGGTGAGCAAGGTTCCGACTCCTATCGCTGCCGAAAATACGAAGCCAATTCCAACACATATTAAGTCTGTACCAATTCTACAGTATTTAAAAGGCAGTTTTTTATTTGAAGAAGAAATCATCAGTGCGATGGCATCATAGGTTGAAACTCCGAGGTTTGCCGTGAAGTATACAGCCGATGCAAAACACAGGATGACCGTTCCGACGACTAAGAAGATGATTCTTAGGGTTAAATCGGGCTCTGGGAAGAAATTCTTCAACATCGTTTCCGAAAAGTCTACCACATATCCTAGTAAAAAAATGTTTACTAATGTCGCAAAACCTATGTACTTTCTAGCAAATATCAAGATAAACACAAGCATAATGGCGTTAACCGCCATGTAAAGTGTACCGAAATCTATAGGTATCACGTTGGAGATTCCCGCCATAAAGCACTGAAAAGGGTCGGTGCCAAAAAGCGAGGTCTTGAAAAGGCCTACACTAAGTCCGCCAGTAAGAACGCCGAGTGTTGCCATTATTATTCTAACTACTTTTTCTTTCATTTTAAATCTTCCTAATAAATTATTTTTCCCAAATCGCAGTGCTTCCGCATGGAAGTGTAAAACCAGTGTCGGTTACTTTAAGTCCTATTTCATCGGCGCTTACTTTTCCACCGAATTTAGGTGTTAAAAGCACGTTTAATAAGTAAGTCATCACAGAAGGGGAGAGCCCAGTAGTGTATGAGTTTAGTATAAAGAAAAGTGGATTGTCCGAAAGAATAGGAATACAGGTGCTCACAAGTTCAAAAAGCTGGTTTTCAAGCTTCCAAACTTCGCCACCAGGGCCTCTTCCGTAAGACGGTGGGTCCATTATAATTCCGTCATAGGTATTGCCACGTCTAGCTTCTCTTTTTACAAATTTCATGCAGTCGTCAACTATCCACCTGACAGGATTGTCCGATAAAGATGAGGCAGCAGCGTTTTCTCTTGCCCACTGAACCATGCCTTTTGAGGCGTCTACATGTGTTACATGGGCGCCTTTTGACATGCAAGCAAGAGTCGCCGCTCCAGTGTATCCGAAAAGATTCAAAATCTTTACTTCTCTGTCTTCTTTTTCGATTTTATCCATTGCAAAGTCCCAGTTTATGGCTTGCTCAGGAAAAAGTCCTGTATGCTTAAAACCCATAGGTTTTAGATTAAATACTAAATCGCCGTATTTAATCTTCCACACATCTGGAATTTTTTTATAGGTTTCCCACTTTCCGCCGCCTGAAGACGAGCGTTTATACCTTGCGTGTGCATTTTTCCAAAGTGGATTTTTTTTGCCTGTTTCCCATATGATTTGTGGGTCGGGTCTTATGAGGATTATATCGCCCCAACGCTCTAGTCTTTCACCTGAGTCTGTATCGATAAGCTCATAATCTTTTAATATAGATTCTCTCATTTTAGCTCAATTCCTTTTTTATTACATCGGCAACATCGTTTGCCACTTTGTGTGTCATTTCAGCCGTTTCAGCTTCTACCATTACCCTTATAAGAGGTTCTGTTCCAGAGGGTCTTACTACGACTCTACCCTTTGTGCCAAGCTCTTCAGTGGCTTTTTCAATAGCATTTTTAATATTATGATTAGTGTAAAACTCAAGTCTAACCTTTGGATTCACCGTTATATTCACCAAGGTTTGAGGATATTTTTCCATCAAGGTTTGTAGGTCTGAAAGCTTAGCCTCTCTTCTTTTTACTATGCTTAAAAGTTGTGCGGCGGTAAGCTGGCCGTCGCCAGTGGTTGCAAAATCTCTAAAAATAACGTGGCCGCTTTGTTCGCCTCCAAAATTATATCCCTCGATAAGCATTTGTTCTAAAACATATCTGTCGCCTACCTTTGTGGCTTCGTAGTGGATTCCGTTGTCTTCGCAGAATTTAATTAAGCCTAAGTTGGACATAATAGTGCCGACAAGACAGTTTTTAGAAAGCTTTCCTCTTGATTTCATGTCAAGGGCACAAATAGCCATGATGACGTCGCCGTCAATGAAATTGCCCATGTTGTCGACACAAAGAAATCTGTCGGCATCTCCGTCAAAGGCAAAACCAGCGTCTACATCGTGAGCTTTAACATATTCGGTCAAATTTCCCATATGGGTTGAGCCGCAGTTTTCGTTTATGTTAATTCCGTTTGGCTCAGCTGCTATCATGTGACATGTAGCACCAAGCTCGGTAAAAAGAGTCTCGGCGGTTACAGCCGAAGAGCCGTTAGCGCAGTCGATTGCAATTTTCATCCCGTCAAGAGAAAAATGCATGGTCGACTTTAAGTGCTCGATATAATCTCTAGTGGCAGTGCTCGAATAGCTAATCGTGCCCAAGTTTTCGTTTACAGGAAGGTCCGATACTTCCACTTGTCCTAGTATAATTGCTTCTATTTGTTCCTCTAAATCATCGGCGAGTTTATATCCGTCGCCGTTAAAGATTTTAATTCCGTTATATTCATAAGAATTGTGAGAAGCAGAAATCATTATTCCCGCATCTGCCTTGTATTTTTCAACTAAATATGCAACTGCTGGTGTCGGCACAACGCCTAAACTCACGACAGAAGCTCCGATAGAACACAAACCCGCCGCAAGTGCACTTTCAAGCATTGGTGACGATATTCTAGTGTCTCTACCGATTAAAACTTTTGGATGACGGTTACTTTTGCTTGTCAAAACCATGGCGGCGGCACGTCCAATTTTAAGTGCTAATTCACAGTCAAGGTCCTTGTTTGCAATTCCTCGTATTCCGTCTGTTCCAAATAATCTTGCCATAATAATACTCCATTCTACTGTTTTGTTACTACGATTTATATTTTTTAAAAAGTTTGTTGTTCGGGTAAATCCTCTAGCTCTTTAGGCGGGGTAAGTCCTAAGTGTAGATACGCCTGTTTTGTGACACATCTGCCTCTAGGAGTCCTTTTTAAAAAGCCGATTTGCATGAGATAAGGCTCTAAAACGTCTTCGATGGTTATGGATTCTTCGCCTATAGCGGCGGCTAAAGTTTCAATTCCGACAGGTCCACCACCGTAAAATTTAATAATCGCTTCAAGCATACGCCTGTCACCAGAATCGAGGCCTAGTTCATCAACTTCCATTCTATCGAGTGCCAGTTTTGCTGTGTTATAGGTTATTTTTCCGTCACTGATAACTTGTGCAAAGTCTCTGATTCGCTTTAAAAATCTGTTTGCGATTCTGGGCGTTCCTCTTGATCTTGAAGCTAGCTCTAAAGCGCCTGTCGCATCTATGTCTACTCCCAAAATAGAAGAGCTTCGCATGATGATTTTGGCAAGTTCGTCGGGTGAATAAAGCTCTAGTCTTAAAACAACACCGAATCTATCTCTTAAAGGTGCCGAAAGCTGACCTGCCCTCGTGGTTGCACCCACTAGTGTGAATTTTTGAAGCGGTAGGTGATAGGAGGCCGCCATTTGCCCTTTTCCTGTCATGATGTCTATCGCAAAGTCTTCCATGGCGGGATAAAGAATTTCCTCAACCGTTCTTTGCAGCCTATGGATTTCGTCGATAAACAGCACATCGCCCTCTGAAAGAGAAGTCAAAAGTGCGGCTAAATCACCGGGTTTTTCTATAGCAGGACCACTGGTGATTCTAAGATTTACACCAAGCTCATTTGCGATAATTCCAGCAAGTGTGGTTTTTCCAAGACCTGGAGGGCCGTAAAGAAGCACATGATCAAGCGCTTCGTTTCGCATTTTTGCCGCTTCAATATATATAGAAAGATTTTCCTTAACTTTATCCTGCCCGATGTAGTCGCCTAAAAACTTCGGCCTAAGTGGATTATCACCTTGAGTGTCGTAAGCGGTTTCTTCGGGGTCGATAAGTCTATTTTCGTAATCTGTTTCGTCGCTATAATACATCTTTTTTTCCTTTCCTTACAAAACTCTTAATGCTTTGCAAGACTTTTAAGTGCTAGTCTAATTATATCCTCTGTTTTTAATTCTGGGTCTATGTTGTTTACCGCAAACGCCGCCTCTTGATGGCTGTAGCCTAGTGCTAAAAGTGCCTGAAGTGCCGAAGCGCTGTTTGAACTGCTTTCTAAAATTGGTGAGTTTAGGTCTTGATTTTCTGGCTTAGTGACCAAGCCAGAAACTTTGTCTTTTAATTCAAGCGTGATTCTCGAAGCAAGTTTTGGCCCTACTCCGTTTGCTCTTGAAAAAGCCTTGCTGTCTCCTGCTGCTGCGGCAATACATATGGAATCGGGTGTAAGTTCAGACAAAATCGAAAGGCAAACTTTAGGACCAACACCGCTGATATTTGTAAGCAATTTGAAAAAATCCATCTCCCTTTGACTTGAAAAACCAAAAATGTCTAGTGCGTCTTCTCTAACGTTGAGATGAGTAAAGAGCATGGCTTCTTCACCTTTTTTAGGAAGTGATTTTTGTGTGTTAAAAGAAATAAAGCATTTATATCCAACGCCTCCACAGCTGATAACCGCCATTCCGGGTTCGGTGTGAATCAATTTTCCACTTAAACTATAAAACATAAAAGTCAAATCCCTTCTTTTTAACTAATCTCTTATTCTCGTCTCATCCTCATCAAAGGATATTTATATACCTGACCGTGACATATTGCAAGAGCCAAAGCATCTGCGACATCATCGGGTTTCGGCAGTTCGTTAAGCCTTAAAAGTCTTTTTGTCATCTCCATAACCTGTGCTTTTTGAGCCTTTCCATAGCCAGTTATAGACGACTTTATCTGTAACGGTGTGTATTCAAAAGTCCTGATGTTTTCTCTCTCAAGAGCGAGTAAGATAACACCTCTTGCCTGAGCAACATTTATCGCTGTTTTCTGATTGTTCTGAAAGAAAATTCTCTCGACACTTGCGCTGTCGGGTTTATGTCTTTTGATAACCTCGGTTAAATCGGAAAAAATCACATTAAGTCTTCGTGAAAAGTCCATTGTCGCACCGGTTATAATAGCTCCATGCTCTAAAGATCTGTAAACTCCGTTTTTAAACTCTACCACTCCGTAGCCAAGAGTTGCGTATCCTGGGTCTATTCCTAGTATAATCAATTTAAATCCACCTTTCTTTGCATAGCCACCCACATATAGTCCATGTTCGGTTTATATGCCGCATTATTCATACAAAAATATATGCAAAGCACAGTGGATAAAAGCACAAAACATAAAAACATTTAGAGTCATTATAGCATAAATGTTAAAAAAATGCAAAGGATATATTTAAGTGGGCACCGCATAATTAACGGCTAAAACTTTGTTGAATCATCGGCGTGCCAAAATTCTGCTATATTCTACAAAAATTAAACAAAATTTTGGACTTAGCTATCGATATAACTGTAATTGTACAGTGCCTCTTTAAAAAACCATGAGGTGGAGAGCGTTTTATGAAAAAAGTAAATCTTTCGGTGAGAGCTATACTAATTATTGTTTCACTGCATGTAATAGTTTTAACTTTAGTTGGTATTTTTATTTGGAATTTATTTTCTGTTTCGGAAAATTACAGAAAAAATCTTAGCTATAGCTACACGAGAAGTTTAGGCGATTTGACAGAATATCTCGAAGACATAGAACTTACACTAGATAAGTCAAAATACGTCTCGACTCCTACGGGACAAGTGGCTATATCTTCTGTGTTAAAAGAAGCAGGAGGCGGGGCAAAATCGGCCTTAAGTTACCTTCCTTTTTCAGATGATAACAGTGAAATTATAGAAAAAAGTCTTTCGATTATAGCTGATTTTGGTTCTTATATAGAAAATAAAAGTGCCTCGGGACAATCTTTATCCGATGAAGATTATCAGATTTTCACAGTCTTAGAACAGCATGTAGAAGCGATTAAAAGCAGCTTTATAGAAATAAGAAGCGAGCTTGAACTTGGAAATATTGGGATGAGTGAGACTGAACAGGTTTTAAATAAAAGTCTGAATCTGCCGCCTACTCCTGTATTTGACGACTCGGTAAACGACTTAGAAGAGGAACTATCGGCACTTCCTACCATGACTTACGACGGACCATATTCTGACCATGTAGAAAAAAGAGAAGCCGAGGCACTAAAGGGGAAAACTGAAATAAGCGAACAAGAAGCCTTGCAAAAAGCGTCTGAATTTTTGGAAATCCCCATAGAGAATCTAAGCGTTATGCATATAGATGACGGAAACTTATCATCGTATCAAATAAGCGGAAAGGATAATTCGATTAGGATAACAAAAATGGGGGGAGAAGTGCTGTATTTTAAAAAGGCTCATCAAACCGCCGATAACAATTTAAGCTATGAAGAGGCGCTAAATAGTGCACAATCTTATCTAACTGAAATGGGCTATGAAAATCTTAAGGAAAGTTTTTATGTGATGAATGACAACACTTGTACTATTAATTTTAATGCGGTACAAGACGGCGTGACTATTTATCCCGATTTGATAAAAATGACTTTAGAACTTGCCGAAGGCGGCATGGTGGAGTTTTCGAGCGATGGATTTCTCATGAACAACAGGCAAAGAGAAATGCAGCCACCTCAAATAGACGAGGAGACTGCAAAAGGAATTGTAAGCGATAAGCTTGATATAGTAGAAACAGGTCTTGCCATAGTTCCGACAGAGGGTGAAAGCGAAGTTTTAAGCTATGAGTTTTTGTGTAAAGACAAGGAAACGGGACAAGAAGTACTGGTCTATATAAATGCAAACACGGGCATGGAAGAGCAAATATATATCGTGACAAGCGGTGAAGGCGGAAGAGTGGTAAACTAAATTCGTTCCTTTTTCTTAATAAAATTAGAAGCTAAAAATAGTATAGCGCCTAAAGTGACGACTACTCCAAGGAATATGTAGTACATGCGTCCTTTAAATATTTCGTAGATATAACCGCCCAGTAGATTACCAAGTATGCCAGAAGCCGCAACTACAGAGGAATAAACACTTTGAGCCGATGCCCTAAGTTCAGGCGGGGCAAGCTCAAGTACATATAAAGAAACCGAACCTACCATAAGTCCGCTTCCAACACCTGATAAGGCGGATAAGATGATAATATCCATTAAAGTTGTCGGCCAAAAACCCATTAAAAAGTATTGAACGGCATAGAAAAAGGAAGAAAACATTAAAATGTATTTTAGATTAATTTTGCTTCTTAATTTGTTAATTAACAATAGTATAGGGATTTCAAACAAGGCTCTAATAGACAGATAAACACCCAAATTATCGCTTGCAACACCGATTTCTTCCATGAAATAAGGGGCAAAAGTTATGTCAGAGGAAATCGTCATCCATAAAAAGAAGGTAAAGACTAAGAAAAAAACATAGTGGAGGTTTTTAAATAAAGGCTTAATGCTGATTTTTTGGTGCTTAGTTTTTTTCTCGACTTTAGGGTCGTAAGAAAACGATATAAGAACTAAAATAGGAACTGTAATTATAGCATTTATTATAAATGAAGTATTTATTCCAAAGGTGCTTACTATATAAGAAAGAATAAAGCCTGAAACAGCATATCCAATAGACCCCCAAGAGCGCACAAAACCATAGTTTAAGTTTAAATCATACGAAGACCTAGCAAGCATTCCTTCACACAAAGAGCCAAAAGGTGCCTTGAAGCAGTTGATAAGTGTAAAATACAAAAGAAACATAACAAAAGTGTAGGAAGTGTCTATAGGTAAAAGCGGTATGGCAGAATAAAGTGCACTGAAAAGCAAAGTGGCGAACAGGAGAACTTTTTTTATGGAGTTAATTTTGTCGCTAACTATACCGAAAAAAATACATGCAAATATAGAGATAACATTTGCGCATGCATTAATAGTTCCAATTTGAGAAGTCTCGAAGCCCAGACCTTGTAAATAGACAGTACCGTAGCCGGTAAACGCTATAGAAAAGAAGAAGGCAGCAGCTAAAGAGCTTTGAAAAATAGTGTCCTTAACTGGGAAATTTGTTTTATTCATATAATTCTCCTGAAATCATTATTTATGGTAGCTTAAATAAGTTTAAGCTACCATATAGTAAATATTAATTTAATTCATTTGGTCAGCTGGATTAACAGAGTTTTTCTTTAAGAAAAGTGTTGTGAAAAACGTAAATATAGCTAGTAACATCACACTTCCTATAAGAATATAAAAGCTTTTACCACCCATAACGTCGAATAAGTATCCGCCCAATAAATTGCCGAGTATGCTGGCGCTGGAAACGACAGCAGTGTAGAATGTTTGTGCAGAAGACTTTAACTCATCAGGTGCAAGTTTAAAAAGGTAAAAAGGAACAACTCCTACAAAAAGTCCACTTCCCATGCCTGAAAAAATACTAGAAAAAAGTAGTCCACTGTATCCAGTAACAAAAAATCCTACGATAAAACATTCGACCGCATACAAAGAGCAACCTATCATAATCAAATATTTTAGCTTGAGTTTTTTCCTTAGTTTAGCAACCGAAATCAAAAACGGAATCTCAAAACATACCCTTAAAGCCAAAAATGTACCCATATTATCTGTCGATACACCGACATCTGCAATTAAATATGGAAAAAAGGACATCATGGCTGAATTTGCCAAAAAGAAAAGTGAAATACTAACAAGAAAGGTGACGTAGAAATAATTTTTTAGTAAAGGAGCAAGACTTACTTTCTTTTTCTCTTGTTGAATTGTATGCGTCATTTTCGGGTCATAAGCTGTGAAAAGTAAGATTAGCAAAGGAATGTGTATAATCGCATGGATTAAAAATGTCGATTCTAAACCAAAAGAAGATATGATAATAGGAATAATAAGAGAAGACGAAGCATAAAAAATCGAGCCTGCCGACCTTACTAAGCCGTAGTTAATTCCTTTAATATTACTTGTTCTAACAGCCATTCCTTCAAATAGCGAACCGCTTGAAGACTTGAACATGTTGTTAAGTGAGTAATAAGCAAGAAACATTATGAAAATATATGAGTGGCTAACAGGTAGAAGCGGTATTAAAGAGTAGATAACACCTGTGCACATAACACATAGTATAACTACTTTTTTTATAGAATTTGTCCTGTCGCTAATCATTCCAAAAATCATGCAGGAAAAAATTGCGGCAAAACTACAAACTGCGTTGATTATGCCCAAATCAGAGGCGGTAAAGCCTAGGTTTTGAACGTAAATATTACCATAACTTGAAAATGCCCAAGAACAGTAAAAAAGACCAATCATTAGCCAAAGATGGGCGGCGGGTTTAAATTCAGGAGGTAAAGAACGCAAACTTAATTTTCTCATATTATTTCTCTCAAAATCATTAGAATTTATATTGCTAAGGTGATACTAAACTAAATAAGTATCTGTGTCAAGTAGTATTATAAAAATAAATGCAATTAAAATACAATTAAATATAAAATTCGATTAAAAACTTTCATAAATGATTTAATTATTTTGTGTAATGATACAATTTGTATTTTAAGAGGATTAAAGCTTGAAAACATGGTAACACCATGATATAATAAGATACTTATAAATAAAGTAAGTTTTAACTTATTTAAAAAGGAGAAAGCGTATGAATAAATTTAATGCTGAAACTAAATTTTTAAAAGAGGGTCTCACTTATGATGATGTATTGTTGATACCTGCCGAATCTAATGTGTTGCCGTCAAATGTGGATTTCTCTACGAAACTTACAAAAAAAATAAAGCTTATGACACCGATAATGACAGCGGCTATGGATACAGTTACCGAGTCAGAAATGGCTATTGCAATGGCTAGAGAAGGCGGCGTTGGTATAATTCATAAGAATATGAGCATAGAAATGCAAGCCGATATGGTGGATAGAGTTAAGCGTTCTGAAAATGGCGTTATTACAAATCCATTTTCGCTAAACCCTAATAACCTAGTAAGAGATGCCGATGCGCTTATGGGCAAATACAGAATTTCTGGCGTTCCTATTTGCGAAGACGGAAAATTAGTTGGAATTATAACAAACCGTGACATAAGATTTATGACAGCAAGTGACTTTGATCAACCTTGTAAAAACGTAATGACAAAGGAAAATCTTGTAACAGCGCCTGTCGGGACAAGCATGAACGAGGCACAAGAAATTTTAAGACGTCACAAAATTGAAAAACTGCCTATAGTCGATGAAAAAGGTTACCTAAAAGGACTTATTACAATTAAAGATATAGAAAAAGCAGTTCAATATCCACTTTCTGCAAGAGATAAAGCGGGCAGATTATTATGTGGTGCTGCTATTGGAGCTACAGATGACGTGTTAGAAAGAGTAAGTGCGCTTGTAGCGGCTCAAGTTGACGTTGTTGCCCTTGACTCTGCCCACGGACACAATGAAGGCGTTATAAAAGCTATTAAAAAAGTTAAAAAAGCTTTCCCGAAAGTTCAGTTAATAGGCGGTAATGTCGCAACAGCTGAAGGAACTAAGGCTCTTATCGAAGCCGGAGCAGACTGCGTAAAAGTCGGTATCGGACCTGGCTCTATCTGTACAACTCGTGTTGTAGCAGGCATTGGTGTGCCGCAAATTACAGCAGTATTTGACGCTGCGAATGAAGCGATGAAGCATGGAGTTCCGATTATAGCGGACGGTGGTATTAAATTTAGCGGTGACATAGTAAAAGCTTTGGCAGCTGGTGCAAGCATTGTAATGCTAGGATCTTTAGTTGCCGGATGTAAAGAAGCTCCAGGTGAATACGAGCTATACAAAGGACGTCAGTTTAAAGTATATAGAGGAATGGGAAGCCTAGGCGCTATGAATAAAGGTAGTGGCGACAGATATTTCCAAGCCAATAACAGAAAGCTTGTTCCAGAAGGTGTTGAAGGTAGAGTTCCGTTTAAAGGCCCTCTTGCCGATACAATTTACCAAATGATAGGCGGTTTAAGAGCAGGTATGGGATATACAGGATGCAAAACAATATCAGAGCTTCACACAAAAGCACAATTTGTAAAAATTACAGGAGCTGGTCTTGTAGAGAGTCATCCGCATGACATACAAATAACTAAAGAATCTCCTAACTACTCAAGTAACGCTTAATTTGTTTTCGTATAATAAAATTTTGTGTATTTAGATTTAATATATTGTAAAAATAGTAATTGTTGTTATAATATATATAGGAGTAAAATATTTGAAGAATGTAAACAGGTGATTTTTTGAAATCCTTTATTAGAGTTTTTTTAGATTCAGTAGTAATCTTTCTTACTTTGTTTTTATATTTAGTTCTGTTTTTAATATTTTTTCTAGTTTTTTCTGTTGAAAACTGGCAGATTTTGACTCTTTCTAGAACAGCCGGTGTAACAATGCTTACCTTTGGAGTAGTCGGACTATTGATGACACGTGCCTATGGCAGTTTTGACATTGGAAAAAGAAAAAGCAAGCCGATAATCCACTCGATAGTATTGGCTATTTTGGTAACGGATATAGTAACTTATGCCCAACTCGTCATCATGAATGTAAATGAGGCACAAGGGTATCAGCTTAACATTTTTAGCGAAGTCGGAACCTTGTTCTTTGTCTTTTTAGCGCAGGTAGTATTTATTTATATAATGACTTACTTTGGAAATTACATGTATTTCAAGGTTAAAAGTCCTGATAAAACCTGTATAATTTCCTCCTCGGCAGAAGCGGCGGCGGAAGCGCTTAAAAACGTTAAAAAGTATAAAAAGCAGTACAAAGTAAAAAAAATTATAAATTATGTAGACCCTGCAATTTACGATGTTATTTTAAATTCTGAGTCGGTATTCTTATGCGATGTACCGATAAAAGAGCGTGAGAGAATTTTAGAATTTTGCTACAATCAAGGTAAAAACGTATTCTTTACGCCTGAAATCAACGATGTAATCGAAGTTAATGCGATTCAGGCTTTGCTTGATGACCACTCATTTGTAAATGCAAATATAAAAGGACTTTCCCTTCAGCAGAGAATATCAAAGAGGACGCTTGACCTTTTTGTGTGTATTCCAGCGATAATTTTCAGCTCGCCCATTTGGCTTATCAGTGCGATTATGATTAAATGTTGCGATGGCGGAAAGATATTTTTCACCCAAAACAGGGCGACTAGAGGTGGAAGAATTTTCAAAGTATACAAATTTAGAACAATGAAAGAAAACTGTGAAAATCGCTCGGCGATAACAGACGATGAAAGAATCACCGCTGTAGGTAAATTACTTAGAAAAACAAGACTTGATGAACTACCACAGTTTATAAATGTTCTATTAGGAGACATGAGCCTAATAGGTCCTAGACCTGAAATGATAAAAAATGTTTTGGATTATACCAAGGAACTACCAGAATTTAAATATAGGCTTCTTGTAAAGGCAGGTCTTTCAGGTTATGCACAAATCGTAGGAAAATATAATACGAGTCCAAAAAATAAATTGATTTTAGATTTGACATATATTAAAAAGTACAATATTTGGATAGATTTGAAACTCATACTCCAAACATTAATTGTGTTCTTTAAATCAGACAGCACAGAGGCTTTTAGCATAAAGGATGATGAGTTGTTAGAGCAGTTGAAGACGAATTTTGAAAATAAAGAGTAAGGGAGCGTTTGTGCCTTTGTACAAAGTCAGCGCTTGTATAACAAGCTATAATAACGAAGACGTGATTGAAGATTGCCTAAAATCTATAATAGAGTTTACAAAGGGAACTGATTTAGAACTAATAGTTTCTGATAATAAGTCTACAGACTCTACAAGAGAGATTATCAAAGAGAAATTTCCGAGTGTGATTCTTCTTGAAAATGAAAAAAATGGTGGTTTTGGATACGGGCACAATAAAATTATTCCCTTGGTAAATAGTGACTTTCATTTTGTGGTTAATCCTGATATAATTTTAAAAGAGGACAGTATCTCGGTGTTGAGCGAGTATTTATCTAAGAATCAAGACACGGTGATAGTCACACCTGAAATACTAAATTTAGACGGCACAAGGCAAAATCTACCGAAGAAGAATCCTACAATAAGATATGTGATAGTGAGTAAATTTCCAGGGTTTAAGCGCCTTAGAAAAGAGTATACAAGAGAAACAGAAGACTTGAGTAAGCCGACAGAAGTAGAATTTTCGACAGGGTGTTTTTTTGGGATAAGAACAGAAGTTTTTAAGAAACTAGGCGGATTTGACGACAGGTTTTTCATGTATATGGAAGATGCTGATATTTCACGAAGGGCAAAAGAGCTTGGAAAAGTTGAATATTGTCCGATTACAAGCGTTTTTCATGCATGGGAAAGAGGAAATACTAGAAGTATGATAGGCATAAGGCGTTGGCTTATGTCGATGTTTAGATATTTTAACAAATGGAAATGGAAATTTTAGCAGAATAAGCATGCCGAGGTGTGTTTATGATAGAACTTATTTTTTATTAGAAAGGTAGGTATTTGCCTGAAAAAATATCAGGCAAGAGATTTATGGAGCAAAAATTATTTCCAAGAACTGAGGTAGCGGGCATTTCACTTCCGAGGATGCTGATAGGAACAAACTGGTTTTGCGGATATAGCCATACAAGCAATGCGGCAGATACGATGATTAAGCAGAAGTTTAGTGATGAAAAAGTATTTTATCCAGTGTTTGAAACCTATTTGAACAGTGGTATTGATGCTGTGATGGGGCTTTTTGCAGATAATCCTATCCTTAAAAGAGCGGTAGATTACGCACAAGAAAAGTCGGGCAAGAAGATACATATTATCGATACGCCGATACTTAACATGGACGACAACGAAACAGCTAGAAAAGAAGCAGAATTGCAAATTAAAGAGTCAGCTAAAAATGGAGCGGAATTTTGCCTTATTCATCATGCAAGTGCAGAGCAGCTTGTAAATAAGAATAAAAAGACGCTCGATAGACTTGAAGATTATCTCAAAATGATTAGAGATGCGGGCATGAAACCAGGTCTTTCGGCTCATATGCCTGAACTGATTTTGTACTCCGATATGAACGAATACGATGTTGAAACCTATATTCAAATCTATAACTGCATGGGATTTTTGATGCAAGTTGAGGTTGAGTATATTTCAAAAGTTATAAACAATGCAAAAAAACCTGTCATGACAATCAAGCCTTTTGCGGCGGGAAGATGTACTCCTTATGTCGGTCTTAATTTTGTCTACAACACAATTAGAGAGTGCGACATGGTAACGGTTGGAGTAATGTCACAGCTAGAAGCAGAGGAAGATATTGAAATTGGCTTTGCGGCACTTGAAAGAAGATTTCCGAATTTAGAAGGAAGGTCAAGTCCAGCGAAACAATCGGTAATTCTTAAAGGCTAAATAATTTAAGCGGGTGGTAAAATCCATCTGCTTTTGATATTTCATAATTTTGGGGGTAAAAATGAGCATAATAGTTAAATTTTTGAAGCGTTACTTTATTGATGCAATGAGCGCAATGGCACTTGGACTTTTTTCATCACTGATAATAGGTTTAATCCTGTCGCAAATCAGTAAATTGCCCTATATGGGATTTCTCGGCGAGTTTGCCTCGGTTGCGAGTGCGACTTCGCCTGTAGTCGGCGGTGCAATAGGTGCGGCGATATCGTATGGATTAAAGGCAAAGCCGCTTGTTATTTTTTCATCAGTTATAACGGGTGCGTATGGATATCAAGTAGGCGGGCCTGTGGGAGCATTTATAGGGGCGGTTGTCGGAAGTGAAATTGGTTCACTGATAAGCGGTAAGACAAAGGTGGATATAGTTCTCTCGCCGATTGTGACTATTGTAAGCGGATGTACTGCTGCAATGTTCATGGGTACACCGATAAGTACAATGATGAACAGTCTAGGTTCGGTAATAAACATGGCAACAGAGCTAAGTCCGATTCCGATGGGAATTGCTGTTGCGGTCATTGTAGGACTTGCTTTGACGGCACCGATAAGCTCGGCAGCGCTATGCATAATGCTTGGTTTAAGTGGATTAGCGGGCGGTGCGGCGACTGTCGGATGTTGTGCGCAGATGATTGGATTTGCTGTGATTAGCTTTAAGGATAACGGCTGGGGTGGACTTATTTCACAAGGTCTTGGAACTTCCATGCTACAGTTTTCGAATATTATGAAGAAGCCTGTGATATTAATTGCACCAACTTTGGCGGCGGCTGTCCTAGGGCCACTGTCCACCACGATATTCAAAATGACAAACACACCGGCTGGTTCTGGAATGGGAACTAGTGGACTTGTAGGGCAGTTTGGCACATTTGAGTCGATGAGTGGCGACTTTGTGATAACTCTTTTATGGGTGTTATTACTTCATTTTGTACTTCCAGCGATAATCAGTTTGGGAGTCAATGGCCTTTTAGTAAAAATTGGATGGGTTAAAAAAGGCGATATGAAGATTACAATATTAGAAAATAGATAATTTATGGCTGAAATTTAGTTTTAAAATGCCCTATAGTGGAAAAAATTCTACTATAGGGCATTAATTTATTAGAAATACTTCTTGACATATTATACTATGTGACGTATAATATAGTCAAAGTTAAGGTATAAGGGGGAAATGAATTGGACAGCCAAATGAAAAGAGGCCTACTTGAAGCGTGTGTTTTAAAATTGCTTACAAGGGGTGATTCCTATGGATATCAGCTTATAAAGGATATTTCTGAGTATATTAAAGTTTCAGAATCAACTTTGTATCCGATTTTAAAGCGTCTTGAAGCAAGCGAATTTTTAAGTGTATACACGGTAGAACACAACAGTAGACTAAGAAAATACTATAAAATTACTTCAAAAGGGATAAAGCAAACACAAAATTTTATTGAAGACTGGGCCGAGGTAATGAAAGTTTACGAATTTATTGCAGAAGATATAGAAAAAAGTGGAGGGAATACTCATGAATAAACATGAATTTATGGAAGAATTGAAAACTAAATTAAGCCACATGCCATATAGCGAGGTTGAAAGAATACTCAGCTTTTACGAGGAGAGCATAAGCGACAGGATAGAGTCGGGCATGAGCGAAGAGGAAGCTGTTTCGGACATGGGGGATATAAACTCTATTGAAAGCGACATCGAAGGAGAGTTTACCATTCCCGTTATAAATAAGGTGTCGGGCAGTAAAAATAAAGTCTTATGGATTATTCTCATAATTTTAGCCTCGCCGTTTTGGCTAACGATAGCGTCTTTAATTTTTGCATTGATAATCACTGTTGTAGCCTTGGCAGGTTCGATGTTATTAATGGCATTTTCGGTGGAATTAGTCTTTGCGACAGCGGGACTTGCTGGAATTTTACAAGGAATATTCAATATGTTCCACATAGGAGTTCCGCAAGGTTTGGCGCTTATGGCAATGGGAATCGCCAGTTTAGGACTCTTGTTAGTCAGCATTTTCCCACTTATTACCTTTACAAAATTCTCTTTTAGAGTAATGTTGAGAATGTTCAAGTGGATTGGAAGTTTTTTCAGAAAAAAAGACAAAGCGAGGGGTTAAGATGAAAAATAAAATTATAATTTTAGGCGCAGTTTTGATAGGTGTCGGAATCATACTTTATAATATCGCAATGATGTTTTTGGGCTATGACTTTATGAGTTTGTTCAACACTAGCGGTACGTTTGAAGAAAAAAGCATAGTGCTTGAGAGTGAAAATAAAGACATAGTGATTGACGACATAAGTTCAAATATAGTGATTGGCGTTTCTAATGATGATAAAATATATATTAATTATACTGAAAGAGAAAAGGAATACTACGAAATTGAAGATGGGCAAGATTTAATTATAGAAAAAGTGGAAGACTATAACTGGCTTGAGAGACTTTTTTATATTTCTTTAGGCAGTTCAGATGTTGAAGTGCTACTTCCTAAAGACTATAAAGGTGATTTGTTCATTGAAAGCGTCAACAGTGACATTACTGTTTCAGATTTGAGTTCAGATGAAATTGAAATCTTTGTTACAAACGGAGATATTGTGATTAAAAATTCTGATTCAGAAAAAACAAAATTGGAAAATATTAACGGTGAAATTACTTTGGAAAATTCTTCACTTAAAGAAGTAAGTGCCAAAACAGTAAATGGAGAAATTGAGATTCAGGATTTAGTTTCAGATGAAATGGATTTTGAAACCCTGAATGGAGAGATAAGCGGAAATATTTTGGGCGACAAAAACGAGTACAACGTAAGTTCAAGCACGGTAAATGGCTCTAATAACTTAGAAGACATTAATATGTCTGATAGGGAAAAAAGCATGGAGGCAAATACAGTGAACGGCGAAATTAATATAGAATTTGCAGAGTGAAAATAGAAAACGGAGATGTGACTTTCACATCTCCGTTTTCTATTTTGTAAATAATAGACTAGTGTCTATAGATTCATGTTTAAAGACAAAATATAAATCAGTGTATTCCCATTGCAAGTGGTTCTTCTCCAATTTGGCGAAGAAGAAAAGCAGGAGTAAGGCTGTAAGTTAAGGCGGTATCTCTAGTAATCATGCCTTCTTTATAAAGTTTTGCAAGACTAGAATCCATGGTAATCATTCCAGCGGCTGAAGAAGACTGGATGATAGAGTTAATCTGGTGAGTTCTGCCGTCACGAATCAGTGTTCTTATAGCGTTATTACAATGCATAATTTCAAAGACAGGACGCACTTTTCCATCGACGGTCGGAACAAGTTGCTGGCATACAACAGTTTGTAGAACCATAGAAAGTTGCATTCTGATTTGTGGTTGCTGGTTAGCTGGGAAACTGTCGACAAGTCTATCTATAGAGTTTGCTGCACCGAGTGTATGAAGAGCAGAAAACACGAGGTGGCCAGTTTCAGAAGCCGTAAGCGCAATGTTGATCGTGGTAGGATCACGAAGCTCACCGATTAAGATAACATCGGGGCTTTGCCTTAGTGCTGCTCTTAAAGAGGCGGGATAATCGCCTGTATCAAGTGTGATTTCTCTTTGGCTAATAATACTTGTTTTATGAGAATGGAGATGCTCAATAGGGTCTTCAAGAGTGATGATGTGCGCAGGCCTAGTCTTATTTATTTCATCCAATATACAAGTAAGAGTAGTGGTTTTACCGCTACAAGATGAACCTGTTACAAGCACAAGTCCTCTTTGCTTGTTACCAAGCTCTAAAATATCGGTTGGAATATGAATTTCTTCAGGTTTAGGCAGTGAAAAGGGTACAACACGAATAACAGCGGCAAGTGAACCTCTTTGCTTATATGTGTTTATACGAAAACGAGAGACGCCTTTTATAGCGAATGAAAAGTCATCATCACCCTTGTCTCTTACGAGGCTAATGTCTCTTTTTGAAAGAGTGTACACACTTTCAATCATTTCCTCTGCGGCCGCCGGCAAAATCACCGTATCATTTAGAGTTTCTATCCTTTGGTTTAACTTGAAACTAAGGGGTCTACCCGCAATGATAAAAATGTCAGAGGCATGTTTATTAACCATTTCTTTTAGCAAATCTATAATTTCCACAAAAATGCTCCTTTCGCCGATTGTCGGCATGTATTTTTATTGTTATGTTAAAATAATTTTCCAAGTTATTTTTTGAGGGGAATCTTTATCTGCGACAGGGATAAAAATTTCAGCAGATAAATATTTTAAATCACTGATTTCAGTATCGTAATTTACTATTAATCCGTCATAGCCATCAAGGGTGTAAACGTTAAAACCGTTTTGGACAAGGACAGATTCAAGTTCCTCATAAGAGGTGTTTGAACACAGGTTTTGAAGCTCAGCGAGCTTTTCTTCAGACTTGCTATCTGCTAAATAGTATTCACTAAGTGAATCAGCGGCTTTGCCCGAAAGTTCTGCATCTGACCTTGCACTAATCAAAATCAAAACGGAAAACGAAGCTAGAAGCATAACAGTGAAAAAAGTGACAAGCGAGACAATACCAGTACTTACGACGGCTTTAGCATGATTTTCTTTCATGTGTTCACCTCCTTAAATAAGATTTTATCATAAATTTTGCGTATAAAGTGAGCAGTTAAGCTCGAAGATACTTTCAGATTCTTTAATTGTTTCTATATGAGAATATAAGATATTATCTACATTTGTAAATGTAAGTGAGATAGTATATACGGCATTTTGTTTTGAATCAGTCCTTACAAAATTATCGTCATAATAAATATTTAGATTACTTTCACTATCTACAGTAGCCGACAGTAAATCAGAAATTTTTGTGATGTCGCCACCGCTATATTTTACAATCTCCGCTATGTTTTGTGTTTCGACAGTAGCGATAGATAAATCCCTACTCGCTTCACTTTCGACATGACCTATGGCAAAAACATTTGCACAAATTGCAGCTGAAATTGCAAAAAACATGCAGTTAACTATAAGTTCAATTAAAAAATATTTGGTTTTAGATTTGTTTTCAGTCATTTACAGCCACCTCACATTCTAAGAAAAGATTAGAGGAAAACTGATTTTGATTTTCATCAGTAATTATAACAGAAAGAAGACTATCGTTAATTTCAAATTCCATAGCTGAAACAGACATAATTTTTTGTCCCATATTTGGAACTATCTCTAGGTTAGAAGGAACAATAACCTCACAAAGATTTCCATCTTCAAAGTAAATCCAAGTGTTGTAAACGGTCTCGTCGATAGTTCTAGAGAGAACTAGAGCGTCGTTTCCAAGAGCTGTTCCCACAGATATATTTCCGATAGACTCGTTTTGCCTTACTTTTTCGGTTATGTATAAAAGAGAAGTTCTCATATTATAGTTTTTTTCAGAGTCATCAACGTTTTTAGAGTATACATTTGCCCCCATAACTGAGAGAAGGAGAGCGCAAAAAGTATATATTAAAAACAGACTTAAGACAAAAATTATTTCAGCTGAATGTTTTTTAGCTGGCCTCATTCTTCTCCTCCTTTTACTATTCGCTTAAATAAAACACCTTGATTTCAGGAAGTAAATTACCACCGACATTGTTATAGTGAACGGCAAAATCTTCTTTATTATAATATAGTCCATAATTATCTATAAGATACTGAAGATCGCTAGGGTAGGAGCCTTCTATAGCATAACACTGAACGGCACTTCTTCTAATTATGTCTTCAATTAGAACTTGTTGTTCATCTGTGACAGTAGAAGACACATCTGTGACACTTAAACTTAAAATTAAAAGCACAGAAACAAATAAAACTATAGACCAAAGGGCCGTACTTTTAATTAAATTTTTTAATCTAAAAAGCAAAGCACTGTTTTTCAAAATACCACCTCTTTACATTCCAGAGAGAATTCCGGTTAGCGGAAGCATTACAGAGAGCATTACAAGTCCTACTGTAAGGCATAAAACGGCGAGCATTAAAGGCTCGATAATAGATAGAATTTTTTGAATTTGCTTTTGCGTATCATTTGAATATCTGTCGGCGATTGTCATGAGAGTCTCGCTTATTGCACCACTTCTCACACCGCCTATGACAATACCATTATAAAATGGAGAAAATACTTTTCTTGAAATTATAGCTTCTGAAAGATTGGTACCGCTTTCAATATCGGCTTTAATCAAAGCAATTTTCTTTTTTAGGGATTTGCTCTGTGTAATCATAGAGGCAAACTCTAATGAACTTATGGCATCAAGTCCGCTTCCTATCATTAATGACATTGAAAAAGCAAACTTAGATATATTTTCAGATTCTGACAAACGGCGTGTAAGTGGAAATTTTTCATAAAATGAAAGTAAGAGTTTTTTTCCACCGCTTGTAAATTTTAGAACTACAAAAAATAGGATTATAGCGGCAACTACAGCCAAAATTGCTACGGCATAGGTATTAAGCGTTTGTCCGATTCCCAAAAGAACGACCGAAACGGGATTTAAAGCAAGGCCAAGGCCTTCAAAAACCTGCTCAAACACCGGCATAACCTGAACTAACAGAATAAATACAACAGCAAATACCATGCCAGCCATACAAAGCGGATAAACAACGCTTGACCTAATATTTTTTGAAAGAATGTCACGGTTGCTATAGTAAGTATGAAGTGTCATGAATACATCTTCTGTTTTACCTGTTTGCTCTGCCATTTCAACCATGCTAACTGCATACGATGGGAAGCAGCCCAGCTCCTTCATAGCAAGTGAGAAGAACATTCCGTCTGCCACCAATTCATAAAGTCTGTAAAATACATTTGTCTTGCCAGAATTTTTCTCATTAAGACTTATTATGTAAAGACTTTCCCAAGTTGGAATTCCACTTTTTGAAAAGATAGACAGTTGCTCAAATAGATAGCAAAGGTCATGTGTACTAATTTGTTTAACTTTTTTTACTTTTTTATCCATATTATCACCCTCTCAATTAGTAAAAGAACATAGCGTTATAATTTTTACCGTCTCCGATGTACTGTTCTATGCTTGGGTCTCCAGCAGAAGAAGCAAATGTAGGGTCCATTCTAACCCAGTTAACACCGTCGAACTGTATAATATCTTTAACCCACCCCGTTTCAGGAGTATAGACGCTTATCCAAGCATGATAGACATCGCCAGCATATCCGATTACAAGCTGTGTTGGAATTCTTTGTGCCCTTAACATAGAGGTCATAAGGCCGGCATAATCAAAACAAAGTCCTGCGTTTGACGAAAGAGTTACATCCATATCAGGGATATAAAACGTAGTGGTGGTGGCTGCTCTATCATGGTCGTATGAAACATTGTTTGTCACATAATTGTAAACGGATTCGACCACATCTAGGTCGTTAAAAGCTCCGTCGGCTAAATCTTCGCTTAAAGCAACAGTGTTAGGGCTATCTGTATAATTTACATATTTACTAGGGTGTAAAAACGGCTGAAACTCGTCTTCAAGAGTGACTTCAAACGAATGAGTATCGACAACCGCATAACTTGTGCCCTCAATGTTTTCATTTATAGTAACGGTGTAAGAGCCGTTGCCAGGTGCAAGTGGAAAGACTTCATAATCGCCGCCTGGGATGAGGTCATAAGTATAAGGTTCACCGCCGTTGTGGGTAACTTGCATTTTGATTTTTTCCTTGCTTCCAGTGTACTTTACCATAAAATAACCGTTAGCCGTGTTTGATGTATCTATTATGGCAGCGTTGCCAGTATATGCACTTATCCCATCGGCGGTTGTAGGTAAAACAACTGCGACAGGATCTCTATCACCTTTAGGAGCATTAGGGTCGGACTGTCCCGATGGGGTAGTACTACCACTATTACTGGAAGAACTTCCCAAAGGAGGGGTAAGACCACTGTCGCATCCTATAAGTACAAATATTAAAGCTATAGTTATGATAAAGCATGTTATAGCTCGAAACTTCATTTCCAAATCAGCCTCCCAATATAGGTGAGATACATAAACTTAAAAATTCAATTAATAAAACTGAAGTAAAATAAACATTTAATTTCTTATATACTATTATAGCACAAAGATTTAAAGTGTCAATCCAAATCTATAGATTAATTATTTAATAGTTACAGCATATATTTTTAAAATGTATGCTAAATGTATTGCAAATGTAACTTTAATAGTGTATAATATTGAAAATGTGTAAGTTTGGATTAAAGATTTGATTCAATTAATCATCGACATTATATTTATTGAGGGAGATTTGAAGTGAGTAAAGTTGCGGATATATGCTTGTTTGGCGAGTTTAGTATAGAAATAAAGAATGCAGATGTTTCTTCTAAGTTTAAGACACCTTTTAAGAGAAAGAGTATTATAGAATATATAATTCTTAAAAAAGGTCCGGTTACACTTGCTGAATTGTCAGAGGTGGAATGGGGAGAAAATAAGAGCATTCTTGGAATAGGTGCCATTAAAACAGGAATTAGCAGAATTAGAAAAATTTTTGATGATAATGGGTATCCGTTGGCGATAATTACTCGTGCTGGAGCATATCTGTGGAATAGAGACATATGTACAATAGATACAGATGAGTTTGATGATATTGCACAGAAGATAGAAACTGAAACCTTATTTACAGATAGCCTTAAACGTAGATTTGAAAAAATATTGAAATTATACAAAGGTGAACTCTTAAGCAATGAGGAGTCGGCGTGTTTTGTTGAAGAAAAAAGAGAGTACTATAGAACTTTATTTTTAAAATTGATGAGAAAATACGTTGATTTCTTAAAAGTAGAGGGCTTGTATAAAGATGTTTTAAGAGTGTGCGAGGCGGTTCTTCATATATATAGTGCTGAGTCGAGTTTTAATATGGATATGGTAATGGCCTTGATTAAGCTTGGTGAGAATAAGGTGGATGTAACAGTTATTAAAAAAGATTCTGCCAATGTCGATTCTACCGATAAAATGAAAAGCTATTACAATAAAATTATTAAGAGTAGAGAGACTGTTACTATAGAGAAAATAAATGAAGAATTGTTAGACGAAGAGATTAATGGTGCATTTGTTTGCGAATATTCACTTTTTAAAGAGATTTACTATTTACATATGAGAAACTTAGGAAGACTGGGTCAATCAATGTTTTTGGTTCTTGTCAGTGTTACACCGAAATGTGAAGAGGATAGTGATCCTGAAAGAATGAATGAAATTATGAAAAAATTGCAGGATGTCTTGGTTCAAAGACTTAGAACAGGAGATACTATCTCAAGATACAGTGCGACGCAGTTTACCGCGTTACTACCATCTGCTGCCGATGAGGAAGTTGGTAGGACTGTTATGGAAAGACTTAAAGGTAATTTTTATGAGGAAGAATTTAATAAAAATTACAATTTCAGCTATAAATTAATTAGAATTGAGAATACTTTTATTTGATATATTTGAAGGGAAGAACTTTTTAAATGCAAAACAAGGTTAATATATATACATTAGGCGAAATGAGAATAATTGTAAATGGCGAAGACATAGCAAAAAGATTTAAGCAATCGCCAAAAAAACTTTTATTACTTGAATGTTTAATAATAAATAAGAATCGTCCAGTTTCAGTTGGTCGTATAATAGAAGTCCTTTGGGACGGAGACGATAGTTTGAATTTGGAAAATACACTGAAGACTCTTGTCAGTAGGCTTAGAAAGGACCTTAGCCAGTGCGGACTTGAAGACGCTATAGTCACAAAACGTGGCGCTTACATGTGGAATCCAAATTTGGATTGTGAAATTGACATTTTCAAACTTGACGACATTTGTAAAGATCTTGAAAGCACCAGTGAGCTTAATAGAGACGCTAAAGAGAAATTCGATGAAGTTTTATTCATGTACAATGATGATTTGTTTGTTGATTCAAGTATTAATTCATGGTTAGCGCCTAAGTCGTATTATTATCATAATTTATATCTAAGAACAGTTTATCAGTATATAAGACTTTTGAACGAACAAGAGGACTATGGAGAGGTAATAAGAATTTGTAAAATTGCACTTGAGATTGATGTCTTTGACGTTCTTTTAAATATAGAGCTTATGCAGGCTCTTTTAAAAATTGGTAAACATAAAGAAGCTCTTGTGCAGTATCAGAATATTACAGACTTGTATTATGCCCATCTTGGAGTTAAGCCTTCAGATGAAATTTTAGATTTCTATAAACAGCTCATGGACAGTGAGAAAAAAGCAGAGGCGAATATAGAACAAATTTATACAGACCTTAAAGCAAGTGACGATGATAAGGGCGGATTTGTGTGTGAATATACGATTTTTAAAGATATTTACCGTCTTTATATGAGAAATTTAAAAAGATTTGGCACGCAGATGTTTTTAGGAATTGTAAGCATTAAATCTATGAATGTGGATGATATTGAGTCTTTAGAGCTTGATTTTGCTATGAAAAATTTGAGAGAGCTTTTAAGAATTAATTTAAGAAGTGGCGATACAATTTCAAGATACAGCCCAAGTCAGTTTGCTCTTTTGCTTCCTAATATTGAAGATTATGAAGTGGGAAGAATGGTGCTTAAGCGCCTTCAAAGTCTTTTTTACGCAAATACAAATAACTCAAAGTATAACTTTGAATTCGTACTTATGAAAATTACAAAAGACGATGCCTAAAAGTAAAACAGCTATCTAATCTGATAGCTGTTTTTTGTTAAATATTAGTGAAAAATTCATTGACAATATATAGTGCACACCCAATATTACAGTCGTTGACATCTGAAATACTTGGAGAAACATTTATTGTTTTACTCACTGAAAAATGCCTTTTAGATTTAATTCTATCGTTAAGTTGAGAATAGAAATCATGGTTGTTTTCATGTGGAAAACCAGCAATAACTACATTGTATATATCAAAAATATTAACGATATTTATGATACCTATGCTTAAATAATTAATTAGACCATCAATGATTTTTTGAGCGTGAACTTCTCCGCTTTGCGCATTAATAAAAATTTTATCTATAGTGACTAAGTCTGATATTTGTTCAGGTAGATTGAGAATTTCACAGTACATATCAACAATAGATTCTTTACTTACAAAAAGTTCAAAACACCCTTTGTTTCCGCACTTGCACTCTTTACCGTTAATGTCAATAACCATATGTCCGACATAGCCAGAATTTCCGTTGGTACCTAAATAGGGAGAGCCGTTAACTAATGCGGTTGCGCCGACTCCAGACCGAACGGCTAAATAAATAAAATTGCTGTTTTTAAGCTCGGGATTATTATTGACTTCTAAAAGTGAAAGTAAGTGAACATCATTTTGAAGATAAACGGGCAAGTTAAGCTTAGAACTGATTATTTCTTTAACATTTATATTGTTAAAATTAGCAGCTCTTTCAGCAAAATAAATTATACCCTTGTTACTATCTATGACACCCGAAGTTCCTACAGCTATTCCTATGCAATTCTTCAAATCTAAGGCATTTTGGTTGCAAGAATTAACTATATTATTGCAAAGATTATTCAGGAATTCATTCGGATTACTAGAATCGTGAATAGTGACAGGAGCAGGAGCAAAAATGACATCAGATTTTAAATTCATGAAGCAAAAAGATATTTTAGGAAACTCCATGTCAATGCCGATAGAAAAATACTTGTTGGAAGATATACCAATAAGTGCAGGATTTCTACCTGTGACAGAGTTTTCAAATCCCACTTTTTCGACGATGCAGTTCTCGGTTAATTCTTTAACAATACCCACAACAGTAGGTCTACTTAAATTACAAGAAGAGACTAAATCTTCTATGGTAATAGGTCCGATACTTCTGATTGTATTTGCAATTAAATTTTTATTGTTAGAGCGTATAACGTTTCTTTCTGTTTCCAATTCAATACCTTCCTTAAAAATAAAATTAAACAAACTGATTTGTTAAACTATAGCATAGATATAAAAAGAAGTCAAGTTGAATAATATTTTGTTAAATTGTTTTATAAAATATTCAGAATTATTAAAGATGTTATAAAAATGAGATATTATTAATTAAATATAATTTCTAAATAGAAAATATTTAGTTTTACAAAATCTATTAATATAATAAATTGTTAAAATAGAAATATAACTATGTATGAATAAATAAAGCTTTTGTGGTGTAATGAAAAAAATATATAAATTTGTGAAAGATTTAGTTAATACATAGTCGTTTTGCCGTAAACAACTAGAGAAATATTTAACTTTTTTACAATTCACAAAAAACGAAAAGTAATATATAATTGAAAATAAAATATTAAGTGATACTTTGTAAAAGTTATATATTATTAATGGAAAAGAGGAGTTAAAAATGGGTATTAAAAGAGTTGGAATAGATGTTGGCGGAACAAAAGTAAATATAGGTCTAATTGATGACGAAAAAATAGTGGATAAGAGCCGATTTAACTGCAATTATGGGGAGAATTTTTCTTTAGAAGAATTTGTAGATAAGATTGCCGATACTTTTTTTGAATTGCTAAAAAGAAATTCAACAGATTTAGGCGAAATAAAAAATATAGGAATTGGTGTTCCAGGAACAGCGGATACTAAAACTGGAAATGTAGTATTTGCTCCTAATATTTTAGGAAGAAATGTTCCACTTGGGAAAATGATTGAGGAAAAAATAGGAAAAAAGACGCTGCTTTGTCAAGATTCAAGTGCGGCAGCATGGGGTGAGCACCTTTTTGGTGCTGGAAGAGACTGGGACGATTTTATCTGTATCACACTTGGTACAGGAATCGGAGGCGGAATCGTCTTAAGTGGAAAAGTGCATAAGGGAATTACCAACAGTGCAGGTGAACTTGGGCATTTATGCGTAGAGAGAGAAGGCAATCTTTGTGGATGTGGAAAAAAGGGGTGCATGGAAGCCTACGCATCGGGAACGGGAATTTACAAGGCTTCACTTAAAGAAATGCCAGATGTTTTTGAAGGCACTGATAAAAAGGCAGAGGAAACCTTTAGGCTTGCCCGTGAAGGCGACGAGAGAGCACTTAAAATTATTCATGAGGCAGTGGATAGACTGGCGTTTGGACTTTCTATGGCAGTAAATGTTGTGGGTGTGGACAAAATTATAGTAAGTGGTGGAATGTGTTCTCAAAAAGATTTTATGATTGATCCACTTCCAGAACTGATGAAAAAATACGGGCTTCCATCGTGGACGGAACAAGACACTATTTGTATAAAACAGGCTGAACTTGGCGGAGATTCGCCAATGGTAGGAGCGGCATTTTACGATTTAGCAATTTAATAATAGAATTTTACACATAATAATTAAAACCTAAAGTATCACTACAAACTTCGCACTCTTCTCGAAGCCAAAAGGCAGAAAAAATAGACCTTGAAGTAGTCAATGACACACAAAAAGATATAGAAAAGCACATCGCAAATCTACGGAAGTTTTTTGATAAAGGTTCAGCTCTAAAAGAACTTGATGCAGAAGTGTTTAAGAGTATTGTGAAGCGTGTTATATTGGGTGGCGAGGATAAAGACGGAAATCCCGAACCTTATATGCTAACATTCTTCTTCAAGACTGGATTCGAAACCAAGATTGATGCCCCGAACCCGAAAGGGGAAAAGGGCAAAAAATCACAAGCTAATGAATGTTCTCATCGATGGGACGGCACATACCGAATGTATGGTGTTGCTTGTGCCGAGAAATTAGAAGTCAAAATAAATTTAACTCTAACTTGAATACTCTAATCTTATTGCGAGAAGCTTTATTTTGTGTTATAATTAAAGATATTTTAATTTTGGAGGAGTGTTATATGTTAGTATATTTAGAAAATAAGTTTTGTAAAATAACTTTTTCAACCTTAGGTGCCGAGATGGTTTCATTTATCTCAAAGAGAGATAATTCGCAAAGAGTATGGCAAGGTGATGAAAAAATTTGGAACGGACAAGCACCATTGCTTTTTCCTTTTATCGGAAGGCTTAAGGATAAAGAATATACTCATGGTGGAAGTACATACCAAATTGCATCTCATGGATTTGCTCGTACGACAGAATTTAACATTGTTTCAGAGCGTGAAGATGAAATTGTATTTTCACTTGAAAACAGTGATGAAACAAAAAAACTTTATCCCTTTGATTTTAAGTTAGAAATACGCTATACACTTAAAGATAACACGCTTACAAAAACGCATAAAACTACAAATACAGGCAGTGAAATTATGTATTATGAAGTTGGTGGGCATGATGGGTTTAACGTATGCACGGCTGAAAATGAGTGCATGAAGGATTATTATTTGGATTTTGGGAATATAGAAAGTTTTGATACGCTGTGTCTTGACGAGAACTTAATGCTGGATAAACAGCCTAAGAAAATTGAAATTCCTGATGGTAAACTGTTCTTAGATATGGAAGTGTTTAAAGGTGACGCACTTGTAATTCATAAGCCGAGTTTTAAATCTGTAAGACTGAGAAGTATTAAATCAGATAAAGAGGTTAAAGTGGATTTTGAAGACTTTGACACGATTGCATTTTGGACAAGGTATATAGATTTTGATACAAACTATATTTGCATTGAGCCGTGGACCACTCTTCCAGACTGCAATTTTATAGGTAAAGAGTTGAGCGAAAAAATTGATATTAGAAAATTAGAAGTAGGGGAAAGCGAAGAACTTACTTTTACTGTTACAGTAATTTAGTGTGTTGCGTTTATTGGAGGAAAAATGAAATATATAGTGATTTTGGGCGATGGAATGGCGGACTACCGTGTTAAAGAACTTTCGGATAAGACGCCGCTTGAATATGCCAAAAAACCAAACATAGATGAGTTAGCTTCAAAAGGAATTTGTGGACTTGTAAGAACCGTTCCAAAGGGGATGCCACCCGGAAGCGACACCGCAAATTTATCTGCAATGGGATATGACCCTAAAGTTTTTTACAGCGGGAGATCTCCGCTTGAAGCCGTTAGCATGGGGATAGAACTTGATTTAACCGACGTGACTTACAGGTGTAATACAGTTACACTAAGTGATGATGAAGACTTTTATGACTGCACGATGATAGACCATAGCTGTGATGAAATTTCTACAGAAGAATCATCTATCATTATTAAAGACATGAACGAAGTGTTTAAAACGGATATGATGAATATTTACACGGGGATAAGCTACAGGCATTGTCTTGTGATGAACGAGGCTAAGGACGGGGCAGATGCAACGCCGCCACACGATATTTTAGGCAGAAAAATTGCAGAATATTTGCCAAAAGGGCAAAATTCAGAAGTTCTTTTGGATATGACGTTAAGATCGTTTGAACTCTTAAAAAATCATCCTGTAAATATTTCAAGAAAAGAACGTGGGCTTAATCCTGTTTCGTGTTTATGGTTTTGGGGTGAAGGAAGAAAGCCAAATTTATCTTCTTTTAAAGAAAAATACGGAATAGACGGAGCTGTTATATCTGCGGTTGATTTAATCAAGGGAATCGGAATATGCGCAGGTCTTGAAAGCATAGATGTTGAAGGTGCGACGGGAAATATCCACACAAATTTTGACGGCAAGGCAAAAGCTGCTATCGACACGCTTTTAGGTGGGAATGATTTTGTCTATGTGCATCTTGAAGCGCCTGATGAATGTGGACACAGACAGGAGATAGAAAATAAAGCACGCTCGATTGAGCTTATAGATGAAAAAATTGTGGCACCTATTGTAAAAGCGATGAGAGAAAGCGGTGAAGATTTTAGCGTTTTGGTATTGCCGGACCATCCGACGCCGCTTGTTTTAAGGACTCATACGGATGCCCCTGTACCGTTTGTTTTGTATCGAAGTTATGATGAAAAAGACAGCGGCGTAAGTTCGTATGACGAATTTTCGGCAGAAAAAAGTGGAATTAATATTGATTTAGGGCACACATTACTAGACAAATTAATACTTGAAAAATAAAAAAATATCACTCTGCATTATGCAGGGTGATATTTTAGTTAAGTATCAAATTCTTTTAAAACCATGAGAATGTGATATAAATTCGCAAATGCTTCAGGGGCACTTTCTTGAGGTTTAATTCGATAAAATAAATTTTCAAATGTGTTTTCGTTTGATGAATCAGTAGGACTGCTTATACTTGTTCCAATTTTTCTTATTTCAACCGAAATAATTTCCGATTCAGCCGTGTGGGCTTTGATGTACTCTATCGGTTTCTTTATACTATCTAATGTTTCGCACTGCATTTGACGTTTGTTAAAATAATCTATGTAAGAATCCTTGCTTTTTCCTAAAGTATTGCCCTTGAATTCAAAGGCGAGCTCTTCAAAATGATAAATATCTTCAGTTAAAGTGCTAAGTTCATTCCATAAATTATCATCTGTAGTTTGTGTTTTCATGTAATCGCTAAGCTTAAATAAAAATGACTGTAAATGTGTGTCCGTATAGGTGACATTGTGTTTTAAACGCTTTTCGCTTCCTGGGTTATTTAGCGTGAAATTTAGCAAGATAGCCATGGAAATGCCAATCAACACCAAGCTTAATTCGTTAATAATTGAAGTCATACCAAAATTGAGCGTGGTAAGAAAATGAGTACCGATAACTGCATTTACAGAAAGTGTCGCCCTTAAGTCAAAATAGTCTGTGATAAAAACTAAACACAATAAAAAAAGACCATAGGCTATATAAGGGTTTGCGACAAGATTAAAAATGACAAAGCATAAAATTAGCGTGATTACAAAGGTAATAATCCTATAAAGAGATAGTCTTAATACTTCAGCTTTTGTACTGACGATAGTGAGCATGGTTATGGCGGCAGAAGATATAGCAAATTCTAATCCAACAAACATGGCAATAAGCATCGCAAGAGCGCTTCCGACGCCTATTCTAACTGCTTGTAATAATACAAAGGCATACTTTTTTCGTTTTTGAGCTCTCATATTAACCTCCAAAACTTAAGCTTGATATTATTTTACGCTTTTTGTCGATTAAAATCAAGTATCAAAGAAAAAAGCTAAGCTCACTTTTGGTGAAACTTAGCCTTTATTGTAAAAATATTAAGTATATAAATTAGATTTCAAAAGCAGTGTTAAGATTTCCACCTGCGCCCCAATGACGACATTCTGTAAAATTGATATAAATTTTATCAGAATTTATCCCAAGCTCAGAGAGCAAAGCACTGTTTAAAACATCACAGTATTTTTGCAAATCTTCACTTGTAGAGTGGCCGAATAAGTCAACGCTTATCATAGCGTTTGGAGTATTTATATCTCCGCCTTTATAAAGTCTTTGATTATCTTCAATTTTAATAAAAAGATTTTCCTCGGTCTTATTTGTGATGACTTCAATTCCTTTTCCTAATACCTTAATAAGACTTTGTTCTTTTTCTTTAGAAACTCTTATATTCGTATGAACACTAACATATGGCATGATTATCGCCCTTTCGTATGTTGATTATAAGTTTTCTTTTACCCAAGCGATGTCTTCTTTAAGGCAAGCTACTCTGTCTTTTGGCTCGTTATAGCTGCTTTCACGCTCGATAACATAAACTACATCATCACATTGTGCATTTGCAGCTTCGACAACTGCTTTCCAGTTAACGATTCCAGTTCCTTGCTTAACGTTGATTCTTCTATGGTCTTCCATAGCTTTTTTCTGCTCTTCGGTAAAGATTGGATTGCCGTCTGCATCTTTTGGATGTGGTTTTGGTGTCTCGTATTTTGACATTGGTTTTTCAGCGCCTAATACTTCGCTGTTTTCTTTAATATGGATAAGGGAGATTCTGCCAGCATGTTTCTTTATGTACTCTTCAGGAGTTTCGCCCGCTACACTTACCCAGCCGCAGTCAAGCTCGATAACAACATTTTCAGGGTCTGTAAACTCGATTAGCCAGTCCATGATTGATTTGCCTTCGACCATGTAAAATTCTTGTGCATGGTTGTGATAGCCTACTTTAACTCCGTGAGCTGCTGCTTTTTTACCGAGTTCATTAAGCTCGTTTGCAAACTCTAAAGTCTCTTCTTTAGTGCAAAACGCAGCCATAGGAACGATTAAATATTTTACGCCAACTTCAGCCATATAAGGGATTTGCTCTTCGATTTTGTCTATGCCGATGTGTGCAGAGTGAGCTTTTACACCGTGTTTGTCAAGCATAGCTTTTAATTCTTTTGCAGAAATATTATCATATCCGCCTGCAAATTCTACATGTGTAAATCCAAGTTCGGCGCTAATTCTGATTTTGTCCTCAAAGCTTAAATCAGATTCAGTGACAAATGAGTATAACTGAATACCTATTTTGTTCATAAATACACTTCCTTAATTATTATTTTATAGTAAAGTAATTATATACTTAAGTGAATATCCTTGTCAATTAAATTCTTTTAAATGAATAAAAAATAACGTGCCTTGACTTGAAAATCAGGCACGCTATGAGTGTAATAAATTATTGAATTGAGCAGTCAAGGTATTCTTCAAGCTCTCTTTCGTTCTTTTTCTTGCCTAAGAAAACTAAAATTGTTGTGACTGTGGTGATAAGGGCGATAGCAGCAACGATAATGCCCATAATTGCAAATAATCGGCTATTTAATTTCATGATAAACACCTCCGTAATTCTTTGTTTATATTATAACCAAATTAAATGTAAAAGTCAAATAAATATTAATTATCTAAGGTGTAAAAATAATTTATACACAAATAATATTTACATAAATAAATATAAGTGTTATACTAGGGTTTAGGCAAATTATATTGCAAATAAATTGTAAAGAAGTGAATGTTTTGAACGATAAAAAAAGAAAAATGTTTATTAGAATTGTTGCAGGTGGCTTAGTACTTCTTATGTTTGGCTCGGCACTTTCTGTAGGATTATTTTTTAGATAAAGGAATTGATGAAAATGAATAAAAATTATTATATAACAACTGCGATTGCATACACAAGTGGAAAGCCGCATATAGGCAATACCTATGAAATTATTTTAGCCGACAGTATTGCAAGATTTAAAAGACAAGAGGGCTTTAATGTCTTTTTTCAAACAGGAACTGACGAGCACGGCCAGAAAAACGAAGAAAAGGCAAAAGAAAAGGGAGTGACTCCACAACAGCATGTCGATGAAATCGCCGCTATTATCAAAGAAAACTGGGACATAGTCGAGACTTCTTATGATAAATTCATAAGAACGACAGATGATTATCACAAAGAGCAAGTGCAAAAGATATTCAAAAAGCTTTATGATAAGGGTGATATTTATAAAGGTCATTACGAGGGGCTTTACTGCACTCCTTGCGAGTCTTTCTTTACCGAGAGCCAATTAAATGACGGAAAATGTCCTGACTGCGGCAGAGAGGTAAGCCCTGCTAAAGAAGAGGCATATTTCTTTAAAATGAGTAAATATGCGGACAGATTGATTAAACATATAAACGATAATCCAGAATTTATCATGCCTGTTTCAAGAAAAAACGAGATGATGAATAACTTTTTACTGCCTGGACTTCAAGATTTATGTGTTTCAAGAACTACTTTTTCATGGGGAATTCCGCTAAGTTTTGATCCTAAACATGTAACTTATGTGTGGCTTGACGCTTTGACAAATTATATCACTGGCTTAGGATACGACTGCGATGGAAAAAGCAGCGAGAGATTTAATCAGTTTTGGCCTGCCGATTTACACTTGATTGGAAAAGATATAATCAGATTTCATACTATTTATTGGCCGATATTCTTAATGGCTCTAGACTTACCGCTTCCGAAGCAGATTTTTGGTCATCCGTGGCTACTTCAAGACGGCGGAAAAATGAGTAAATCTAAGGGTAATGTTATTTATGCGGACGATTTATGCGAGCTTTACGGTTTAGATGCCGTAAGATATTTTGTGCTTCACGAAATGCCTTTTGACAATGACGGGACAATTACTTGGGATTTGATGACGGAACGTACAAATTCTGATTTAGCAAATACGCTTGGAAATCTTGTCAACAGAACAGTTTCTATGTGCAATAAATATTTTGACGGCGTTGTCACAAATTCGGGCGTTAAAACCGAGTTTGATGAGGATTTAATATCGGTAGTAACAGGTGCAAAAGACAAAGTTATAGAGAAAATGGATAAATTAAGGGTTGCAGATGCCTTGACGGAGATATTTGCAGTTTTCAAAAGACTTAATAAATATATAGATGAAACTATGCCGTGGGTTTTGGCAAAGAGTGAAGACGACAAGGAAAAGCTTCAAAATGTGCTTTACAATTTGATAGAGGGCATTAATATCGGTGCGGTTTTGCTTAAATCTTTCTTGCCAACCACATCGGGTAAAATTATTTCTCAAATTAATGGAGACGAAAGAACACTTGAAGATTTAACTAAATTTGGTTTATACGAGAGTGGTAAAAAAGTCACCGAGACGCCTGAAATTTTATTCCAAAGAATTGATTCTAAAGAAATGAATGAAAAAATAGAGACGTTAATGGAGAAATATGCACCAGAAGTAGAAGAGGAGAAAGTTCCTGAAATTACGATAGACGATTTTCTGAAAGTTCAAATAAAAGTTGGTAAAGTTGTAGACTGCGAGAATATTAAAAAAGCTAAAAAACTTTTAAAACTCACTGTTTTTGACGGAAAAAATGAGAGGGTGATAGTTTCAGGTATCGCTAAGTGGTATAAGCCTGAAGATTTAATCGGAAAAACCATTTTGTTTGTTGCTAATTTAAAACCTGTAAAACTTTGTGGTGTCGAGAGCAACGGAATGATTTTATCGGCAGAGGACGATAAGGGAGACATCAAAGTAGTGTTTGCTGACGGTCAAGAACCTGGGGCGGTGCTAAGATGATTTTCGACTCGCATGCGCATTATGACGATATACAATTTGATTTAGATAGAGAGAGCCTTTTAGGCTCTCTTCTTAAGGAAAAGGGAGTAAGTGGAGTAATCAACTGCTCTTCCACGGTAGAAAGCATAGGGCAGACACTCGAGTTAGCACAGAAGTATGACTATGTTTATGCAGCGGTGGGGCTCCATCCCTCCTGTCTTGAAAATCTTCCTGAAAATTATTTTGAACTTGTAGAAACCGCTGCAGAAAACGAAAAAGTTGTTGCAATAGGTGAGTGCGGACTTGACTATTATTATGACGAAGTGCCAAAAGATGTTCAGGAAAAGGTGTTTGTAGAGCATATAAAACTTTCTCAAAAGCTTGATTTGCCTCTTATTCTTCACGATAGAGATGCACACGGGGACATGATGGATATTTTAAGAAAATATAAGCCAAAAGCGGTTATGCACTGTTTTTCTGGTTCGGTAGAAATGGCAAAAGAGCTTGTAAAAATGGGAATATATATAGGCATGGGCGGCGTTGTGACCTTTAAAAATGCAAAGCAAAGTGTACAGGCGATAAAGGAAATTCCACTGGATAAACTTTTACTAGAAACTGATTGTCCGTATTTAAGCCCAGAGCCGTTTAGAGGAAAAAGAAATGATTCTTCTAAAATAGAATATATCGCACAAAAAATAGCGGAGATAAAAGGAATAGAAAAGTCAGAAGTTTTGAAAATTTCAAGAGAAAATGTAAAAGCACTTTTTAAAATTTAAAGGCGGTGAATAGCATGACAATTAGCTATGAATATGACGGTAATCTCTATCTTAATCTTACAAATAGATGTCCGAACAGTTGTGATTTTTGCTTAAGAAATAATTCTGAGGGCAGTTTGTATTCTAAAAATCTATGGCTCGAAAGAGAGCCCAGTGCAAAAGAAGTTTTAGAGGATATAAAAAAGAGAGATTTAAGTAAATATAAGCAAATTGTTTTTTGTGGATACGGCGAGCCGACAAGTAGGTGGGATGACTTAATTCTAGTTTCAAAGGAAATTAAAAAACTTGGAAATTATGAAATAAGACTTAATACAAACGGTCAAGCCATGCTGATAACAGGGAGAAACTGCGTGGAAGATGCGAAGGGATTGATAGATGTGGTTTCTATTAGTTTGAATGGTTCTACCGCCCAAAAATATCAAGAAATTTGCCACAGTGACTTTGGTTTAAAGGCTTTTGACTCCATGTTAGAATTTACAAAAGAATGTGTAGAGATTATACCGAAAGTATATATGACCGTGGTTGATACTATGGATAAAGAAGAAATAGAAGCTTGTAAAACTGTTTGTGAAAAAACAGGGGCTATTTTTAGAATTAGGACTTATATAGACAAATAAAATACAAACATGAACTGTTTGTGAAAATATTATCGCTTCCTTGAAATGGAAACGATAATATGATATAATTAATGCTTAACGAAACACTTTTTGAAAGGTTTATTTATTATGGGTTTTTTAAAATCACTTTTTGGCAGTTACAGCACTAAAGAATTAAAGAGAATCGAGCCTACAGTACAGAAAATTTTGGCTTTAAGAGATAAGTATGAAAAAATGAGCGAGACTGAGCTTAGGTCTCAAACACCGATACTAAAAGAGAGACTAAGTAAGGGCGAAACACTAGACGATATTTTGCCTGATGCTTTTGCGGTATGCTCCGAGGCGGCTTGGAGAGTTCTTGAAGAAAGACCGTATAGAGTTCAGCTTTTAGGCGGTATCGTATTACATCAAGGAAGAATCAGTGAGATGAGAACAGGTGAAGGTAAAACGCTTACCTCAACACTTCCAGCTTATCTAAACGCACTTTCGGGAAAAGGTGTTCACATTGTTACAGTCAATGAATATTTGGCGGTTCGTGACGCCGATTTAAACGGTAAAATCTATAAATATTTAGGTCTTACAGTTGGAACAATTAGACATGAGATTGATAAAGCGGAAAGACGTGCGGCGTATAACTGCGACATTACTTATGCTACAAATAATGAACTCGGCTTTGATTATCTAAGAGATAACATGGTGACTTACAAGGAAAATAAGGTTCAAAGAGGACATAATTTTGCCATCGTCGACGAAGTTGACTCAATTTTAATCGACGAAGCTAGAACACCGCTTATCATATCTGGAAAGGGCGATAAATCCTCTGACCTTTATATGAAAGCGAATTCATTTGCAAAAACGCTTAAGAAAATTTCGGTTGCCGAGACTGACGATAAAGTTGACAACGATGAAGTTTACGAAGAGTATGATTATATAGTTAATGAAAAGGCTAAGAGTGCGACTCTTACAAAAAGAGGAGTTAAAAAGGCCGAGGAATATTTTTCACTTGAAAATTTAACAGATTCAGACAATATTACAATTCAGCACCATATTAATCAGGCGATTAAGGCGTATGGTAACATGAAAAGAGATATCAACTACGTTGTTAAAGACGGCGAAGTTGTAATTGTCGATGAATTTACAGGAAGACTTATGTATGGTAGAAGGTACAACGAGGGTCTTCACCAAGCCATTGAAGCTAAAGAGAATGTAAAAGTTGCGCACGAGAGCAAAACGCTTGCTACAATTACTTTCCAAAACTTCTTTAGACTATATTCAAAGCTTTCGGGCATGACAGGTACAGCTCTTACTGAAGAGGGCGAATTTAATCAGATATATAAGCTTGATGTTATCGAGATTCCGACGAATAGACCGATGGTAAGAGAAGATTGTGCAGATGCTGTTTACAAAACAGAAGCCGGAAAATACAGAGCGGTTATCGAGGACATTGAAGAGCATTATAAAAAAGGTCAACCGGTGCTAGTCGGTACGATTACCATAGAAAAGTCAGAAGTTTTAAGCGCAATGCTTAAAAAGAAAAAAGTTCCTCATCAGGTGCTAAATGCAAAATACCATGATAAAGAAGCTCAAATTATCGCACAGGCGGGTAAAAAATCCGCGGTTACCATAGCCACTAATATGGCGGGTAGAGGTACAGATATTAAGCTTGGTGGTAATGCTGAATACATGGCGATTGACGAGCTTAGAAAAACTGGAATGGTGGAAGAGCTAATTGTCGAGGCCACTGGATATGCCGAGACGGATAATGAAGAAATTATCGAAGCTAGAAGACTGTTTAACGAGATAAAAAACAAGCACAAAGCTGTAATAGATGTAGAAGCTGATGAGGTTATTAAACTTGGCGGTTTATATATCATAGGTACAGAAAGACATGAGTCAAGACGTATCGATAATCAGCTTAGAGGTCGTTCTGGACGTCAAGGTGACCCTGGTAAAAGTAGATTCTATCTATCACTTGAAGACGATTTGATGAGACTTTTCGGCGGTGACAGAATACAAATGGTCATGGATAGATTAAATGTAGATGAAGACACTCCGATTGAAGCGGGAATTATCTCAAGTTCAATCGAGAATGCTCAGAAAAAGGTCGAAGGAAGAAACTTTGCCATTCGTAAAAATGTCTTGCAGTATGACGATGTAATGAACCGTCAGCGTGAGATTATCTATGACCAAAGAAACAAGGTTTTAGACGGTGAAAACGTAAAAGAGCAAGTTGTAAAAATGATTTCCGACGATGTGGATTCTACAGTAGAGCTTTATCTATCTAAAGATACGATAAGAGACGAGTGGGATTTTGCAAGTTTAAAAGACAGGTATTTAGGCTGGATTTTAACCGATGAAGACCTTAAATACTCAAAGGATGAACTAGAAGAATTAGACCCTGAAGATGTAAAAGAAACCATTAGGGAAAAGGCTATATCTATCTACAATCAAAAAGAAGAGGCATTTACGCCTAAAATCATGCGTGAAGTAGAGCGCATGGTGCTTTTAAGAAACGTTGATAATCAGTGGATGGACCATATCGATGCCATGGATGAACTCAAAAACGGAATTAGACTAAGAGCCTATGGACAGAAAGACCCTGTTGTTGAGTATAGAAGCGAAGGCTTTGACATGTTTGATCAGATGATAGTCGCTATAAGGGAAAATACGGCTAAAATGATGCTTACAGTAAGGCTTAAAACACCTGAGGCACCAAAGCGTGAAGAAGTTGTAAAAGAGACCTCGGCAAGTGGTGCATCAGATGGAAGTACTGTTAAAAAGCCGACAGTTAATAAAGGGAAAAAAGTAGGAAGAAACGACATGTGTCCGTGCGGAAGCGGTAAAAAGTATAAAAAATGTTGTGGGTTAAATGAATAAGGAAGTGTGAATTCTAAATGACAAGAAAAGTAACTTTAATCTTAGTTTCGATATTGTTTGCTATGTCAATTATGGGGTGTGTCAGTTCAGAAGAGTTAGAGTTTGATGCATCGGGGTATGTAAAGGCTACTCTTGACAGCACATATAAATCTTCAAATGCCGACTATATATCTTTCACGGGCGTAAGTGATGAGATAGCAGAGGAAAACAATGCGACACTGACTACAAATGCAGCGATCAAATTTTTCAATCTTTACGAAATGAATCCTAGCGAAAGCCAAATAAGCGATTTAGCTGAAATTTTTAAGATTGCCTATGAAGCATGTGTATATGAAGTAAGTGAAATTGAAAAAACTGATGAAGGTTATAAGATTGAGGTTGACTTTTATCCAATAATTTCTTTCGCTGAAATTTCAGATGATGTAAGTTTTATGAGAGAACAAGCAGGAGAAGAGATGTATGAGACAGGGGCTGACTATATTGATGATATAATCAGTTTGTGCAAAGACAATGCAAATAGCCCTAAAGAAGGGGCGATGGAAATTCAGATTATTGACATTTTGGTTGATGAAAATGAGATAATGCTTAATAAAACAAAGCTTTCTGAAATGGATGAATTACTGATTCCGTTACAATAAGAAAAAGGCAGAGAATGCGAAAGCGTTCTCTGCCTTAAATATTAAAATAACAAGCAAGCAAGAAAAAACGATTACCCTATTGGGTAACCGCTTTAGATGTTGGCAAAACTTATTGTCCCGGGCCGTCGCCAGCCAAGTATCGTCAGCACGAACGAGCTTAACTTCCGTGTTCGGGATGGGAACGGGTGTACCCTCGCTGTAATCAATACCAACTATATTTTGTCGTTTTTGTGTCTGTCTTTTTGCGACTTCAATATAATATCACATGTGCATATAAAATGCAAGCCTTTTTTAAAAAAAAATACAAATTTTTTTAAAAAGTACTGAATAGACAAAAAATACTTAAATTTTAGACAAAGTTTGACATTACCAACCACTGATATGATTTCTCTCCATCGCACCCATAATTTTAGCTTTTACATCAGGATATTTCTTTTCTAAGCTGTCAATAAGTTCGGTGGTCTCAGCCCTTCCAGTATGGCCATCTACAGGACAAGTGCTTTTTACTATGGGAAGATTAAGCTTATTTACAATATTTCTAACCTGTCTATCTTTACAGAATATCAAGGGTCTAATCATAGTGATGTCTTTTCTAGATAGATAGGTAACAGGGGAGAAGCAGGAGATGTTACCGCCGTAAAGTAAATTCATCATGAAAGTCTCGGTCGCATCGTCACCGTGATGTCCAAGTGCTATTTTGTTAAACGAAAGGTCATTACACATATCATGTAGCATTCCACGTCTCATTCTTGCACAAAGGCTACAAGGGTTTTTCTCTTTTCTTTGATTAAAGATAATATCAGCCAAATCGCTTCTTCTTATTATGTACGGTATATTCATGTCGTCGCAAATAGATTGTATGGCGCTAAAATCGGTTTCTATGCCACTGAACATGGGGTCGATTGTAATGGCTGTAAGCTCAAATTTCTTTGGATAATATCTTGATAGGGAATGAAGTGCTTTTAAAAGAAAGACAGAATCTTTACCGCCTGAAACAGCCACGGCGATTTTGTCGTTTTCCTCTATCATATTATATTTTTCTACAGCAGCTCTTACAAAGCTCATTAGTTTTTCCATAAACAAAATCCTTTTTCATAAATTAATACTTATATAATATTATAAGAGAAAAATATAAAAAGCAAGTAAAAAAGTATTTTTGTTAAGTGAGAAAAAGTGAGTAAATGAGAGAAAACAGAAGAAAATAGAAGCGTTAACAATAATAAATTAAAAAAATAAAAATTTCTATTGACTTCTTTATCTCTTTATGATAATATTACATAGCACCAAGGCGAATATGTGGATAGTTTGCCATGGTTAGAATGTTAATTTTATTATCGGAGGTAAACTATGTCTACTTATATGGCCAAAGCCGGTCAAGTTGATCGCAAATGGTATGTAATTGATGCAGCGGGAAAACCACTAGGTCGTGTTGCCGCTCAAGTTGCTGTGCTTCTTCGTGGAAAGCACAAAGTAACATTTACTCCTCATGTTGATTGTGGAGATCATGTTATTGTTATTAATTGTAAGGATGCTGTTTTAACAGGATCTAAACTAGAGAAGAAATTCCATTATCATCATACAGGATATATCGGTCACATGAAATCAGTGAGATACGATACACTTATGAAGACAAAACCCGAAAAAGCTATGGAACTTGCTGTTAGAGGAATGATTCCTTCAAACGTAATTGGCAGAGCTGCGGGCATGAGACTTAGAGCATTCGCAGGTAGTGAACACAATCATGCTTCCCAAATGCCTGAAGTTTTCGAAATATAAGAGGAGGAAGTAAATTATGTACGATAAAGCACCATACTTTTACGGAACAGGTAGAAGAAAAAGCTCTGTAGCTCGTGTAAGAATTTACCAAGGTACAGGAAAAGTTACTATAAATGACAGAGACATTGATGATTATTTTGGTCTTGAAACATTGAAATTAATCGTTCGTCAACCACTCGTTTTAACAAGCAATGAAGAGAAATTTGACATCGTTTGTAGAGTAAACGGCGGAGGAGTTACAGGACAAGCGGGCGCAATTCGCCACGGCGTTTCTAGAGCTCTATTACAGTTCGATACCGAAAATCTTCGTCCGGTACTTAAGAAAGCCGGCTTCCTAACTCGTGACCCGAGAATGAAGGAAAGAAAGAAATACGGTCTTAAAGCTGCTAGACGTGCACCACAGTTCAGCAAAAGATAATTATTTTATCTATCAAAGAGATTTCCCAAATCGGGAAGTCTCTTTTTGTATATCTTGACAAAAATCCTCGTATAAACTATAATTAAATAAGAAAATAGGAAGAGAGTCATAATATGAAATTAAAGGAAAAAAACAAAGGTTTTACGCTAGTAGAACTCATTATCGTAATAGCGATTATTGCGGTTTTAGCGGCGGTTCTAGCACCACAATACATGAGGTACGTCGAGCGTTCAAGACAAACTAACGACTTGCAGATTGCAACGAACTACATGAGGGCGGCAACTGCGGCGGTGACGGATTTATCGGCGGGGCTTCACACTCAAGACAGTGAGTGGTATGTTTTTAAATGGGGATACACCACGGATAACAAAGGTAATATGAATATCCATATGGGTACGGCACCTGTCGTAAACGGTGTTCCAGGTCTTGCCGATACTCAAAGAGATCCAATAATGCAACAGCAAATTGCCGAAGTAATGGGCTGGATAGATGAAAAGGGTGTTATCGATATAAGTAAGGTAGAAAGGCCACAGTCTGACGCGGTTAAATATACAGATGGGCAGATGAATTCACTGGTTTTTTATATTAATTTAAGGACTGGAGAAATTTTACTAGATAAAACAATTAGTTCAAACTGGGTTAATGAGATTGGACTCGATGTAGAACTTACACCATAAAACTGAATTGTGTTTAGAAAAAGGAACTTCAATTATTGAAGTTCCTTTTTGCTGAATATTTATCTTGTTAAATTTTCACTTTGTATGTGTCCCGTAAGCATAGTGATTGTGTATAGAGAAGTCATGCGGTGCGCCTTTAAAAGTCTTGCCTAAAGGCTATTTGATTAGAACAAATCAAGCACCATAGTAGGTTTATAGTAGAAAATTTTATCAAGATTTTCAGAATTTGCTTTAATGTTTAAATCAAGTCTTAAGCAGTCTTTTATGCTATGATATGTGCCGACAATCAGAGAGGAGAAAGTAGCGATATCCATTTCTACATCAAAATCCTCAGTGGTTTTCTTTATATCAGTACATTTTCCGTTTTCAAATGTGATATAAAACGTTGCATTATTATCATCAACATATTTATCATTAATTTTAATTTTTGCGCTACCGCTTCCTTTATATTTGCTGATTTTTAGAATTTTTTCGGCATCAATTACACGAACCATTCCTAAATATTCATGAGTAGAAGTCACAAAATTTGAATTTGCTATATCTGTAATCATTATATTTTCAGGAAGTTTAATTCTGATAGAATCATAATTTGCTCTAAAAGAAAACGCCAAATCTAAAAGTCCCATCAAGCCTTCGGTATCGACAAAAACAAAGTCATTTTTAGAAGGAAAAGAAGGAACACAGTCCATAATGGTTTTGCCGTCAATTATTTCTTTTTTGAACATCATATAACCCTTTGGAGTCCCGTTTTTATCTTTGTAAATGTAGGCGTATCGGTTATCTTTATAAGTGTTTCTCTCGTAGAAATAATTATAATTATGTTTTTCTCTTTTAGAAGCTAAATTATAGTTTTGATACATTTTAGTGAAAATTTCGTGTATTATCTGATGGTCAGATTCAGGTGTAAGAAATTCTGATTCACCATCTGTATTAAATCCTGTAAGGCCCTTAAAATCAATAGTGTAAGTTTTTGTAGCAGAACTTACCTCGTATCCGAATTGTCTATAATAGGCAAAGTTAAAAGGATACAAGAAGCTTAAAGGGAAATTGTTTTCCTTTAAAATAGGGAAGAGGTATTTAAAACACTCTCTTATGCCTCCTTTTCGTCTATAAGGAGGAAGAGTAGCTACGTTTCCAATTCCGCTCATCATGACGTCGTTTGAGTCATAATCAACTCTATACGGAATAGAGAGCATCATAGAATAAAGCGTTTCTTCATCGTCTGAAAATGCACCGATGCTTTTTGTAGTAAAGCCACAAACGCTTTCTTTGGCAGTGCTGCCAGTATAGTCCTCTTTCATTATTTTTTCATAATCTACAGAACCTTCAAAAGCTACCGAGGACAAAAGGTCTCTTTTACAGTATTCTTTTTCTAAAATTTCTCTAATTATCATGATGTTAATCTAGTCAAACCGTGGTAAATTCGGTGACATTACCTTTCGTAAATTTATGTTTCAATAATACATTAAATTAATTAAGTTTTCAAGTAGATTAACAAAAAAATAAAAAACTGTGAGAAAAAATCTCACAGTTTAAAAAATTATAAGAAAAGTTGTGGGTCGACACGAGTTCCGTTTTGATAAACTTCAAAGTGTAAGTGGTTACCAAAGCTATAACCTGTATTACCCATATATCCGATAACTTGGTTTCGCTCGACGTATTGTCCTGCAGAAACCGCCATGCTGCTTAGATGAGCATATCTTGTTGAGTAGGTCGAATTATGATAAATTAAAACATTGTTGCCCCAAGAGCTATGGTAGAAAGCATCTAGTACTTCACCTGATTGAACCGCAACAATAGGGGTTCCGTAGTCATCTGCAATATCAAGTCCATAGTGACCAGCGCTCGGTGTGTATGTCCAACTTATGTAGTAAGAACCTGGAACAGGCCACGCAGGAGAGAATCCATCTGACATTGGCGAGCCGTCACCGCTAGTAGAAGGAGGAGTTGTTTGACCAGCATTTGCAGCTGCATCTGCTGCCGCTTGTGCTGCTGCTTCTTCTCTTTGTCTTTGTTCTTCAATAAGCCTTTCAATTTCGGCGTTAAGTGAAGCGTCTTCTTCTTCGATACTTGAAATTTGACCTGAAACATCGGCTTGAAGATTTTCAAGTTCGACGATTAAGGCGGCGTTCTCTTCCATTAAAACATTAAGTTCTTCTTGGTCGGTCTCAAGTTGTTTTTTAAGCTCTGCTACTTGCTCTTTTTCCAGGGCTAAAGCGTCTCTATCTGCTTGAGTAAGGTTTAAATACTCCTGTAGTTCGTCCATTAATTGACGGTCATGTTCTGCAACAGCTTCCATTGTAGTGCTTCTTAAAGAGTAATCATAAAGGCTTGTAGAGTCAAGTAAAAATTCAAGTGTACCTGCATCTCCAAAGAGATAGAGCTCTTTAAGTCTTGTTTGTAATTGTTCGATAGTGTCTTTATACTCTAAGGCTGTTGAATCTATTCTTGCCTCTAAAACTTTAATGCTCTCATTTAGAACATTAATGCTTTCAATAGCTGCATCTATACGTTTTTTTGTTAGCTCAATTTTTTCAACTAAAGTTGCTTGATATGCTTCGGCGTTAGCTTGATCGCCTTGTAAAGAAGCAAGCTCGCTTTCAAGTTGTTCTTTTTCTGCTTGTAGTTGGTCCTGTTGTGCCTGTATTTCGCTGATGGTTGAAGCTGAGACGCTAGAACCCATTAAAAATAAAAATGAAGCGCAAACACAAATGATTTTCTTAAGTTTTGCTGACATAATTACCTCCGATAGTGTGAGTTTATAGTTTTTATTAAGACATAAAAACTATGATTTAAACTAAATGTCATTGTTAATTTACATAATACATCATAAAGCTTTACACATTATAACACAAATGTAACTATTTGTCCATGAAAAAATTATTAATAAATTGAAAATGCATGTTTGCAAAAGAAAATAGTTACTAAAAAATTACAAAACAATAACAAAACGTAACTTAAATGACGTTGAAATGTCATTGAGATTTGAGATTTAAAAAAATTGTAGAATGATTCATTTTAATAATAAACACGGGTTATTTTTAGCGATAAATAGATATTAAGTTATATAATGTTAACTTCATTTGTTCAAAGTGAGCAAAAAAGATTGAAAAAATAACGAAAAGTAAAGTTAACTTAAATAAAAGTGAGAAAATTGTCAAATCTATTGAAATTAATTTAAAAATGTGTATAATATTCACTATAACAACATAGAAATTGAGAGCGATTTTTAGTTCATTTTTTTTTTAGTTTAAAAATGAACGACTATAAAATTATGATAAGGATTTAACAATGATGAACAACTTAACTACGAGTACTAATCATAAAAGTATGTTTCTGTTTACTGCATATTCTAATAAAAATCTTCTTACTATTTCGATGAGTGATGTTATTTATATTGAATGTAAAAAGAACTACTGTGAGTTTGTTATGAAAAGAAATACAATTACTATTAGAGGAACGGTAAGTGATTTTGAGAACAAATTTAGTCTAATTGGTTTTATTAGGATTCACAGTGGTTTCTTGGTAAATCATAAGTTTATCAGCGAGTTTAGAAAAAAGAATATTTTACTTGAGACTGGAGAAATTCTTCCTGTAAGCAGAGGAAGGTATAATGAATCGGTGAAGAAATGGTATGAGTATTCGGGGGTATTGTAAAATAAAAAATCTGAAAGTCTAGCTAAATAGGCTTTCAGATTTCATTTTATACTTTTTTTGTATGTTCACTAAGACTCAAAACACTGTACGAATATGCGGGGAGAAGTAGTGAACCTTTTATAGAATCTGTGCCAGCTATGTGGGCTTTTTTGTATAGATATATTGGTAAGGTTTCAGGGGTTTCACTTCGGTTAATAGCAATAAAGATAATATGTTTTTCACCGTTTTCATCTGTATCATATCTCTCGAATGACATAATGTTATTGTAGGAGTACACATTTCTTAAAGAACCGTTCTTGAATACAAATTGTTTTTTTCTAAAATTGCCTAGCTTTGCATACCACTTAAGGAGTTCTTCGTTTTCTTTGTTCCAAGGGTAGGTTGAACGATTAAATGGGTCTTTATATCCTTGAACGCCGGCTTCGTCTCCGTAATAAATGCTAGGAATACCTGGAAGGGTAAATTGAAGTAAAGTTGCAAGTTTAAGTCGGCTAACACCTAGTAAATACTGTTCAGGGCTTAATTTTGTTTTGCTCTGCCATTCTCTGTCGTTTCCGTCTGTTGGAGCTCCTGCTAAAACAGTTATGGCACGTTCGGTATCATGTGTACCGATATGATTCATAAGAAGTCTTAGGCACTGTGGTGGATAATTTTCAACGATGTTCTCAATTTGTTCCATACAAAGTGAAGAATAATCACCTGTCAAAAAGCGAATAATGGCGTCTCTAAAGGGGTAATTCATTACAGTGTCCATTTGATGTCCTATCAAGTAGCGCCGTCTTATACCATAAGCCATTTTTGTAGACGCATCTTCCCAGACTTCACCCATCACTAAGGAGTCTTTGTTTTCAGCTTTTGCCGCTGAGTAGATTTTGTCTAAAATTGTATCTGGCAATTCGTCTGCAACATCAAGTCTCCATCCAGCTGCGCCTTTTTTTATCCATTTTCTAATAATTCCTTCTTTTCCTGTTATAAATTCGCTGTATTCACTGTTGTTTTCATCAATATTTGGAAGCGTGTCAAAGTTCCACCAACTGTCATAGTGATTAGGCCATGAACTAAAGTTAAACCATTTGTAATATTGTGAATCTTTTGAGTTATATGCGCCTAAAGATTTATATCGCTCTTCACGGTTAAAATATATGCTATCACTTCCTGTATGGTTAAATACACCGTCAATTATGACCTTAATCCCGAGCTCATCGGCTTTTTTACAAAGTTCCTCAAAATCGTCTTCGCTTCCTAGAAGTGGGTCAATTTTAGAGTAATCGGCTGTATTATAACGGTGATTTGAATGTGCCTCAAAAATGGGGTTCAAATATATACAGGTAACGCTGAGTGATTGTAGATAGGAAAGTTTCTGAGTTATTCCCTTTAAATCGCCCATGAAGTAGTCATTATTGGTTACGATTCCTTTGTCATTAGGTTTCCAGTGTGGTTTCTCGTTCCATTTATCTCTTATTTCTCTATCTTTTGGGACATCATTCTTTTTAATTCCAGAATAATTAAATCTATCAGGAAAAATTTGATAGATTATCCCACCGCTAAGCCAATCAGGAGTGTCAAAATCTTTTTCGTAAACCGTAATTTGCCAGTGCTTACCATAGTAATCGCTAATTACTTTTCCATTTACACCTTGATAAATATTTTTATGGCCTCGTTGAGTTTTTAACTCAAAATGGTAGAAGTATAAACCCGTTGTAGGTGGAGTGTAATCGCATTCCCACCATTCGCTGTCGGAACCTTCCATTCCACACCAAAACATGTTGTAAACAGCAGATGGAGCAGAATCGCTTCCTACAATCAAGTAAACAGCCGTACACTGGATATCTCTTGGTGGATTAATTTTAAAATGTATGCTAGTTCCCTGTGGGACAGCGCCTGTAGGGTTTCTAAAAATAGGGTCTCGTGAATTAAACATTGAATTAAACATAGTATCTCCATTCTGTCACTTTAAGACAATAGATTTCTAAAATAGTGACTTCTAAGTGGATTAATCATAAAGACAATAAAAGCCATGAAGTAATTGTTATACCCCATGACTTTTATCAAAATTATTCGACTATTTGATTAGTGATAGCAAAATCATCATCTAATTTAAGCACGGAGCGGCTTTTAGGTAAAGAAGTACAATTCCAAATTGTTTCAGCATAATCTCTAATAGATCTATCTGAAGCAAATCTGCCCGCTTTAGCAATATTGGTAAGTGAAATTTTATTCCATTTATCTCTATCGCCATAAAGTTCAATAACTTTCTGCTTGGCACTTACATATGATTCAAAATCGGCAAGAGCCATGTATTGATCGTTATGAATAAGAGTGTTAAATATATTGTGGAAGTATTTTCCATCAATTCCTTTGGTTAGTTCTTCGAGTGTGCCTTTTAGCACGTCATTTCTTTCATAAATTAGATATGGGTTGTAGCCCGACATTCTAAGGCCGTTCACCTGTGGTGTAGTCATGCCAAAAATCATGATGTTATCGTCGCCAACAGCTTCATGAATCTCAACGTTAGCACCATCTAGTGTTCCTACAGTAAGTGCTCCGTTTATCATGAATTTCATGTTGCTTGTTCCAGATGCTTCAGTACCAGCTAGTGAAATTTGTTTACTTATTTCAGTGGCAGGCACTAGAGCTTCTGCCCAAGAAACACAGTAGTTTTCAATAAATACCACTTTGAGCTTATCGTTAACTCTTTTATCATTGTTAATTGCATTGCCAAGGCTGATTATGAACTGCATAATTTCTTTTGCAAAATAGTATCCTGGTGCCGCTTTTGCGCCAAAGAAGAAAGTTCTAGGTGTGAAGCTTGCGTCTGGATTATCTCTTAAATATCTATAAAGAGAAAGAATGTGAAGTGCATTCATGTGTTGACGCTTGTATTCGTGAAGTCTTTTCACCTGAACGTCGAATACAGAAGATGGATCAATAGTGATTCCTTGTGCTTTTTTTATTTTGGCGGCTAACTCGACTTTATTATCGTACTTGATTTCTTCAAGTCGTTTAAGAACAGTCTTGTCATCTTTAAACTTTAGTAAACCTTCAAGCTTAGCAGCATCTGAAATATAGCCATCTCCTATAAGCTCGGTGATGAGTCCAGAAAGTCTTGGGTTTACCTGATTTAACCAGCGTCTATGTGCAATTCCGTTTGTGACATTTTTAAATTTCTCAGGAGTTTCGGTATAAAAATCGTGGAACAATGAGTCTTTTAAAATATTGCTGTGAAGAGCTGAAACACCGTTTACGCTGTGTGAAGCTATAACGGCAAGATTTGCCATTTTAATGTAGCCGTTATTAATTGGAGCCATGCGCCATATTTTATCTTCTGGAATATTTTTCTCTCTCATTTCAACCCAGAATCTTCTGTCAATTTCTTCAACGATTTGATAAATTCTTGGAAGAATCATTCTAAATAAGTCGCAATTCCAGCTTTCAAGAGCTTCAGACATAACTGTGTGGTTGGTATAAGCGATAGTTCTAGTCACGATGTCCCAAGCGTATTCCCAAGTGTACCCACACTCGTCAAGCATAATTCTCATCATTTCAGGGATTGCCAAAACAGGGTGGGTGTCATTCATGTGAATTGCGGCAAGCTCAGGCAAGTTGCTTAAAGAGCTGTGAGAGAAAAGGTGCCTTCTTATTATATCTTGAATACTTGCAGAAACTAGGAAATACTGTTGCTCAAGCCTTAAAGATTTACCTTCTGTATGATTATCTTCAGGGTAAAGAACCTTAGTAATTGCCTCTGCCATAGCATCTCTTTCCATCGCTTTTAAGTAGTTGCCACCGTTAAAAAGCCCCATGTCAAAGTTTTTGTTTTCAGCTTTCCAAATTCTTAGAAGGCTGGTGCCCTTCGAGTCCATGCCAGAAATCCACATGTCATAGGGGATAGCAGTAATGATAGTACAATCTTTGTGTTTTACACTGCTAAAAGTGCCGTACCATTCTTGTTCGATATAGCCACCAAATTTAACTTCAAGTGCTTTTTCTTCAACTTTTTGAAGCCATACTTCTCCACCAGGAAGCCAAAAATCGGGAAGCTCTGTCTGCCAACCGTCAACAAATTTTTGTTTAAATATGCCGTATTCGTATCTTAAAGAATAACCCATTGCAGGATAGCCTTGAGTTGCAAGTCCGTCCATAAAACACGCCGCAAGTCTTCCAAGGCCACCATTTCCAAGGCCTGGGTCGGGCTCTTCGTCGTAGAGGTTATCAAGGTTAACTCCAGTTTTGCTAAGAGCTTCTTTAAAAGTGCTTTCAAGGCCTAGGTTGAAAAGATTGTTCTTTAATGAGCGTCCTAAGAGAAACTCCATACATAAATAATAAACTTTTTTCGTATTAGTTTGTATGGCTCTGTCGGTGAAATCTCGCCTTTCTTTAGACATTATATCTTTTAAAATTAAAGCAACTGCTTTATAGTATTGTTCATCTGTAGCGAACTCGGTGGTAACACCAAAATTTAATTTTAGTTTTGTCTCGATCATCTTAGTAGCTTGATCGACGCTTAACTTTATTTTCATAGGTATCATCCCTTCTGATTTTTTATGTTCTTAAGTTTCACATGCTTTTACATACTCTATTATATACCAGAAAGATACAAAAAACAACTGAAACACATATCAAAATTTGATAGTTTATTATGATATAAGTTACAAGTTAAATGCTTTTTGGGCGTATTTACTAGAAAAATCAAGATGATTTTAATAATAAAAAGGAAAAATGCCGATAAAAAATTATCGGCATTTTCCTATATTGATGAAAAGAGATACTCATACTCAAAAATAAGAACTAATATTATTATAATTTATAATTAAAAAAAATTCAATAATTTGGGATGTTTTGTAATTTACAGGGGATAATTGGTAAAAAAATACAATTTTGTGAACGAAAAATACGCCTTTTTACAGGCGTATTTCTAAAATGTCATTATCCTTTTAATTCTACTCTTCTTATTTTTCCGCTGATAGTCTTAGGAAGTGAGTCTCTAAACTCCACTATTCTTGGGTATTTATAAGGAGCGGTGTGAGCTTTAACATAATCTTGAATTTCTTTTTTTAGTTCCTCTGTTTTTACAGTTCCGTTTGTAAGGACTATAGTCGCCTTTACAATTTGACCTCTAACAGGATCTGGAACAGGAGTGACTGCACATTCAAGCACATAAGGAAGCTCCATAATAACGCTTTCAATTTCAAACGGTCCGATTCGGTATCCTGAAGACTTGATTAAATCATCGGTTCTTCCGACATACCAATAATAGCCGTCTTCGTCCTTCCACGCAGTATCACCAGTGTGATACACACCGCCTTCGTGTACGTTTTCATTCATTTCTGGGTTGTTGTAGTAACCCATGAATAAACCACAAGGTCTTTCACCATCAAGTCTTATAATAATTTCACCAGTTTCACCCATAGGTGCAGGTGAGCCGTCAGGCATGATAATGTCTACATCATAAAGTGGATTTGGAATACCCATTGAGCCAGGTTTTGGAATAGTTCCTACAGGGTTATAAACCGCAAGTGTAGTCTCAGTTTGACCGAAACCTTCCATTAGGTTAAGTCCTGTAGCCCTTTGCCATTGTTCGTAAACCTCAGGGTTTAGGGCTTCACCGGCAACGGTTGAATGTTCAATAGAACTTAAGTCATATTTTGATAAATTTTCTTTGATAAAGAATCTATACATAGTAGGTGGAGCACAGAAAGTAGTTATGTTGTGTTTTGCAAACATTTGAAGAATGTCATGTGCATCAAATTTGTCAAAGTCATAAGTGAATACAGCGGCTTCACATAGCCATTGTCCGTAGAATTTACCCCAAACTGCTTTACCCCAGCCAGTATCAGAAACTGTAAAGTGGATTCCCTCAGGGTTTACGTTGTGCCAGTATTTTGCAGTTACATAGTGGCCTAAACCGTATTTGTGATTATGCTCAGCAATTTTCGGATAGCCCGTAGTGCCTGAAGTAAAGAACATTAAGATAGGGTCTTCACCGCACGAGCTTTCTTCAGTTCTTTCGTGAATATCACTGAATTTAACATACTCTTCATCAAAATTAAGCCAAGAGTCCTTTTTACCGTTTGCCATGATGAGTAAAGGCTTTTTCTTGCACTCTTCAGTAGCTGCAAGAGCTTCGTCAGACACAGTTCCATCGCCTGTACAAATTATTGCATCAACTCCAGCTGCATCAAATCTATAAACAAAATCATGTTTAGTAAGAAGATTAGTAGCTGGAATTGAGATAACTCCCATTTTATGAAGTGCGACCATGCAAATCCAAAACTGATAATGTCTTTTTAGAACTAACATAACCTTGTCGCCTTTTTTAAGGCCTAGGCTCTTAAAGTAGTTTACAGCCTTATTAGATTCGGTTTTTAAATCACTAAAAGTAAATCTTCTCTCTTCGTATTCTCTTGAAATATGAAGCATGGCAAGTTTTTCAGGATTTTTATCGGCGATTTTATCCACGACATCAAATCCAAAGTTGAATTTATCTTCGTTTTTATATGAAATTTCACTTAAAATGCCATTTTCATCAAGTTTGGTCTCGATAAAAGGAGTGGCAACGGTCTCTTTTTCAAGTCTTTCCTCATGTCCTTTGACATATTTTTGAAATCTGTCTACGTCGGTTTTGAATCCCTCGTCTTTTAAAACGATGGCGTAAAGCTCGCAGTCTTCTCCACCATAGGCGACAACTCCGTGAGGAATCGCACTGTTATAATAAATAGTGTCGCCCTCTTCAATGATTTCAGTATGGTCACCAATTTGAATTTTCATTTTACCCTTTAAAACTATGTCAAGTTCTTGACCTTTGTGGGTAGACTGTTTAATAGTGCCTTCTTCTGCTTCTTTAGACCATGGCATAGTAACAAAATAAGGTTCAGCAGTTTTATTTTTAAATAAAGGAGCCATATTAAGATAAGTAAAACCTTTTCTTCTTGTAATAGGCAAACCTTGCCCTTTTTTTGTTATAGTGTAGCTTGAAAGTGTAGGACTAAGTCCTTTTATCAAATCGGTAGGGTCAATTCCAAAACGATTTGCGCATTTATAAATAAATGTAAAGCTAAAGTCTCTCTCTCCGTTTTCACATTTTTTGTATTCCTCAACACTAACATTCGTCTTTTTTGCCATTTCTTCTTCAGAAATGCCTGTTATTTCTCTCATAGTACGGATTCTGTCGGCTACTTCTTTGAGTTGCATCTTTAAATCGGCTTTTTCCATGGTAATTCATCCTTCCACTTATGATTTACTACTATTTACCCATAATAAACAGTTAAATTAATAATAACAGTCAAATTAAAATCTGTCAATAGTAAACAAAATAATGCAAGGGATAATTAACACTATATTTTTAATATAATTATATTGAAAACGATAAAAAACTATGATACAATAACTGAATCGAGGTGCAAAATGATCTATAAAAATAACAAAGGATTTACACTAGTTGAATTAATAATTGTAATAGCGATAATTGCTGTTTTAGCAGCGGTACTAGCGCCGCAGTATATGAGGTATGTCGAAAGTGCGAGAAAAGCAAATGACTTGCAAGTTGCAACAAATATAATTAAAGCGACAAAGGCGGCAATAGCCGATCCGCTAAACGAGGTTCCGGTGGATACGGACATATTTGTTGTGTGGGAAACTGATGATTTTGATACGGATATTGCAGGAAGGCTCTACGTTGATACGACCTATAATCTTGATACGGCGGGTGAAGATGGATTTGAGTACAACCTGACAAAAACTATAGGTGAAATACTAGGCGGTGAAGAGGGAACAGGTTCTGTTGGTGAATGGATGCCTGACAGAGTTTTTTATTTTGCAGGAGTTCCCGAGTCTGAAGCGGCAAAGCAGCTAGACTTTAAGTTTACGGTTAATTCATCCACGGGAGTTATTAAATTTTATAATGATAAATTTAGCGATTCCACGGTGACGTATCCAGATGATTCATATGTATGGTTTAGTGAGATTGGGGTTAAACCTTAACATTTAATGAAAAAGGAGATGTAATTTACATCTCCTTTTGTTTTTTATGATTTATTTTTGATGAAATTTAAGACTTCTCTATAAGATAGATTTTTTTCTTTTGCAATTTTACTAATAAAGTTGTACTCATACTTCTCTTTAGAGCAGCCGTAGCCTTTAGAAATTTTCACATCAACATCACCAAATTCGCTTGGAATAGTTTTAATTTCTCGATCAAGTTTATATCTGTTTAAACTATATTCTCTTACACCTAAAGTGCTAAGATGCTTAAACATCAATTCGGCAAGTTTTTCTTTATCTTCGCTTTTGCATATCACAGAAAAAATAACGGCGGGTCGGTTTTTCTTCATTTGTATAGGTGTAGTGTAAACGTCAAGAGCTCCCGATTCAAGCAAAATTTCAAAGGCAAAGCCGATTTCTTCGCCTGTCATGTCATCAATATTTGAAGAAAGCTCAACACATTCACTTTGTAAAACTTCGCTAGTTTCACACAAAATAGCCCTGACACAGTTTGCTTGTTCAAAATCTTTTTTGCCCATGCCATAACCTGTTTTTTGAATGGATACAGTAGGAAGTGTACAAAAATCAGTGACGAAATGCTTTAACAAAGCAGCTCCAGTAGGAGTGCACAACTCGCCCTTAATATTTGAAGAGTAAACAGGAACACCCTCTAAAATATGAGCCACAGCAGGTGCGGGTACAGGCAAAATTCCATGGGAGCATTTTACATTTCCAGTTCCTAAATGAATAGGGGAGGCGAGAATTTTGTCGGGATTTATCTCGTCGATTAACATGCAGACGCCGACGATATCAGCTATAGCATCGAGGTTTCCAACTTCATGAAAATGAATTTTGTCCACAGGAACACCATGTGCACGACTCTCAGCGTTTGCAATTAAATTGTAGACCGAAAGGGTATTTTCTCTTACAGTTTCATTAATTTTTAGATTATCAAGTATGCTTTTAATTTCATTTATTCCGTTGTGGCTATGTGGCTGATGATGCTCGTGCTCGTGTTCGTGGCTGTGCCCGTGCCCGTGTTCGTGGCTGTGCCCGTGCCCGTGTTCATGACTATGGTCATGCGATTCTTCCTCTTCTCCGTTTATCACGATAGAAACATGAGTTCCTTTTATGCCGCATTTCATAGAAGTTTCGGACTTAACTACGACACCATTTAGACCAATATGATTCATGCGACCGATAAAATCCGCTGGGTTTTCGTGAAGCTCCAAAAGAGAAGCCATAAGCATGTCTCCAGCAGCGCCCATATTACATTCAAAATAAAGTGTTTTCATTTTGCTCTCCTTGTTTAAAATATTACTTTCAATTATAGTATAAGAAAAATAAATAGTAAAGTGTCTTTTTGAACAAAAGTTTAAAATTTAAAAAGTATATGCTAAAAAGCACTTGACAATAAAATATAAGTGTTGTATAATTTCATACGGTGTAAAGAAAAAAACTTTACACATGGGAGGTCTTTGATGAGTAAAGACTTGAAAATATCACTTCTTCTTGATTTTTACGGCGATATGCTAAATCAAAAGCAAAGAGATGTAATAGATGATTATTATAATTCTGATTTGTCACTTTCGGAAATTGCCGCTGACAAGGGGATTAGCCGTCAAGGAATCAGGGATAGCATCAAAAGAAGTGAAAATCAGCTTATAGAAATGGAAGAAAAGCTGAAACTTTATGAAAAGTTTAAAGATGTAAACGAGAAATTGAGTTATATTATAGAGCTTTCGGGCACAGTGAAAACTGAGAGCGAAGACAAAAAAATTGCGGAAATAGCGGCAGAAATTATTGAAACGGCACAGAAGCTGATAGATTGAAGGTGAGTGAAGATGGCATTTGAAAACCTTTCGCAAAAATTAAGTAATGCATTTAAAAAGCTTAAAAACAAGGGTAAACTTAATGAAGCCGATGTAAAAGAGGCGATGAGAGAAGTTAGACTTGCCCTTTTAGAAGCCGATGTAAACTACAAAGTTGCAAAAGATTTTGCGGCTAGAGTAGCTGAAAAAGCTGTTGGCGAGGACGTAATGGAAAGTCTGACACCAGCGCAAATGGTTATTAAGATAGTTAATGAGGAGCTTTGTGACCTTATGGGTGGAAAGCAAGAAAAGCTTGCTACAGCGTCAAAGCCGCCTTCTGTAATTATGATGTGTGGACTTCAAGGTGCTGGTAAAACCACACATGCTGCAAAACTTGCAAATATGCTAAAGTCAAGCGGACATAGACCGCTTTTGGTGGCGGGCGATATTTATAGGCCAGCTGCGATAAAGCAGTTACAGGTGGTCGGTGCTCAGGCAAATACAAATGTGTTTGAAAAAGGCACTCAGGACCCTGTCATAACGGCTCTTGAAGCTGTCAAACATGCAAGAGACTACGGAAACGACTATGTTATCATAGATACCGCCGGACGACTTCAAATCGACGAAGTTTTGATGAACGAGCTTGAAAAAATTAAAGATGCGACAAGTCCTACGGACATCCTTTTGGTTGTGGATTCTATGACAGGTCAGGAAGCCGTAAATGTTGCGAAAACTTTTGATGATAAGCTTAGCGTTACGGGTGTTATTCTTACAAAGCTTGACGGTGATACAAGAGGCGGTGCGGCTTTATCAATTAAAGCAGTTACAGGAAAGCCAATTAAATTCTGCGGCGTCGGAGAGAAAATTTCTGATTTAGAAGTTTTTCATCCAGATAGAATGGCAAACAGAATTTTGGGAATGGGCGACGTTTTAACCCTTATTGAAGACGCACAGCTTAAAATGGATGAAAAAGCGGCGGAAAAAACAGCCCAGAGAATGATGCAAAATAAGTTTGATTTAAACGACATGTTAGAGCAGTTTAATCAAGTTAAGAAAATGGGGCCACTTAAAGGTATATTATCTAAATTGCCAGGAGTTAAAAATCTTGATGATATAGATGTAGACGATAGAATTATGGATAGAAACGCCGCAATTATTTTGTCAATGACGAAAAAAGAGAGAGAAAAGCCAGATATAATTGAGGCAAAAAGAAAGAGAAGAATCGCCGCAGGATGTGGCATGAAGGTTGAAGATGTTAACAAGCTTTTGAATCAGTTTAAGCAAGTTCAAAAGATGATGAAGCAATTTTCAGGAAAAAAAGGCAAGAAAAGAATGCCTTTTGGCGCTATGAACAACCCCTTTGGAATGCAGTAAATTGCCCAAAAAGGTTGATATAAATATTATTTTTCGGAGGTGAAATTATGGTTAAAATTAGACTTAAAAGAATGGGTGCAAAAAGAAATCCTTTTTACAGAGTAGTTGTTGCTGATTCTCGTTATCCAAGAGATGGTCGCTTTATCGAAGAAATAGGTTACTACAACCCAATGGTAGAGCCAAGCGAAGTTAAAGTTGACGCTGAAAAAGCAAAAGAGTGGATGGCTAAAGGCGCACAGCCAACAGATACCGTTAAATCTTTATTTAAAAAACACGGTGTAATAGACTAAATGAGATATTAAGGAGATTTACATCATGAAAGAATTATTAGTTAGCATGGCTCAAGGCTTAGTCGAGAACCCTGAAGAAGTTGTTGTAACAGCTGAAGAAGCTGAAGAGGGCACAGTGTACCGTCTTCACGTTGCAGAGAGCGACATGGGTAGAGTTATAGGCAAACAAGGAAGAATTGCAAAAGCAATCAGAACTGTTATGAGAGCCGCAGCTACAAGAAGAGAAGAAAAGGTTTCAGTTGAGATAAACTGATTATTCTGTTCGGCATGCAGTATTGTGTGCCGGACCCTTAGAATAAAAATAATATCTTTTTTATGAAATTTTTCTTGACTGTTCGTATAAAATATGGTATTATATTTGACGGACATTATGTTTAAGGACCAATAGCTCAGTTGGTTAGAGCAACCGGCTCATAACCGGTTGGTCCGGGG
>CAYJFP010000002.1:171303-187553 GCA_964369415.1 uncultured Eubacteriales bacterium | reverse complement strand
TAAACCTCAAAACGACACATTTTTGCATGTGTCGTTTTTTTATAAAATTTATTTAGATTATCGCATTGAATACAGCGATTATAGCTGATACAATGATAAAAAACTAATTCGGAGGATAAAAATGAGTTATAAAAATATACCTTTTTCAAAAGTTAAGCCACTTGGTAAATTAAAAGACAATATGCAAAACGATTTAAACAGTTTTATAGGAAATTTAGACGATTTAGTGCCTGATTTAATAAAAAATGATGAAATCTATAAAAGAGACAGAAGAACAAAGTATACACCACCAGTAGAGGTTGGTGCAGTAGACGTTGGTGAAGGTGTTATGCCACAGTTTATGTGGTGGAATTGCGAAACACAAGGCAACTGGATGGATGGCTTTTTAAGAACTTCAATCTTACTAGAAGATGAAAAAATGAAGCAAAAAGCATTTACTTATATGGAAAAATATCTTGAATCTCAAGACGAGGATGGATACATAGGAATATACGATGAAGATCTAAGATTTAATCATGAAGCCGAAAATGGCGAAATGTGGGCACAGGCGACTATTTTAAGAACAGCCTTAGCTTATTACGAGTATAAACAAGACGAAAAAATCTTAGAAAAAGTTTTAAGAGCTTTGGATGTTATAATGAAAGGCTATCCGATAGACGGCAAAAATCCATTTACAGCTCTTGATAGAAATAATGACTACGAGTGTGGCGTTGGACACTCTCTAATGGTTGTAGACGTCTTTGAAAAGGCGTATTTGATTACCGATAGGAAAGAGTATTTAGAGTACTGTAAATGGCTTTATAAGGCGTTCTCGTCGACTGAAAAGACTACAGCTGATTTAACCGAGAGTAATCTTTTAGGTGATGCAAAGCTCTGGGCACACGGTGTTCATACTACAGAGCAAGTTAGAGCGTTAATTTTTGCTGCGAAGTGCGATGAGAAGTATAAAGGAGTTTTAGATAGATATTTTGTGAAGCTAAGAACTTGTCTTTGTCCAAGTGGTGGGCCGATAGGCGATGAGTATATCGCAAAAAGAGATGCAGATTCAACAAGGACTGGATATGAGTACTGCTCTATGCATGAGCTTTTACATTCATACATCAAAATGTATGAACTAACAGGCGATTTGTCGTGGATGGACAAGGCGCAGTGGCTGTTTTATAACGCTGCCATGGGCGCACAGTTTAGAGATTCCAAAATTACAGAGAATAGCTCTATTTCATATTTAAAGTCAGATAATTCATACAGCATGACAGGAATTTTCCAAACAGAAGACGGAACATCCAAACAGCTTAGATACAAGTATTCACCTACTCATCAAGATGCAGCGGTTTGTTGTGTGCCGAATGCTGGAAGAATTTATACATACTTTTATGAAGCAATGTGGTATCAAGACAAAAATTCACTATTAAAAGCTTTTCATGGTGACAGCGTAGTTAATACAGTGATAGATGGGGTAGAGCTTAGCATAAGTGAAAGCTCAAATTATCCATATGGAAACAGCCTTAAATACAGTGTTAATTCGGCTGAAAAGGTGAGGGCAAAAATTTCTATCAGAATACCATCATACGCTAAAAGTGTGAAATGTAGTATAGATTCAACGATAGAAAACGGACTTTTAGTAATTGAAAAAGACTTTTTAAACGATGAATTTAGAGTAGAGTTTGAAGCAGATGTGCTTAAGAAGACTGATTTGCTAGGTGACGATTACTTCACATATAAAGACATGCTTTTGTCCTTGCCGATTGATTATATGGAGAAAATTTCAAAAGAGCATCCTGTAAAAGGGTTTTACGATATTTACTGCATAGCCAAAAATGACGACTATCTAAATTATGAAGTTTCGGTAAAGTCAAAGGCAAAAGAGATTTGTGAAGACGGAGCGGCAGTAACCTTATACAATAAGAAAACATCTGATTTTGAAGATGTAAAACTGATTCATATAGGCAAAGCACCTCTTAGAAGAGTTACATTTAATAAAGTTAAATAAAATGAAAAAAACGGCAGAATTTCTGCCGTTTTTTTATCTAATAAAATTGGTGATTCGTCTATTTTTTTTCTCTGGTTTATTGATTTTAGATTCAAAAAGCATCTTTAGTAACCAACACATGTTTTCAGCAATTTCATTGGCGCAGTCTATGGCTTCTTCATCTTTTAATACTTCACCTAGATTTGCTCCGTGGAAAACACTCCAATACGATGTCGGAACAATTATAGAACGAGATAGAGCAAAGTAATTATTTAGCTGATTAAAAGTTTCAACGCCACCACTTCTTCTAAGTGTGCAAAATCCAGCTACAGGCTTATATGAAAGTGAGTCACTGTTGGTTCTAAAGAATCTGTCCATAAAGCTTTTCATACCACCGGCAATGCCAGCATAGTAAACAGGAGCGCCAAAAATTACACCGTCCGCAGAAGCGATTTTATCACAAATCTCGTTGTGAATATCACCTTTTAGGGCGCATTTGCCGCCTAATTTATCGCAAGCATTACAGGCGATACAGTTATAAATTGGTTTGTTTCCTAAGTGAATTATCTCAAAATCAATTTTGTTCTCTACAAAGACTTTCTCCATAATTTGCAAAGAATGAGAAGTGTTACCGTTTTTTCTTGGGCTTCCATTAATAGCAATAACTTTCATAAATCATCCTCCTAATTAAAGTACCATAGATAAAAATTCTTTCGACCTTGGATGGGTTGGATTTGAGAAAAATACATCGGGTGGTGCTTGCTCAACAATTTTACCACCGTCCATAAATAAAACTCTAGTGGCAACTTCTTTAGCAAAGCCCATTTCATGAGTTACAACCACCATTGTCATGCCGTCGTTTGCCAAATCTTTCATGAGTGTCAGAACTTCACCGACCATTTCAGGGTCAAGTGCTGATGTTGGCTCGTCAAAGAGCATAACATCAGGATTCATGGCAAGAGCTCTTACTATGGCAACACGCTGTTTTTGACCGCCTGAAAGCATTGAAGGATAGCTTTCGGCTTTATCAGCAAGTCCAATTCTTTTTAAAAGATTCACCGCATTTTCTTCGGCTTCTTCTTTTGTTTGAAGTTTTAAAGTAATAGGGGAGAGAGTAATGTTTTTTAATATCGTTAGATGAGGAAAAAGGTTAAAGTGCTGAAACACCATACCCATTTTTTGACGCAGTTTATCAATATTGCATTTTGGAGCATTGATTTGTTCACCCTCAAACCAAATTTCACCACCTGTAGGAGTTTCAAGCAAATTTAAACATCTTAAAAATGTACTTTTACCTGAACCAGAAGGGCCAATTATAACCACTTTTTCGCCTTGGTTAATAAACTCATCAATTCCGTTTAAAACCTGTAATTTTCCAAAAGATTTTTGCAAATTTTTAATTTCTATCACTTTTTGCAAGCCTCCTTTCAAGTTTTGTAATGCCATGTTGTAAGAGAATTACAAGGCATAAATAAATAAGCGCTACGGCGATGAGTGGGAAGAATGCATCATAAGTACGGCTTCTGATAATATCGCCACCTTTTGTCAAGTCTTGTAGTGCGATGTATCCCGAAACCGAGGTTTCTTTAAGCAAAACAATAAATTCATTTCCCAAAGCTGGAAGAACATTTTTTAGAGCTTGTGGAAGGATTATTTTCCACATTGTTTGGTTATAGTTAAGCCCAAGACTTCTACCGGCTTCCATTTGGCCAGGGTCTATGCTCATAATTCCAGAACGGAATATTTCTGCAACATATGCGGCAGAGTTAAGACCAAAAGCGATAATTGCAACCAGAACTTTGTCAATTGGAATCGAACTGAATATAACAAAGTAAATAATTAATAATTGAACAACTACTGGAGTACCTCTAATTACTGTAAGATATAATTTACAAAGTAGATTTAAAAATTTAAGCCTGCCAGTTTTATCATGATTAGATCTGATAATTGCGATTAAAAAACCGAGTAAAACACCAAAAATAACTGCAAAGAAGCTTATAATTATTGTTACCCAAAGCCCGTCAACAATGTATCTCCATCTATCGTCTTCAATGAAATTAAAATAGAAACTGTCGGCTATTCCCTGAAACCAAGATAATATCATATCCATTTTATTCTCACTCTCCTTTTTCCCTAATATTTTAATAGCGGGCAGATTAACCGGTGATAAAAATAATATCTAACCATGAAAACCTGTCCGCTATTAACTAAAAAATTAAATTACTCTTTTACTATAACAACTTGAATGCCTTGGCAGTAACTTTCAGTAAAGTCAACACTTTTAATTCTATCTTCAGTAACTGTAAGACCTGCTGCTGCAAAGTCAGCTTTTCCTGTTTGAACAGCTGCGATTATTGAGTCAAAATTCATGTCTTCGATTACAAGTTCTTTACCTAGTTTATCACAAATTGCTCTTGCAAAGTCAACGTCAAGTCCTACGATTTCTCCGCCGTCATGGTACTCATATGGAGGGAATTCAGCATTTGTAGCCATTGTAAGTGTTCCGTCATATGTGATTCCTTCAGGTGATGTATAAGGGCTTGAGCCGTCTTTACCTTCAATGTAATAGTCAAGTAGATTTTGAAGTGTTCCGTCTTCTTTAAGTTCAGCGATTACACCATTAAACTGTTGAGTTAGCTCTGTATTTTCTTTTGAAATAGCAATAGCATAATCTTCGATTAAGTACTCTGTATCAAGAATTTTTAAGCCTTCTGTTTGTTCAACATAAACTTTAGCAGGCTGATCATCTATGATAACAGCGTGAACTTTACCTTGTGATAAGGCTTGTACAGCCTCGATTCCTTTATTATAACGTTCAAGTTTGGCATCTGGAATATTTCCGTCTGCTATATCTCCTTCAACATAAATATCACCAGTTGTTCCTAACTGAACACCTATAGTTTTTCCTGCTAAATCTTCAAGGCTTTCAATTTTTACAGTTTCAGCTGAACATGCAGCCATTGTGATTAGCATCATTGAAGCTAAAACAAATGCAAGTATTTTTTTCATTTTCAATATTCCTCTCAATTCTTCTGTCTAAAATTTTTATTAATAAAATTCAAATCTGAATATTACCAACGTATATAATACCATAAAAAATAATAAATTGCAACAAAAAGTTCACAGAAAATTAATTATGCTTTCTTAGTTTTTTTGCTTGAAATCTTTGAAAATAATCAAATACTTAATATAACTTCTTGTTTCTTTAATATGATTATTTATACGCTCTCTAAATTCGATTAAAGACTGTATATCCCCTGCGAATTTATCATTAGAATATAAATTTGCTTCAATAATAGCGATAACTTTTTCCATTTCAATGCTTAAAGGTGGGGTGAAATCTGCATATACACTGCGCTTTTTTCTTCTAAAATTGTCTTCATCCATTCCGAAAGGTCTATCGTATTTGTAAACTCTTCTCATAAATTCTCTTATGGATTCATTTTCATTTTGATTTAGTCTAATAATTGACAATAAATAAATCAGACTGTTAAAAACTACATCAAAATCCTTTGATTCCATTACACGAGTGACTATATCTTCTTTGCGTTTTAAATAATGTTTTACTGATAGATAAATAATTAAAATAAGTGCCAAAATAGATATGAAGATAATTATATTCAAAATGATAAGCGAGTAGTCGGAGTTAGTTTTTTCGTTTTCGGAAATTAAGGTCTCAGGTATAGGTGATGGTATGCTGCTTTCAGGAGGAATAAGAGGAATAGGTGTTGCTGAGAATGGCTCGGAAGGTGAAAATTCTTCGTTTGCAAATTCTTCAGTTGTAGTTTCCTCTTGGTAATTAGTAGGTCCAGAAGGTCCTGAGGGTGTAGGGTCAAATGGGATGTAGCCAACTCCTTTAAAATAAACTTCCACCCATGCATGCTTGTTTGAATCTTTTACGTCAATGAAATTGCCAGGAGAATTCTCCCAAACGGCATAACCTGAAACATATCTACACGGTATATCCAAAGTTCTCAGTAGAACATATAAAGATGAAGCAAAAGAGGTGCAGTAACCAGTTTCAAGTTCAAATAAAAAGCTATCAACAAAGTCGTCACCAATGGTTTCGCCAGGAGTTAGAGAGTATGTGTAGTTAGTTTGCAAATAATTTACTATATGACTTGTAACCATATAGTTTTTGAAAAGAGTAATTGTTTCAGAATTTTCATTGGGATCTTCAATAGAATATATTATAGATTCGATATGAGATTCTAGTTCTTCAGCAAGCTCTTTAGTCCTTAAACTTACAGTGTCAGGAAGTTCGGCCAGTGCTTCACTTGGTATTTCAAAAGTATTTGTAATGCAGTCATCGGAAGCTGTGTCTAAATATGTAGTTTCTAGATTATTTGTAGAAGATAAATACTGTGCAAGCGGAATTAATCGGTAATTTGTGTTTATATAATTTATAGTAAATTCATCATTTTCAATAAAATAATCTTCGAAGAAAATTTCGCCAAATTCGTTTTGAGTGAATTTTTGCGATTCTTCTAAAATATTATAAGAACATTGATTTATAGGCAAAACCCTACTGTTGTAGTTTTGCATTTGAATGGTGTAAGAAGAATATGAATCAAAAACTTCACTGCTTTCAGGGATAGTTTGTCCGAATGAAAGTGGGGAAATAGTGTAGCTATCAGACTTGATAAATCTGTCTCCTGTATACTCACTAAAAACTTCTGTTCTTAAAAGAAGTGGATTATCACTTTTTACTTTAAATCTGACAATATCACTTTGGTAAAGGTCTCCACCTAAGAATTGTGTGTTAGAATCGGTGCTTGAAAATCTTGAAGAAAGCCTATTTAAGACGTCAATCTCATTGATAATTTCAGTAGCTCTTGTGTCAACATAGTCCGTGATTACTTGGTTTTTGTAGTCAAGAGGCAGAAAATTAATGCTTAAAGTTAGCAGAAGTATAGGCAAAAGTATAATAGAAAAATTTTTGAATTGATAGGTATGATATGAAGGGATTTCTTTATCAACCTTAACTAATTTATTATAAGTAGCCCTTCTGTAAAGAAAAAATAATAAAGGAATCAGAAGAATAAAAAGCAATAAATAATTATGATTATAATAGATATAAGCGGTGATGGATAAGATTGTTATTAGTATAAACCAAAGTGAAATTACAAATTTTGAAAATGATTTGAAAAAGTAATAGGGGAGAAGAAATACAGTGACAAAAAAGTAAATTGTCGACTTGAATATCAACCCGAAACTTTCGTCAGTAAACAATGCAGCAGTGGGATAAGAAGTCTGCAACCAGTAAAGATAATCTGCAAAATATTTGATTGAATCATCCTTGAAAAAAGAGAAAAAGCAAAAGATAAAGATTAAAATAATTGCAGATGAAACGGCTAAAATATATTTGTTTTTTGTGCTTAAAAGTGAAATCAAAAGCCAGATAATTAAATTGGAAGAGAAAATCTCAAAATAATAGATAAATTCTAGACTTAATATTGTATAAAAAAAAGTATAGCAAATAAGACTTGCAAGCAGTGAAAAAATAACACCATCTACAAGCTTGTTTAGATATAGCTTGAATTTTTCATTTTTATTTTTTAAATTCATCTTCATCATTAATTTCGCTTAACATAGTTTCGTCGGCTACGATAATATTTTTAAGGTTAGAACTGATTAAAATGTCTTTATTCTTAATTGCTTCACCAATTAAGAAAATCATACTGCTTTTTGGCAAATTGTTTATTAAAGAAAGATCAAAACTTTTAAGATGTTTTGAAAAAATGACTACAGTAGGAAGAGTATTAGTTTTTATATCGAAAAAATTCAATTTTACATCTGGTTTTGGATTATATTTTGCAATATCAGAAGGCAGTTTAACACAAGTGTCTTCATCATACTTTCCTTCATACCCATCGTAGAAATACAAAAACAAAACATTTCCACCATTTGATTCATAAAACTTGTTTATGGAAAGTATAGCTTCTGCAACAGTCTCTAAGCAATCAATATTAAATTCATCTATAAAAATGTTGTACATTACAGAACTTTTCTCCTGCTTATAATCTTTTACCAAGGTCTTCTTTACCGATGCAGATTTTTTATAATTAATAAGTCTTAGAGGGTCTCCGGGGGTGTATGGTTTATTTCCGGCAAAATCGTCATAAGGACTGTTATAGTTGCTAGTGTTAGAAGAAGCTAATATGTCCTTAAAATGAGAGTTATCGCACTTGAGATTCTTTAATATAGGTACAACAAAGCATTTCAGTTGATCAGGATTTTCGGCAATAACTTTTTTCTTTAACAAAAACAATCCAAAAATACTTTTTCTGAATACATAATCTAAGCCTATCTGCTGTATTCCTATTTTTTTTTGAGTGATTGGTATAGAATATGAGGTCTGATTAATGAATTTGTAAACTATATCATTGTTTTCTTTATATGAAATAATAATGCTACATTTGTTTTTAAATTCAAGATTTAGCAAAACAACAGAATAGCATTCGGTTAAATTTGTAGAGATACTTTGTTTTACCTCAAGCTTTTTATTTATAAGTAAAAACGAGCATAAGTCGGTCAATAAAATAAAACACAAAAAGAAAAAGAACATCCACAAAACGTAGCTTCCAAAGTACATACAGGACAAAAGTAGAGAAAATAGAAAGAATAGAAATGGAATAAGCATAGCTCTTGGTTTTTTCTTTTTTTTCATTGTACAATCTCCATTTTACACTTGTGTTTGATTTACAATTTCATCTATAAGATTATGAGAATATACCGTGCTTTGAACGCCCTTTAACTGTTCTGATAGAGTGATTCTATGAGATAGAACATATTTGGCTAGTGATTTTACATCATCTGGTACGACAAAATTTCTTCCAGACATAAAAGCTTTAGCCTTTGCACAGCGCATTAATGTAAGTGAAGCCCTTGGAGAACATCCTAAAGATATCTTATTGTGTTTTCTTGTGTTAGTGGTTATTTTAACTATATATTCCATGATTTGTCTTTTTATTTCGATGCTACCAACTTTTTTCTGCATTTCAGTGATTTCACCGATTTCTATTACAGAATTTATTTTAGGTGGAGTAAAAATATTTTCAAAACGCTGTAAAATTAAAAGCTCATTTTCAAAATCGGGATAACCCATAGAAATTCTCATTGTAAATCTATCAAGTTGGGCTTCAGGTAGAGAGCTTGTACCTACATTTTCTATAGGGTTTTGTGTAGCGATAACCATAAAAGGTTTAGGTACTTCAAAAACATTTCCGTCTATAGTAACTTTATTTTCTTCCATGACTTCAAGTAAGGCAGACTGAGTTTTCGGAGAAGCTCTATTGATTTCATCAACTAAAAGTAAATTAGTCATTACAGGACCTTTTACATATTTAGATGAGCCTGTATTTATGTCAAAAATGCTGAATCCTAATATATCGCCAGGTAAAATATCGGGAGTGCACTGAACCCTTTTATAGTCTATATTACATGATTTTGCTAAAGAAGAAGCAAGAAGTGTTTTGCCGACACCTGGTACATCTTCAATAAGCAAATGACCGTTTGCAAGCATGCATACAAGTGTTAAAAAGGCAGGCAATCCATCGCCTGTTATGACTTTAGACAATTCATCAAATACCTTTTTCAATATTAATCACTCTCTTTTTATGGATTTTTTCTAATTAGTTTAATTATAACATATTTTTTTAATAATACAATGTATATTTATGTCGTTTTGGAATAATTAGCTTGTAGCTTTATATCGAAATTTGCAATATAAATCTGTTCAATTTAATGAAAAAAGAAAAAACGCAGGTGTCTGACCTGCGTTTTGATAATTTAATTAAATTGTAGGATTTGCTTAAGGAGCAGGCTCTGGTTCTGGCTCTGGCTCTGGTTGAGGCTCTGGCTCAGTTTCTGTAACCATTTGAGCTAGTTCGACGGTGTCTTCCATTTTCATGCCAATCAGCATTTGGTTTTTGATAACATCTCTAAGCATTTTTTTAGCCGAGCTGTTGACTTTCATGATGTCGTCAAGAGAAGCTGCTGCGTCAGCTGTTTCAAGTGTTCCTAAAGCAAATTGTATTTTTTCGGCTTCAGCATTTAAGATATGAGCAAGTGATAATTCTTCCATACCTATTGAAGATAAGATTATATTTACTGCATCGTCTCTGTTGATATTTACGTTTGAATTAATATCAGGAATATTTGGCATTGACATAGTTATTGTCTCCTTAAAATATATATTTTGTTGTTACCTTACATTATATTCATTATAAATGATTAGGTTACTAAATATTTTTAATAGCGCTTTCGAGTGCATAAAGAATTTCATTAAACTCAGTTCTATGAATTTTAGCCTTGTCGTATTCATCAATTTTTATTTGAACTATGTTGATAAAATATTGCCTATCATTTATAAATTCAATATGCATATTTGGATAGATTTGATACAACGATTTTATATTTTGGATTAAAGGGACTTCTTTTTCAACTAAAATTCTCCTTTTATCGGAAAGCTTTTTTCCCAGTGAAATCATTAAAGGTTTCTTGCCTTCCCAGTCCATGGATAATCTGTACTTTTGTGAAAATTCACTGACCGTATCAGTGTATTTTTCTATTTCTAAAGTTAAAGCATCTTCTTCTTTTTTTAGCACTTCTGATTCTTCCTTTGCGTTTAAGAAGTTCACCGAAGTTTTTTTATATTTAGCATATAATTCATTTAATATGTGGTCTTCAAAAATATCAGGAGCAAATTTGAAAAGTTTATCTAAAATTTCAAATTCTAAAACTAAATCAGGAAAGTCTTCCGAAAAATTTTCGAATGAATTGTATTTAGAGTGAAAATTTTCATTAGAAATTAACTTTAAGTTGTTATACATAGTGATTAGTTGTTTATGTTCGGTAAACTTTTGATTTTCTTCGGTACATATGGCTTTTAAGACTCTGAGTGCTCTAAAATAATCAGCTTTTTGAGTTTTAGGGCTATTTAAGAGCAACTTTAATTCTTTAGCTAAATTTTCGGTTTGTGGGTAGCTTTCTAGTTTATCGGCAATATTTGTTAATTTTTCTGATGGTGTAAAGTTTTTGACATTAACTGAATTTTCAGTATGTTCAATTAGGTTGTCTTTGTTTTTTTTTTCGTTTTTTTTAAGGAATCCTGCAAAAAAATTCATCTTTATTCTCCTTTTTATTAGTGATTTAGGAATAGTAACAGTAATTGAAAATATATTATATTATATTAAAGTAAATTATTAATGCTACACACAAAATTAAATTGAATCGGGGGATTATTATGGGAATGCCACAAGTGCCAAAGAGAGATCATTTGCCAAGTATTGAAGAGGTGGTTATACAAATTTTGGAATCTGTCGCATTAGAAGAACTCGCAATGGCTCATATTATTAATGCCGAAGGAGAAAAAATGCAGGCATTAGTCAAGCAAATGGATAAGAGCAATGTGTGTTCAGACTGTATTTCAGGTGCGTTTAAAAACACGAATGCAACGATAAACAGCTTGATTATGAAAGAGTGGATAATGCTAAATAAAATCAAGACAGCATTAGAAATATATACCGAGTTTGAAAAAGAAGAGAAGCCATGCAAATGCCATGGAGAGTGCGACTCGCCTTGTACATGCGGTGAAAAGCACTGCAAAAAAGAAGAAAAACCATGTGCAACTGGAAAATGCATAAAAGAAAGTGGTTACGATGATAAATTTGAAAAAAAGGAATACAAAGAAAAATGTGACGGTAATTATACCGAAATTAAATATTAAGACAACTGAAAGGAGAAAAAATGGCAAGTTTAATAACTACAGTCGATAGACAGTCGGGAAATTATGAGAATGTATTTATTTATACAGTAAATGCAAGTTTTAATGGAGTGCAGGGCGATATTAATTCGGCGAAAATAAAGATTTTCATACCTGATTATCTAAATTTATTTTTAGGTGATGTAAGAGAACCTGTAAAAAATGTTAGCGAAGTGCCTGTAGAAGGTGGAAGAGAGCTAACTTACGATTTTGGAGCTATTACCGATTTGGGAATTTCGGTAAGGATTGGTTTCGGAGTGACATTTAAGACTGAAGCCCTAAATGGAGAGACTTTTTTATGCACTTCTAAAATGATAATTAATGATGAAGAGATAATAAGCTATGAAAGTCAGGAAATATCCTTACAGCTTGAATCTAGATTTGAAATTAGCCGAGAGATTGTTTTACCCATAGCCACACCATCGGCAGGTTCTACGGTATATTATAAAGTTACGCTGAAAAATTATGGTGACTTAGGTGCTTTAATCGAAAATGTAAGGATAGTATGTAATGGTTCTGAGTTTGTAACGCTTGATAGCAGTTTTAGTGCTGTCGGTAAAGATGTTTCGAGCAAATTTGCCGATAAAACAAAGGACGGGGTAGAGGGCGTTTTTGAGAACAATAGATTAATTTTTACACTTGATTCGTATAAAGGCGAAACTTATGAGTTTATTTATAGAGCGATTATAGACGAGAGTTTAGAAGTTGGATCTGAATTAACGACGATAGCTAATTTTTCGATTGATAGTATAAATCAGGAAGACGAACTGCACGAAGTGACACTTGCAAGTCCTATTTATGATGCTAGCATAAGCCTTTATGCACCTGACTATAGTTTGCAGGACGAATATATTTGCTACCGAATGGGGCTTAGCAATACAGGAAATCAAATCCTTTTGAATGTTACCTTCGAGAACGATTTACCACCTGAGATCAATTATTATGAATTTAGCACGGGTGCATTTAATATTTCAGCGATAAATCAAAGTTTATCTGCTGAGTATTTCATTGATTATGAGACTGTTAATGGTGTTACAGGAAGATTAGGTCCGTTTAACACAGATGTGAATACCAAGGTGGATTTAACTGAATTTATAGATGAAAATGATAATTTAAGCATACTGTACTGGCGTCTTGAAAGCTTGAGAATTGGGGTTAGTAGTAGGATTTTACCACAACTTTTGGGTATAGTTAAAAGTGAAGTTCCACTGGATAGCTCTGTGATAAATCATATTCATTTAAGTTTTGATGAAGAGGGAGAGGAAAAGGAAAAAGTTCAAAACGCTACGACATTGATAGCAAATTACTGCACGCTAAATCCTACTGTAAGTTCAAGTGTAGATTCAAATCCCGTAAGGCCTAATGATACGATTAGATTTACTTTTTCGGCAAATTGTAGAAGTTCACGGCTTTTAAATCCGATTTTTGCATTTTTGATGCCGAAAGAATTTGAATATGTCGGCGAAGAGGAGTATATTTACAGTGATATTTTTACAGATGTAAATCCACCAGAACCGTCGGTCAAACTCATCCCGAATTTTAACGAAAATGGTGACACACTTCTTAAGTTTGAGTTTAGAGATGAAAATGCGTTTTCGTTTAGGCAACTAGCTGGAATTAAGATTAGTTTTGATGCAAAAGTTGCAGTAGGAGCGTATGGCGAAGTGGAATATTTCTTACTGCTTAATACCAAGGGCAGTACTGGAATAATTCCCAATTCGGTGGATATTTATATAGACAATAAGAACATCGCAGAAGACAGTACTGTTTCAAGAAATTATGCGAAAAGTAATATACTATCAAATCAGATTTTATACTTTGTCAGCACCTCTTCAAATAAAAAAGTAAAAGGTTTTTTGGACACTGAATATATTGAAGAGCCAAATGTCGGAAAGACATTTAATGCTGGCAGTCTAGAATATTTGATAACTGTGAGGAATATCGGGAATGCAAATTTAGAAGAGCTTGAAATTGTAGATATACTGCCGCATATCGGAGATAAAGGCGTAATAGAAACAGGAACGAGTAGAAATAGTGAGTTTCCGATTTATGCCTTAAGTGAAGTCGCGGCCGTCATAGTTCCGACTCAAGAAGAGGTAGAATTTGACATTTTATACTCGCAAAGTATAGATCCTGTAAGATTTGGCGGGAACTTTGACGTAATTGGAACAGATGATGACTGGAGTGTAGAAGCGCCACTTGATTTAAGCCTCTTAAAAGCTTTTAAAGTAAAGGTAAAAAATGCGGTGCTATATCCGAACCAGTCTCTAAAAGTTTCTATTACCGCTTCTGTTCCTGTCGGTGTGCCATCTTCGGCTATAGCGTGGAATTCTTTTGCGGCGGATGTAGCTTATACAAATTTAAACGGTGAAAAGCAGCATTTACTTGCGATAGAACCAGAGAAAGTCGGAATTGAAGTGGTGGATACAGACCCAAATTTAGGCAGAATAGCAGGTTTTTCATGGGTGGATGACGGAGATGGAGTTTATGAAGAGTCGGAAGACTTAGTAAACGACGTGGTGGCAGTTCTTTATGATGAAGAGGGCAATCTCTTAAGATTCACTTCGACAAGGACGGATTTAGAAGGAAATGACGGGCAATATGCCTTTGAAAATTTAGAACTAAAAAAGTATTATCTAAAATTTTTTATTGACGATAAAAATTTAAAGTTTACAAAGCAAGTTCTTGATGATGAAAACGGAAGCAAAGCCGATAGAAAAACAGGAATTACGCCGATATTTGACTTAGCAGAAAATAAAGAAATAGAAGATGCAAATATCGGAATAATGCCAAAAGACAAGTACACCTTAGAGGAAATTACTAAGATTAACAATCAGGCAAGAGGCGTGTTAAGAGATGTAATAAAAAATCAAATGCTTTTAACAATGAAGCAAGAAGATGTAATCGAAATAATAGAAAACGATTTACTTTAACTAATTAATTAGACGGATGGCATAAAACTATCCGTCTTTTCTACTTGTAGTGGATAGAGGTAAAAACCCAAATAATATACATACAAACGCTAATCGACATTGCATTTTTTTCTTGTGTTCATACTTTTATTGGTGTATAATTGAGTTAAAAGTTATTTATATAATACGAAAGGAAAAAATATATGAAAAACAGTGAAAGATTTGAGGTTGTTTATAAACAAGGAAAGATAGATGTTATTGAAATTTTAGTGGATAGAGAAACAGGTGTTAATTATATTTTTCGCACAAATGGATACGCAGGAGGAATAACACCATTGCTTGATGAGAACGGAAATGTGGTTGTTGATAATAAATAGCTGATGGAACCCATTAAAATGGGAGGAGTATTGTTATTTAGTGAAATCAGCATACAATATATAAAAAACAATCTGGCACTAATTCAAGTGTCAGATTGTTTTTTTAGCTTGCCGCATTAAGTTGCGGTGAGTTTTTGGTGTTATTCAGTTTTTTTCAGTACATCAATTTCTTCGTCTTTTTTTACTTCGGGCAAGCCGACTATAGAGGTTAAAATAGATACGGCACCTGCTACTAGGCTGGCGCTTCCTACTGTTAACCAGTCAAGCTCTGAAAGTAAGGCTGTAGTTCCTATCATTGCGACGGCGGTTTGGGCAACTGTCTTAAGTGCCCTGATTCCCGCCGCTTTAAACCAATTAAGTGTCATTTTACATAGCTCCTTTTATAGTTTAGCACAATATTCAAGGCAAATCCAACCGCTGACGGTTTTGCCCCAATTTTGATTTGAAATTTCGCTTACATCACAGACAATTCCTTTTACATAGCCACTGTATTCTTTACCGCTTAAGGAAACGACTTGGCTCTTCGCGTTTTGCGATAATTCACCAAAGCTTAGTGTGTCGTAATTCGTCCCAGGTCCCTTTCTCACGTTTAGTAAATCTGCTGTTACCTGATATGTGCCGACTTGATATGAAGATTCTGTTGGTTTAGTCTCTTCACTAATCTTAATTGCCTGACCTACGCTTATAATGTTAGGGTTGGTAATGCCGTTAAGTCTCATAAGTTCTTCAACTGTTGTATTATACATCTGAGCAATACCCGAAAGAGTGTCACCGCTTTTTACATAGTAAACATTTCCGCCTTCTGTCGGAGTTGTAGGTGCTCCAGGTAAATCGGCGTTGATATAAGGTGTAGGGTCGATGGTTGAATCCGAAGTGTTTCTAACTTCAAAATGAAGATGTGCACCATAGCTATTGCCACTGTTGCCCATGTATCCAATTTTTTGTCCTTTAGAAACATTTTGTCCGTTTGAGACGCTAATATAGTCTAAATGGGCATAAAGTGTAGCCATATTGTTATAATGCTTGATTTTTACCAAGTTTCCATAAGAGGCGTTTCCGCCGGCTCCTTTGTTGTTTCCGTATCCGCTTTGAGTGTAAATAACGGTTCCATCACTGTGTGCTACGATGCTGTCTAGCTGATTGTATTCTTTAACAATATCAATTCCAGTGTGACCGTTTCCGTATGGGTAGCTGACTTGGTTTTTGCCAGTTAAAAGTACTCTACT
>CAYJFP010000002.1:27103-171203 GCA_964369415.1 uncultured Eubacteriales bacterium | reverse complement strand
GACCGTTTCCGTATGGGTAGCTGACTTGGTTTTTGCCAGTTAAAAGTACTCTACTAATAGAGGGTGGAGTAACTGGTTTTGCTGGTTCTGGAGTAGGTTCTGGTTTAACTTCAGGCTCACTGCCGCTTAATAAAGCTTCGTTTATTAAAATATCGGTGTCGCCTTTAAAACCACCTAAAACACCGGTTTCGCTGTTTTGCCATAAATCACAGTCGAGATTTATGCTGTCTCCGTAGTATGCATACCATTGATAATACTTGCTTCTATCGAGCACGGCAGCGTCACAATAATTTTTATAGTAGTCGTTGTTGTAATATATACCTGCTTTGTAGCCAGCATTTTTTATAGTATCCATAAAAGCTGTCGCCATTTCGTTATAAAGAGCCTTTGTCACTGTAACACCTTGCTGTTCGGCATAGCGCTTGCTGTCGTACTCCCAGTCAAAAAATATAGGGAAAGTAGGTTTTTTACTCTGCTGTTCAATCAAGCTTAAAACAAAGTTTGCTTCTCTTATAGCTGAATCTTTTGATACCGCATAAGAAAAGTGATATAAACCAAAAGGCACGGTGCAGTTAGAAACATTTTCCGAAAACTCTCCGTCTGTATCGGCAAAACCGAAACCTGTTCTTATTACTGCAAATTTACAATCTATAGCATTCCAATTCACTTGTCCGTTGTGTTCTGATACATCAATTCCAATTATAGACATTTGCTTCCTCCTTAATATTCACATTGATTTGTATAATTTATATACTATTATAATTTATGCTAAAATTTGCTTTGTGTGAATGAGGTAGAAAAATAGATAAGGACTTTGTCGCAAAAAAGCTGTCACCATTAATGGCGACAGCTTATCGTTTGTGTGTGAAATTAATTATTCAGTTCTAAGTGCAACGACAGGGTCTTTTTGTGCGGCTTTTTTGGAAGGTAGTAAACCACCGATAATGGTAACTACAACGCTTATTGCAAGAAGAATCAACATAGCCGATACGGATAATGAAGCACTTACGGAAGCATCTCCTAAAAGTCCTTGGATAATCATATTGACAGGTATATTTATTAAAAGTGTAGCTCCAACACCTAAAATACCTGAGCACAGACCGATGATAAATGTTTCTGCGTTAAATACTTGTGAAATGTTGCGTTTTGAAGCACCAAGTGCACGAAGTACACCGATTTCCTTGGTTCTTTCAATTACAGAAATATGAGTGATAATTCCAACCATAATGCTGGAAACAACAAGTGAAACAGCTACGAAAGCAATTAAAACATAAGAAATAGTATCGACCATAGTTGTCATAGCAGAAGTAAGAGTTTCTACATAATCAACGTATACGATTTGGTTTTCTTCGCTGGCTTCTTTATTGTAATTTTCAATACTTAAAGTAATTCCGTCTTTGTCCTCAAAACTATCCGAGTAGATGTTGATTGAACTCGGTGTGTTATAGTCAATTTTTCCAAAATTGCTTATATTCTCTTCATAAGAAATTCCACCGAGGATTTCGTCATAAAGATTTAGCAAAATCTCATCATCGGGAGTCTCTGAAAGCCAAGTGTCTAGCATTGAAGCCATGGTTTCGTTATCTGCTGTACCGCTAGATTGTTGTTGCATCTGCATTTGCTGTTGACTTGCCATGTCCTGCTGTTCCATAGGGATTTCTGCTACGGGTTCGTCGCCAGTGGTTTCAGGGGCAGTTTCTGCATCGCCTTCGGTTTCATCTTGTTGAGAGTAATACATAATCAGCGAATACATACTTGCTTTTTCATCAATGCTAAGTTCGCTTAAGTATTCAGTGATATCTTCTATTTTAGCATTATCATCTAATGCCTCAAAACCGACACCTGTAAGCACATTAATTTCAGGCGATTCTTCTTGTGCTTTAACAATCGGACTTTCATTGCTTGTTTCTATAATATAATCAGTCAGTAAAGAAGTATAGGCAAGTGTAGTAGAGATGCTTGCATCGACAGCATCTTCCTTAGGTGCGATGATTCCGACGATTTTAAGTTCAAGTGCTCTATCGACTACGTCGTCGTTAAGAGCTAGGTCTTCATCAGAGACATAAGAAAAAGTGCCGTTTTCGCTTTCTATATATTTATCACTGCTTGTAAGAAGTAAAAATGTTTTATTCAAAATGTCGTCATAGCTAAAATCAAATTCAGGAAGGGATTCATTGTTGTCAATTAAATCTGCATACTCTTGATATTCGTCCGCTGTGACAAAACCAAGTTGATAAAGTGTTTCTACAGATATTTTATTATCTTCACCACTTACCAAAACAATCTCGTCGTGATTAACTGGCCAGTTTCCGCTTAATAATTCGTAGTTGTCAGTGACGGTTGCGTTTATAATAGAACCGTCAGGGGAGGATTGAAGCTGTGTAAAGTTAGAAGCGCCATTTGAATTAGAGCCACCACTTAGCATAGACATCATTTGAGTGGGATCACCTGTTCTGCCCATCATGGCATAAGGGTTACTCTCTAAAAGTTCACTTGGGTCGGAATCTGTATTTAAGAGTTTTTCTTCCGTATCGTAAGTGTATACTGAAAAACTGGCATCGTATGAGTACTGAACACCATTTTCACCCAAATACTGATTGATTTCACTGTTTTCGTCATCAAGATATTCTTTAAAAGGAGTAAGGTTATTGCTAATCGTCATATTGTTGGCACTTTCAAGGTCATCAAAATCAGGAGCGATAGTGTTTTCACTTGAATCTGTTTCATCATCTCTACTCAATCCCATTGGAGGTCCTGCCATAGACATATTTATAGATTCAGCAGAAATAGTAAGAGGATAAGAAGCCATGGTGTCTCTTTGTAAATCATTAATATAAGAATTAACACCGTTTGAAAGAGAGAGAATTAGTGCAATTCCGATTATTCCGATTGAACCTGCAAAAGCGGTTAGTAAAGTTCTCTTCTTTTTAGTATTCAAATTGCTTAAGCTAAGTGCAAAGGTGGTAAGTCTAGTCATTCTTGAATGTTTAGTAGCGTTTTTAACTCCGTCGTGAGAAGTAATATTTTCAGCTACAAACTTATCAGTATCACCAACGACATTTCCGTCTTTAAGCTTAATTATCCTTGTAGAATACTCCTTTGCAAGTTCAGGATTATGGGTAACCATAACGACAAGCTTTGTTTTTGCAACTTCTTTTAAGAGTTCCATGATCTGAATGCTGGTTTCGGTGTCCAGAGCACCTGTTGGTTCATCGGCTAAAAGAATGTCAGGGTCGTTAACAAGTGCTCTAGCGATGGCAACTCTTTGCATTTGGCCGCCAGATAATTGATTTGGCTTTTTATGAATATGGTCTTTGAGTCCGACTCTTTCAAGAACTTCTTTCGCTTTTGCTTTTCTTTCGTTTTTAGAAACACCACCTATTGTAAGGGCGAGTTCAACATTTGAAAGAATGCTTTGGTGTCCAATAAGATTATAGCTTTGAAAAACAAAGCCGATAGAGTGATTTCTATAGGTATCCCAATCTCTATCTTTATAATTTTTTGTGGAAACTCCGTTGATAATCAAGTCTCCGCTGTCTGCTCTGTCAAGACCACCTATTATATTAAGCAGTGTTGTTTTGCCCGAGCCACTCGGACCTAAAATTGAAACAAATTCATTGTCTCTTAAATCTAGGCTTATGCTGTTCAGCGCTGTTTGGGTGATTTCACCCAGTTTATATTCCTTATGAATATCTTTTATTTGAAGCATCTTACTTCCTCCAAGTTTTTTTATTAAGTATTAATTGGAATAATTACTAGAATGTGCCTATTTTGTGAATTTTTTTAAAATTAGAAGGTTTTAACACAAAATGTATTAAATGAAACTTAAAAATTAACGTTAAAAACGTAACATGTAATATGAAATATGTAACTCCAAGAAATTGAATATAGAACTGTTTAGTGAATTATGTAAAATAAAGTCGAAATATTTTTTATATTTTACTTGAAATTTGTAGATAAATATATTATTATAGTAAAGTAATAAGGAAAACAATTTGGAGGTTAGGATATGTTTAGTAAAAAACTATCAAAGAGAGCGATTGCGGTATTATTGGCAGTGTTATTAGTTACCGTGCAGTTGTCATTTGTTTATGCAGGCAGTATAGCAGATTCTTCAGCTAGTCAAGTGACAATAAATCAAACTATGGCGGACGAAAAAGTTCCGACATTTGAGAAAGTACATTTTCGTAGTACTTACGGTGATGGAGATAATGCGATTTTTGCTAATGGCATAGTATTAATTATTGACCAAGGTAAAGATTCAAGCGAAGCCGATGTCGAAGATATGTCATCAATTTATTTTATAGCAACTGATACGGTAACGATAGGCAGCTCAAACATTGAAGCTGGAAAAGGATACTATATTAACTTTGATGAAGCTAGCAGTACCATAAGTTATCAAGAAGAATATGTATATGCTGACTTTAGTGGGTTTACTATTTTTGGTGGAGCTAATGCTGAGTCGGTTCAAAGTACTTCTATAATAATGAACGGTGGCAGTTTAGAAAATATTTATGGTGGTGGATATGCTAGAACTAGCGGTGGCGATGTTGTAGGAAACACAAATGTTAATATTAACAATGCATATTATGTTGAAGCAGTTTTTGGCGGTGGACTTAGATCAAATGTTGGAGGAAATACCAACGTGACTATTTCTAATGCTGAACTTTCATCAGTTATTGGTGGTGGAGAAGCAGGCGACTTAGATGATGGAAGTGTAAGTGCAAATGTTGGAGGAAGTACCAACGTAAATATTTCTAGCTCTAAAATTGAAAATAGAGTTGTTGGTGGTGGTTCAGCTTATGCTAGATTCGATACATCTAAATGCATTTCAAATGTACTTGGATCTTCAAATGTGACAATTAGCAATTCTACTATAGTAGAAAATATATATGCAGGTGGATCTGTAAATACCTACCAAGACGTGGGTGATGCTTTATCTGCATCAGTTGCAAGTACTAATTTAAAAATAACTGGAGGCACTAGAGCTACAGATGTTTATGCAGGTGGATATGGACAAGCAGGTGTAAGTAAGGTAGTTGGTAACACACTTGTAGACATTAGTGGTAGCGGAAACACTTTTAATAATGTTTTTGGTGGAGGTTTATCATATTCAGGTCATGCATATGTTGGGGGAAATACCAATGTAAACATTGCAAGTGGTACGACTGTCACTCAAAGTGTATATGGTGGTGGTAATGCAGATATGCTTCTTAGTAGAGCTGTGTCTTCTGACACATCATCAAGTTTAGAAATGAACACTTCGATTGTAGCTGGTAATACTTATTTAAACATTGCAGGCAATATAGGTACTGGTTTTCCAGAAGGAATTTATGGTGTATTCGGTGGAGGATGCAACCGAAACAGTGGTGAATACGGCTTTTTTAGCTCTTATGTATTAGGAGACACTAATATCAATATAAACGGAGGAAGTACACCGTTTGTGTTTGGAGCAGGACAGTTTGCAGAAGTTGAATTCAATAGAGCTGCACCTGAAAGTTTTGGTTTTGCAAACTTTGTAAAAGGCAATACTAATATCAATATTTATGATGGTAGTGTAACCTCTGTCTTAGGTGGCGGAGACACAAGTATGCTTGGTTTTGATTATGATAGAACAAATGGGTACGTGGCAAATCCAAGCGGCGGAAATGTTAACATTAAAGCTTTTGGCGGTACGATTGGTAAAGGCACGAATGGCGGTATCTTTGGTACAGGTATAGAGTATGGAGATTTTAGCTCTTACGAAGGCGAAGCGCCTAAAAGTAGTGAAACTTATGAAATATATAGTGGTTACATAGATATTTCAGGAAAAGTATTTGTATTTGTAGACGACGATGTGAATTTGAAAAATTCAATTCGTGAGTCATACGATAGGCAACACGAGGACACTCCGATTATTTCTACTATTGTTCTTGAACAAGCCGGAAGTATTAATGAAATACTTGAAAGTGGAGAAGCAAAAGATTTAAAAATGATTCTTCCAAATGCTATGGTAGATGAGTATGTTTTCGGACCAGAGGGAGAAAATTTTGTAGATAACATACTTAGACTAACTGAGTTTGATGTTACAGGTTTTGATTTTTCTGCAATTTCAAGCTCACAAGAATTGATAGATGCTATAAATGAAAAAGGTTCTTGGGGCATGAACCACTGGATGATAAAAGGTGACGTGGTTATTCCAAGCGATGTTGCAGCTAGCATAGAAATTAAGCAGTATCAAGAATTATATATTCCAAATGAAGCTACACTTACAGTAGATGGAACACTTAACAATAATGGATTTATTATTACTAAAAAAGCTGATATAAGCCAAAAGAACAGTCCAGTTTCTGATGTTTCTACAGTGGCAAGTAGAATTTATAGAGGCGATGTAGGCTCTTCGTTTAAGCTTGACTCGGCTGTGTATGCAGTGGGCGATACAGCGGCGGCTTTAAAAGTAGACTATGCTAAAAATGATGTTTGGAACATGCTAGCTGGTGATACATCTGCTACAGGCAATATTTCAAAGGTAACAGCTCCAACTACTTATGCATGGTTAAGCGGTACTACTCCAATCAGCGGAGTTACAGGCGATTCGTACACTCCTAGCACTGCAGAAGTTGGAAGTACTGATTATAAGGCAGAATTTGATGTTGTTCATAACTTTGAATCTGTGCCTGCTTCTATTTTAAACAATAAAGTAGTTACTAATTCAGCTGTAATTACTGTTGTTGACAAGTTTACAGTAAAGTTTGAAGATGAAACGTTCGGAAATACACCAAGCATTCATGAAGAACAAAAAGTTACAGACGGAAGCGCTGCGACTAGACCTACGACTAATCCGACAGATTCAAATGGCGGAACTTTTGAAAGTTGGAATACAGGAACAAACGGTTCAGGCAGCGAATGGAATTTCTCTGACCCGATAACTAAAGACATGACACTTTATCCTGTATTTAAATACACACTTACAGTAAATGGTGGAACAGGCAGTGGAGAATTCTTAGGAGACTCTAATGCACCAGTTAACCTAGGTGCTATACCAGCTGGACAAGAATTTGCGGGTTGGGACTTAAACGGCGACGGAACTGTAGACACAGTTAATAGAGATTTTATCTTTATAATGCCGTTTGCAGATATAGTTATTACGGCTATATATAGAACTGCGACTACACCAACAACACCAACACCAGCTCCAACTTCAACGACATCACCTACTACACCTCCTACGGTAACACCGATACCAACTTATACTTTAACAGTTGAAGACGGAAATGGTGACGGACAGTATCAAGGCGGAACAGAGGTTGATGTAACATTTACAGGTCCTACTCCTGATGGACAAGAATTTGTTGGTTGGGATACAGACGGCGACGGCGATGTAGATGTAGTGGTAGAAGATTTTACATTTACAATGCCAAACGCAGATACAGTTATAAGCCCTGTTTACGAAGATATTACACACACATTAACAGTTGAAGATGGCGACGGTGACGGCGATTATCCTGCCGGAGAAGAAGTTGAAGTAACATTTACAGGTCCAGAGCCAGACGGACAAGAGTTTGAAGGCTGGGATACAGACGGCGACGGCGAAGTCGATGTAACTGAAAAAGACTTTATCTTCACTATGCCTGATGGTGATGCAACAATCACACCAGTTTATAAAGACATAGAAGATACACATACATTAACAGTTGAAGATGGCGACGGCGACGGAGAGTATCCTACTGGTGAGCAAGTTGAAGTAACATTTACAGGTCCAGAGCCAGACGGACAAGAGTTTGTTGGATGGGATACAGACGGCGACGGCGAAGTCGATGTAACTGAAAAAGATTTTATCTTCACTATGCCTAATGGTGATGCAACAATCACACCGGTTTATCAGCCAGTTGGTGGTTCTAGCGGTGGAATTGATGATCCAGATGTTAATCCAGATGGTGGAATTACAGTTCATCCAGGTACAAACGGAGAGTTACCTACAAATGTTAAAGTAAATGGCCAAGACCTAGATGAAAATGATTACACCATTGATGATAACGGAAATCTAACGATTAATCCTGATTACTTTAGAGATTTACCAGATGGAACATATACTCTAAGTGTTGATATAGGTGGGCAAACATATGAATCGACAGTTATTGTTGAAGATGGAGTGCCACTAAGTGCAGGACCGTTTAATGCAGGTGGAGCATGGAGCTTATTCGACCTTATTTGTACAATTATTGCTACTTTAGCACCTATTGTATACTTGATAATTGTTAGAAAACGTGATGAGGATAATAATAATCCTGAAGACGAGAAAACTTCGAATAAACGTGTTATTACAATCTTAGTCTCAGCAATACTTGGAATAGCATTAATAATCCTATTACTTTTAACTCAAGACTTTACTTTGCCAATGACCATATTTGATATTTGGAGTGTTGTCTTTGCAGTAGTTCTTGTAGTACAGCTTCTGTTTATGATTATATTCAAACGCAAAAATAATGATAATAATAGAAGAAGACCAAGACAAGTAGATAATTTTGCTTGATTAAAAGTTTATAACTAAATAAAAACATGACCTTGTTCTTGAAAAATCATAGAACAAGGTCGTTTTTTAAGAAAAATCTTTACATTTGAAAAGATTTAGTTTATAATTATAGCGTTAGTATAAAATTGTAATGAAAGAAGTGTATTTATGTATAATATAAAAATAGAAAGAACAAATAATCCTAAAGAAAAGCCAAAAAACAAAGATGATCTTGGCTTTGGCAAACTATTTACTGACCACATGTTTATAATGGAGTATGAAGAGGGAAAAGGCTGGTATGACCCAAAAGTTGTTCCATATGGACCGCTTTCGCTTGATCCTGCTACGATGGTATTTCACTATGGACAAGAGATGTTTGAAGGGTTAAAAGCATATAAAACAGAGGATGATAAAGTTTTATTATTTAGACCTCAAAAAAATATCGAAAGAGCAAATAATACCAACAATAGAATTTGTATTCCTGAAATTCCAGAAGATATTTTCTTAGAAGCAATTAAGACTATTGTTGATGTTGATAAAGACTGGATTCCAGAGTGGGAAGGGACATCGCTTTATATAAGACCTTTCGTAATTGCGACTGACCCGTTTTTAGGCGTTAGACCATCATTTACTTATTCATTTATGATAATACTTTCTCCTGTTGGTGCTTACTATTCAAGCGGACTTAATCCAGTTAAAATATGGATTGAAGACGAGTATGTAAGAGCTGTGAAGGGCGGAATTGGTGAAGCTAAAACAGGCGGAAACTATGTAGCTAGTATGAAGGCGCAAATTAAGGCGCATGATGAGGGCTATTCTCAAGTTTTATGGCTTGATGGAATAGAGAGAAAATATATTGAAGAAGTTGGAGCGATGAATATTTTCTTTAAGATAGGTGGAAAAGTAGTCACACCTGAACTTAACGGAAGTATACTTCCAGGCGTTACAAGAGCCTCTTGTATTGAGCTTTGCAAACACTGGGGATATGAAGTTGAAGAGAAGAAGATTTCTGTTGATGAGTTAGTAGCTGCAGCTAAAGATGGTTCTCTTGAAGAATGTTGGGGCAGCGGAACAGCTGCTGTTATATCACCAGTAGGAGCATTAAGATTTGGTGATGATGTAATGGAGATTTCAGGTGGGAAAACAGGAGAGCTATCACTTAAACTCTACAACACAGTTACAGGTATTCAAACAGGCAAAGTTAAAGACGAGTTTAACTGGATTGTTGAAGTAAAATAACATTCGATTAATCTGCCACAGCTATTTTGATGTGGCAGATTAAAAAAATATTGACATTATGACTTGTCATTTGGCCTTGAGAGTAATGCAGCGAGAATACCAAAAAAGCTCGCAGAAGAGATTCCAGCAGCGGCAGCTGACACACCACCTGTAAATATTCCAAGGATTCCATTATCCTCAACTGCTGACTTAACACCTTTTGCTAGTAGATTTCCAAATCCGCTTAGTGGTACACTTGCTCCGCTTCCAGCAAAGTCAATTATTGGATCATACAAGTTAAGTGCACCTAAGAGAATGCCAACACTTACGAATAAGACCATTATCCTTGCAGGAGTGAGTTTTGTTAGATCTATTAATAATTGCCCAATTACACATATTAGTCCACCAATCCAAAATGCATTTAAAAATTCCATAAGTTATTTTCCTTTGTATTAGTATTTTAATTATTTTATCCAATAATACCTATTAATAACAAATAATTTTAAAGAATTAGGAGAAACATAAAATGTTCAAACAAATTTCAGATGTTGTAAATTCGGCAAAAGATCGAATATTTGATGAAACAGAAAAAATTAAATTGGTTGCAAGACTCAGAAATATCATTGATAATGAGAAACAGGTTTCTGATAAGGCCTATATTGCCCTTGGTAAATATTATTACAATAATTTAAGAGAAAATTCTGATTCTGAAGTGGTCTTGAATTGTAAAATTATAGATGAAGCTGAAAAAAGAATAAATGAAGCGAGAATGCATCTTGCAAAAATTTATGCAGAAAAAGATAATGAAGAAAATTTAGATTCTAAAGAATCAGTTAACGAGGAATGTGAGATAGAGAAAACAGATGAAAACGAATATATCAATGAATCCACTATCGAGGAGTAAAAAAGTTGCTGTTGGAATGAGCGGCGGTGTCGATAGTTCGGTAACTGCCTTATTGCTAAAGAATGAAGGGCATGAAGTTGTTGGAATTACGATGCTATTAAGGCCATCGTTTGAAGACGGAAATAAAGAAGCACTAGATGCAAAAGCGGTTTGCGATAAAATTGGAATTAAGCATTATGTTTGTGATTTTAGACCGGATTTTACAAAAAATGTAATTGAAAACTTTATTAGTGAATATAAAAGCGGAAGGACTCCAAACCCTTGTATCGAATGTAATTTTACTATGAAATTCGGTAAAATGCTTGATTTTGCCATAGACTTGGGTTGTGATTATATTGCTACAGGTCATTATGCTAAAATCGAAAAAATTGATAATCAATTCTATTTAAGAAAATCTGATAGCATTAAAGATCAGAGCTATTTTCTTTACAGGATGAATCAATTTCAGCTTTCTCATACAATTTTTCCTTTAATTCATATGACTAAAGATGAAACAAGAGAAATTGCATCTAAATACGATTTACCTGTAGCTCAAAAAAGTGACAGCCAAGACATTTGCTTCATAAAAGATGGAGATTATATTTCGTTTTTAGAAAATAATTTCAGCGGTTTTAATTCAGAAGGAAATTTTGTTGATATAAACGGAAAAATTCTTGGAAAGCACAAGGGAATTCACAGATATACAGTAGGGCAGAGAAAAGGCCTTGGAATTGCATTAGGTGAGCGAAAATTCGTATGTAGCCTAAACAGTGAAAACAACACAGTTTGCCTTGGTGGTGCTAGTGACTGTGAAACTAATAGTATAGTAATTAGCAATCCACATTATATAAATTTTGACAGCCTTAATGAAGAAATTGAAGTAGAGGTTAAAACTAGATTTAGAGCAAAGCCACAAAAAGCTAAATTGATTCCAATGGATAATGCTGTAGAGATAATTTTTGATGAAGTCCAAAATTTTATTAGCCCTGGACAATCTGCAGTCTTTTATAAAGATGGTTTTGTACTTGGCGGTGGAATTATTACTTAATTTTGCAACTCAAACTATAAGCTGCGATGCGGCGGAACGGAGTAGTTTATGTCTACAAATATAACTAAGGAAATTGTTTGCCCTAAATGTTCGCATGGGCATGAAATAAATATGTATACTGGTATAAATAATTCAGAAAATCCCGAATTTAAGGAGAGAATCTTAAAAGAGGATATTTTTGATTGGAAATGCCCAAATTGTGGGTATTTTTCACAAATGGTCTATCCTGTTGTTTATTTTGATTTACAAAAGAACTATGTGATTGCACTGACACCATCTGCTGGTAAGGCAGATACAATAAAACCCACTGATTTAATGAAAAATAGCATTAAAAGAAGAGTGAAAAGTCTAGCAGAATTAAAGGAAAAAATATTGATTCTGGACGAAGGTTTTGATGATATTGCTATTGAAATAAGCAAAAATGCCCTTTGTTCGATACTTAAAAAGACTTATGATACAAATAAGATAAAGGCGTATTTTAGTAAAGTAGCAGTTGATAAAAGTATTATGTTTGCAGTGTTTTTGGGTGGGAAAAAAGAAGCGTTTTATCAAGGAGTTAAGCCACAAGTCTACAATCAATCGGTACAAGTATTAAATTCTGTTGAATATAAAGAACCTGATAATGTATTTTTAAGGGTTGGCCCGACTCTCGTGACAGAGCTTTTAGAAGAATATAAAAAACAGTAATAGTTAAAGGTTTGTGACATTTTTGCCACAGCCTTTTTTATGTGAAGGACTTTAAAATTTGAAATGAAAGGAAAAGAGCATACTAGAATTTGCCTAAAATATAGTATGACGAGGTGTATTAGGTGAAAGAAATAACTTTAGGGATTTTGGCACATGTCGATTCGGGTAAAACAACTTTATCAGAGGCAATGCTATATAATTCAGGCAAAATTAGATCTTTGGGAAGAGTCGATCACAAAAACACATTTCTTGATACGCATACACTGGAAAAAAATAGGGGAATAACGATTTTCTCAAAGCAGGCAATTTTTTCTACGGAAAAAACAAAAATTAACTTGCTTGATACACCAGGGCATGCTGATTTTTCGGCAGAGGCAGAGCGGGTACTGCAAGTTTTAGATTATGCAGTTTTGGTGATTAACGCCACTGATGGTGTGCAAAGTCATACGATAACTCTATGGAATTTGCTTTCAAGACATAAAGTACCTACATTTATCTTTGTGAACAAGATGGATTTACCAGATAATGATATGAATGAGATATTGGGAAAATTAAAATTAGGTTTAAACTCAGCATGCACTGATTTTTCTAATATCGAATCAAATTATGAAGATATTGCACTATGTAGCGATGAATTAATGGAAGACTTTATTGAAAATGAAACTATTGACAGTTCACTTATAGCTAAAATGATATTAAATAGAAAACTATTTCCTTGTGTTTTTGGTTCAGCTCTTAAACTTGACGGAATAGATAAGCTATTGGATGTGATTGATACTTATACTGTTAAGAAAAAATATGAAAATAAGTTTGCGGCAAGAGTTTTTAAGATTACCTGGGATGAAAAAGGTAACAGACTAAGCCATATGAAGATTACCGGCGGAAGCCTAAAAGTTAAAGCGGTAGTATTTGCGAGAGACAAAAATGGCAAAGATTGGTCGGATAAAGTAAATGAGATTAGACTTTATTCAGGAAAGAACTATGAGACATCTTCAGAAGTTTTAGCCGGTGAAGTTTGTGCTGTTACTGGTTTGTCTTCCACATATGTAGGGCAGGCTTTAGGAGAAGAAAAAGCGGATGTAAGTGCAGTTTTAGAACCAGTTTTGTCATACAAAGTAAATACGCTGTCAAAAGTTGATGTGAATACTCTTCTAACATCGTTTAGAGTTTTAGAGGAAGAAGATCCGCAACTTCGAGTTGTTTGGGACGAGAAAGTTTCAGAATTACATATCAGGCTTATGGGTGTAGTGCAAATAGAGGTCTTGAGCGGAATAATTAAAGAAAGATTTGGATTTGAGGTTGAATTTGACAGTGGTAGCATTGTTTACAAGGAAACTATCAAGGATGAGGTGACAGGCTCAGGGCATTTTGAACCGTTAAAGCATTATGCCGAAGTGCACCTTAAGTTAGAACCGCTTAAAAGAGGTAGCGGACTAATTTTTGATAGTACAGTTCGAGTAAATGTTTTAGGTGAGAATTATAGAAACTTAGTCCTAAGTCATCTTGCTGAAAAAACACATACAGGTGTGCTTACTAATTCACCAATTACAGATATGAAAGTTACGCTAATATCTGGAAGAGCACATATTAAACATACAGAAGGCGGAGATTTTAGGCAGGCGACATTTAGGGCATTAAGACAAGCCTTACTAAAATCTGAAAGTGTACTTTTAGAGCCTTTTTATAACATGAGGCTTGAAATTCCGAACGAAAATGTTGGACGAGCACTAAATGATATAAGGTTGATGGGTGGTGAATGTGATTCGCCTGAAATGAATTCTGATTTTACATTGATTAAAGCTACGGTGCCCGTTTCAACAAGCCGTGAGTATCAAAGAGAAGTTTCATCTTACACTAAAGGTATCGGTAAAGTAGCTTTTTCATTTAAAGGATATGAAGTTTGCCACAATGAAGCTGAAATTATAGAAGAAATTGCATACGACTACCACACTGACAGTGAAAATACTGGTGATTCTGTATTTTGTTCCCACGGGACTGGTTTTATCGTGAAATGGGATGATAGCGATGATTACATGCATATCAAGCTTCCTAAAAAGAAAACTGAAGAGGAAATTTTAGAAGCAAGAATTAGACCGACTTCTATAAAAGATATAAGTGAAAATGAATTAATGGAAATTTTTGAAAGAACCTACGGCCCGATTAAAAGAAATCCTATTGTTTCCATGAAGAAAACTGTAAATAAAGTTGAGGTTAATCAAAGAAAAAATGTAAAACCAGTAAAACTTCAAAGAGAATATATTTTAGTTGATGGTTATAATATCATTTTTTCTTGGGATAAATTAAAAAAACTCGCCGCAGACGATATCGATGCGGCAAGGTTTAAGTTAATGGACATGCTATGTAATTTTTGTGCTTGCAAAAGCTGTGAGTTAATATTGGTTTTTGATGCTTATAAAGTAAAAGGCGGAACTAGGCACATAGAAAAATACCATAATATCAGTGTTGTATATACAAAAGAAGCCGAAACTGCCGACATGTATATCGAAAGAACCACGCACGAAGCCGCAAAAAACCATAGGGTTAGGGTAGCGACTTCAGACGGGTTACAGCAAATGATTATTTTAGGACATGGAGCATTAAGAGTCTCTGCAAAAACTTTTGAAAAAGAAGTAGAGGATGCCGAAAAAGAGATTAGAGAAATTCTTGAAAGTAAGTATGTTAGATAATTACTTCTGAACAGTAAAAGCCGTGCCGACATCGTCACCATTTAGCAGTTTGTAAAGATTTTTAGGCTTATCACCGTTCATAATATAGGCGGTAATTCCATTTTGGGTGGCTGTTTCAGCTGCCCTTATTTTTGTAATCATGCCGCCAGTGCCTCGGTTAGAGCCACTTCCACCGGCTAAGCTAATTATATTTTCATCTATTTTATTTACAACAGGAATTTTCTTAGCGTTTGGATTGCACTTAGGGTCGCGGTCATACAGTCCGTCAATATCTGTAAGCATGATTAGACTATCTGATTTGGTAATAGCTGCAACAATAGCGGATAAATTATCATTATCGCCAAAATTACTTCCTTCAAGTTCGGCTGTAGCGACAGTGTCGTTTTCATTTACAACAGGAATAATATCCATTTCAAGCAATTCATTAAAAGTGTTCTCAATATTGGTTTTAGAAGTTTCATCTTTTACATCATCGGCAGTAAGTAGAACTTGAGCAACCGTTCTATTGTATTCGCCAAAAAATTTATCGTACATAAACATGAGCTCACATTGGCCTACAGCAGCTAGAGCTTGCTTTTTTGCAGTTTCACTAGGTCTTTCTTTTAGTCCTAATTTGCCTATTCCAACACCAATAGCACCAGAGGATACAAGGATAATTTTTTTGCCAGAATTTTGCAAGTCACTTATGGTTTTGCAAAGGTCTTCGAGCAGTCTTAAATTTAACTTGCCGTTTTCATATGTTAAGGTCGATGTGCCGACTTTTATTACAATTTTTGATTGATTGTTGTCCATAAATTAATTATTCTCCTTTTAAATTGCTTTTCTACTAATTTTATCACAAAAAAGTTAAAAATCAATAGCATTTTTAATTCTAATCTGCTATAATCCGTTTATATGTAATTGAGGAGTGTGTATTTTGAATAAATTTAGAGATTTTGTTACCAAAAGAATGGGCATGAGTTTTAGCATGTTCTTGTTTTTTGCATTGATTTGCTTTGCTTCTATAGGAAATGGTATGAGTGATTCTGTTTTTGGGAATTATTTTTATGATGCTTACAATGTAACGACAACCGAAAGGGCGTTTATTGAGTTTCCAAGAGAATTTCCGGGGGTAATTTGCGCTGTTGTAATTGCCATGATTTCATTTTTAGGTGATATCAGAATAGCACTAATCGCACAAATTTTATCGTGTATAGGAATAACGGTGCTAGGACTATTTACGCCGTCTTTTGCTATAATGTTAATTTTTCTTTTTATAAATTCATGTGGAATGCATTTTTTTATGCCGCTTCAAGATTCAATAGGAATGTCACTTGCCGAAAAAAACATGATAGGCAAGAGGATGGGTGAGTACGCAAGCACAAAGACGGCGATTGGGTTTTTAACTGCAATAATTGTTTACATAGGATTTGCAGTTGGATTTTTTAGCTTTAAAACTGATATTAAATTAGTATTTCTAATTTCTGCAGGTGCATTTTTAATAGCTATCGTAGTAGCATTTTTACTATTAAAAGAAACAAGAAGAGAAAATTTATTCGTACAGCCTAAGAAGAGAAAGTTTAACTTAATTTTTAGAAAAGAATACAAGTTTTTCTACTTATTAACCATTTTACACGGTGTTCAAAAGCAAATTGCCTATGTTTTCGGTTCATGGGTAATAATAGATTTATTAATTAAAGGTGCTGATGTAATGGCACTTTTAGGAATAATCAGCAGTTTTATAGGCATATTCTTTTTAAGAAAAATTGGAACACTAATGGATAAACTCGGTATAAAATTTATGATGTATATCGATGCACTTAGTTTTATAGTAATCTATGTGATTTATGGCTTTGTTGTATGGGGGATATCCGAAGCACTAATTCCATCATCAGGTTGGTCTGTCATGATAGTATATGTTTTATTTGTACTAGATAGATTGTCGATGCAAATCGGAATAGTAAAATCGGTTTATCTAAAATCTATAGTCAAAAAAGACGAAGAGCTTACCTCTGTTTTGTCAACAGGGATAAGCCTCGATCACGTCGTTTCTATAATTGCTGCTCAGATTAGCGGTTTTATTTGGATGAATGTTGGGCCACAATGGGTATTTTTTCTTGCTGCGTTTATATCGCTTGGAAACCTTTTTGTTGCTTATAAAATTAAGACTTAATTTCCATATCATAAAATTCATCGTTAGATTTACCAGCTTTAAGATTTAAAGCTGAACAGACTTTACTTCCAATGATACAAAGAATAAACGAAGTCGCCATGGCAAGACAGGCAAATAATGGGCCGTTTGGAGTTGTGAATCCGCTTAATGCTGCGGGAATAAATGCAACTGAAAAACCGCCGATTATTCCGCACCATGCGCCGCCTTTGTTTATTTTTTTGCTGTATAAAGTTAAAAAGTATGGAGCTAAGAAAGAGCCCGAAATAATACCCCAAGAATAAGACATTAAGCTAATTATTGGTGTGTCTGAAATTGCTATAAAATAGCTTAATACTACGAATACAAGGCAAATGACTCGGGTTAGAGTGGCTGTTTTTTTGCTGTCCATATTTTTTTTAAATGTTTTCTTAATAAAGTCCATTGAAATTGTAGAAGAAGCTGTAAGCGCAATTCCAGAAAGTGTTGAAACTGAAGCAGAAATTAACAAAACTAAAACGATACCGATTAAGATATCAGGAAGCCCAGCCATGTCAAGCATCAAAGGAACTAGATAATCTGTTCCACCTTCGGGAAGTGTGTCCGAAAAGAATAAGTGAGAGAAAGAACCAATGAAGTATCCACCGCCTGCAACTAAAAGTGCAAATAGGGTTGAAATAATAGTACCTCGCTTAACTTCTTTTTTGTCTTTTATCCCATAGTATTTATGAATCATTTGAGGCAATCCCCAAGTGCCTATACTAGTCATAATAATCAGTGAAATCAGTGAAATAGCAGAATTTGTATCAAGCGTAATCATCTCATGTTGCCCCATGTAATCAATCATACGATTGAAGCCTTCAGTGAGTCCACCAACATTTTCAGAATTAACAATTAGGAAAATAAGCATGCTTACACCGAAAATCATTATAATTCCTTGAACAAAATCAGCCTTTAAAGTTGCAGCATATCCACCTAAAGTAAGAATTACGGCAGAGCCAAAGGCGATTACTATCATAGCAACATTTTCATCAATTCCTAAAATGACAGAGCAAATACTTGTAAGACCCTTATAAACAGAAGCCGAATAGGGAAGAAGAAAGACAAAGATTATAGCGCAAGAAAAAAGTCTCATTTTACGGCTTTTAAAGCGCCTTTCAAATAGTTGTGGCATGGATTTAATCTTCCATCGCTTGGTGATTTTTCTAGTTCTTTCGGCAAGAAATAGCCAAGCAAGAAGTGTTCCTAAAACTGCATTACCTATTCCTATCAGAACACTCCAAAGTCCGTAGGCCCATCCGCTACCACCAGCATAGCCAATGAACATAACTGCCGAAAAGTATGCAGTACCATAGCTTAATGCAGAAATCCAAGCTCCAGCATTTCTGCCACCGACTGTGAATTCACCCATACTTGTAGTTTTTTTTGAATAAATTATTCCAACAGTTAACATAAAAATACCGTAAAGAATAATAACAGCCCAAATTGTAAATTGATTATTCATATTAATACCCTCCGATGTTTAATGATTTAAAGCTTTTAAGCTTTTAATCGCTAAAGTAATTCTAACATATCAAAATATAAATTGCAAGAGTAAAGAGATTTTTATTCAAAATATTTTCTGTATTAATATTTACTTAACAAATATATAATAAAATTAACTAAAAAAATAAGTTAAATATTAAAGGAAGATGCAAATGAAACAGTTTAAAACAGAATCAAAAAGAATTTTAGATTTAATGATTAATTCAATCTATACTCATAAGGAGATTTTTTTAAGAGAACTTATATCAAATGCAAGTGATGCGATTGATAAGCTGTATTATCAATCTTTAAATGATGGTAATTCAGGACTTAGCAGAGATGACTTTGCTATAGAATTAACTATTGATAAAGAAAATAGGACTCTCAAAATTATCGACAACGGACTAGGTATGACAAAAGACGACCTTGACAACAACTTGGGTGTTATTGCAAAAAGTGGCTCACTTGAATTTAAGAAAAATCAAGAAAAGAATGAAGAAATCGACATTATAGGACAATTTGGTGTTGGTTTTTATTCGGCATTTATGGTTGCGGATGAATTAAGCGTTGTTTCTAAAGCTTTTGGAGAGACTCAAGCTTACAAATGGCATTCCAACGGTGCAGAAGGTTATGAAATTACTGAAGCCGAAAAGGAAAATCACGGAACTGAAATAACTCTTCATATCAAAGAAAATACTGAAGATGAAGATTATAACGAGTTTTTAGAACAACATAGAATCCAATCCCTTGTTAAAAAATATTCCGACTACATTAGATATCCTATTAAAATGGAGATGCAAAGAGTTAAGCCAAAAGAGGGAGCAGAAGGTGAATATGACCACTATTCAGAGACTTTAACACTTAACAGTATGGTTCCGATTTGGAAAAAAACCAAGTCTGAAACGACTGATGAAGAGCTTAATAGTTTTTATAAAGAAAAATTTTATGACTGGCAAGACCCGATTAGAGTGATTAAAACTCAGACAGAGGGTACTTCAACATTTAATGCACTTTTATTCATTCCTAAATCTGCGCCAATGGATTATTATACGAAAGAATATGAAAAAGGCCTTCAGCTATATGCAAGCGGAGTTATGATTATGGAAAAATGCAGTGATTTGCTTCCAGATCATTATAGCTTTGTCAAAGGACTAGTTGACTCACAAGATTTAAGTCTAAATATTTCAAGAGAAATGCTACAACACGACAGACAACTTAAGTTAATTGCAACTAGACTTCAAAAGAAAATTACTTCTGAACTTAAGTCTATGCTAACAAATGACAGAGAAAAATATGAAGAATTATTTAAAAGTTTTGGATTGCAGTTAAAGTTTGGAATGTACAATAATTATGGTGCAAATAAGGATGAGCTTAAAGATTTAGTTCTGTTTAATTCTTCATTCGAAAATAAACTTGTATCTTTAAAAGAATATGTAGAGCGAATGAAAGAGGATCAAGCTGATATTTACTATGCTTGTGGCGAATCGACTGAAAGAATCGCACTACTTCCGCAAACAGAGATTTTAAAAGATAAAGGGTTTGAAATTTTATATCTTACAGACAATGTTGATGAATTTGCAGTTAAAATTTTAACTGAATATGAAGGTAAAAAGTTCAAAAATATATCTTCCGAAAACATTGACCTTGAGACAGAAGAAGAGAAAAAAGAGAATGAAAAGAAAAAAGAAGATAATAAAGAATTACTTGATTTTATTAAAGAATCTTTAGCTGAAAAAGTTGAAGATGTAATTATATCTTCAAAACTTAAGTCGCATCCAGTTTGCCTTTCATCTCAAGGAGACATTAGCCTTGAAATGGAAAAAGTTTTAAATTCTATGCCAAACTCTGAAAAAGTAAAAGCAAAAAGAGTGCTTGAAATTAATCCTTCGCACAATATTTTTAATTCACTTGTTGCAAGTTTTGATACTAATAAAGAAAAAGTTAAACTATACTCAGAGATTCTTTATACACAGGCTTTGCTAATAGAAGGGATTGAAATAGAGGATCCAGTTGATTTTTCAAATAAAATATGTAGCTTAATGTAAAGGGTGTGCTTTTATCAAAAATTTCTATCAAATTAATCAAATGAATTCATATAATAATGAAATTGTATTTGATTATAAGCTTGGTTATATACCAAGAAAAACGGCACAGAAAAAAGCTATTTCACGAATTAGCAATCAAACTAGTTTTTGCCTGCTTTGCTATTTGATTATTTCAACTATACTCTCTTTCTTAATTAGCATAATATCTCAAATATTTTTATTAAGTGGAATTAATATTTTAGGCGATGAAAATTTTGTCAACAGTACCAATTCGCTACTGTTTCTCGTTGGATTTGTTGGTCCGTTTTTAGTGTATGTTTATATAAAGAAAGAAAACATATTTGAGAGTTTAAGAGTTGAAAAATTAAAATTGAATTCAATAGTTTATATTTTGGCAGGTGTAGGACTTGGATTTCTTGCTAATATACCAGTTAATTTCTTTGCATCTTTATTTAATAATACAGATGTCAATTTCGAAGCACCAAGTTACGCTGTTCCTACTACAACTTTAGGATATATTTTAACTTTTTTCTCTACAGCAATAATTCCAGCAATTTTTGAAGAATTTGTATTGAGAGGAATCATTTTAGGTAAACTTAGGAAGTATGGAGATGCATTTGCTATTGTTTTTTCAGCTTTGATTTTTGCTTGTCTTCATATAAATTTGGTTTCTGTGTTGGTCACGTTTTGCTCGGGTTGTGTCATGGGATTTGTATATGTCAAAACAAAAAATATATGGGTGCCAGTTATAATTCATTTTCTTAACAATGCACTTTCTGTCACGTTTTTATTTCTATCACAAATATCGGATAGTTGGGTACTAATTTTAGATTTAGTTTTATTTTATGGGTTTATTCTGTTTGGAATTATAGCATTTGGTGTGTTAATAATCAGAGATAGAAATTTATTTAAGCTTAACAATCGATATATGAATTTAAGCGGTGGGGCGAAGTTTTCATCGGCATTATTGAATCCATCTACGATAGTATTGCTTTCATATTGTCTTCTATCATCAGTTTTTATGTTGTTTGCTTTATGAGGTGAATAAATGGAAAGAGTGTTTTTACCTAAGGATGAATTTATGATTAGGTGTTTAAGCCTTGCGAAACTTGCAGCAGATATGGGAGAAGTGCCGGTTGGTGCTGTGATTGAAAAAAATGGTGAAATAATCGGTTATGGTCATAATATGGTAGAAACTCTAAAAAATCCATTAGCTCACGCAGAAATTTTAGCTATTGAAATGGCTGTTAAAAATTTAGGGGATTGGAGACTTTCTGGAGCTAATTTATATGTTAGCTTAGAGCCTTGTCCAATGTGTACTGGAGCTGCAGTTAATTCACGAATTAGTAGGGTGGTTTTTGGTGCACATGATGAAAAATATTTTGGAACAAAAATCTGGGGTAATGATTTTACAAAAAACATAGAAATATATAGAGGTTTTATGGAAGATGAGTGTTCAAATTTATTGAAAAAGTTTTTTATTAATATTAGAAAAAATCTACCTTAGGGTAGATTTTTTTATGTAAGTTTTAATTTAGCATTTATTTTTTGACAAAAAAGAGGTTTTCCTTATGGTATAATGATTATCCAAAGTTGTTATTATTACAATTTAGAATTAAAAAACTAATATTGTTAAAAATAAACAATATATAAATAAATTTTATATAAAGATTTGAAAAAATCATTATAAAAACTTGAATTTTTAATAATTAAATGTTATTATAATGATAATGGTAAATGTTAGTATAATTATTTTTTGTTAGGAGGAAGAATTATCGAAAATAAAGGAAACTTTCCTTTGCATGTTTTTCATGAAGGGAAAAATAGAAATGCGTACGAATATTTAGGCTTGCATAAGTGTAAATATAATGGAAAAGATGGCATGGTTGTGAGAACTTGGGCACCACATGCAAGATCAATTTCTTTTGTCGGGGAGTTTTGTAACTGGGATTCCAATGGATACCCACTTACAAAGATCAGCGATGGAATTTGGGAAGGGTATATTGATTTTGAAATGAAGCAATATGATCAATATAAATTTTTCATAGTAGGTATGGATGGTGTTGGTAACTTTAAGAGTGATCCTTATGCTTTTCATTCTGAGACTAGACCAGGTACTGCTTCAAAGTATTATGAATACAACGCTTTTGGATGGACTGATTCAAATTGGAAGCAAAAGCAAGAGGTAACTTCTCATATTGATTCGCCTGTAAATATTTATGAAATTCACGCGGCTTCTTGGAGAAGATACAGCGATGGTGAGTCCTTTGATTACAAAAAACTAAAAGAAGAGTTAATACCATATATTAAGGAAATGGGATACACTCACATCGAATTCTTACCTTTAACAGAATACCCTTATGATCCGTCTTGGGGATATCAAGTAACCGGATACTTTGCACCTACGTCAAGGTTTGGCGAGCCGAATGATTTTAAGGAATTTGTAAATGAGTGCCACGGTAATGATATTGGAGTTATCATGGACTGGGTTCCTGCTCATTTTCCTAAAGATGCAGCGGGTCTAGCTAGGTTTGATGGTGATGCTTGTTATGAGTATCCAGATACAAGAAAAGGCGAACACAAAGAATGGGGTACTTTAGTATTTGACTATGGTAAGCCAGAGGTGGTTAGCTTCTTGATTTCAAGTGCTAATTTCTGGGTAAAAGAATATCATATTGACGGACTTAGAGTGGATGCAGTTGCATCGATGCTTTATCTTGATTACAACAGAAATGACGGCGAATGGGTGGGGAATCAGTATGGTGGTAAAGAAAATCTTGAAGCTGTGAAGTTTATTCAAGATTTAAATGAAGCACTTTTTGCTGAAAATCCACATGTGATGATGATAGCTGAAGAATCAACAGCGTGGCCGATGGTTACAAAACCGCCATATATGCATGGTTTAGGATATAACTATAAATGGAACATGGGTTGGATGAATGATATGCTTAAATACATGTCAATTAATCCATTATATAGAAAAGGCAGCCACGATAAAGTTACATTTTCTTTCTTTTATGCTTTCTCTGAGAACTATATTTTGCCTATTTCCCATGATGAAGTAGTTTACGGAAAAGGTTCACTATTTAATAAAATGTATGGTGAAACAGAAAAGCAAAAATATGATGCATTAAGATGTTTTATTAGCTATATGATGGCACATCCTGGCAAGAAGCTTTTATTCATGGGAACAGAATTTGCCCAACATAATGAATGGAATTATGCGGGTGAGCTTGATTGGTGGCTACTTGAGCATAAAGATCACAAAGAAATACATCATTTCTTTAAAACTATAAATAGATTCTATTTAAAAACTAAAGAGCTTTGGGAAGTAGATTTTTCATGGGAAGGATTCTCTTGGATATCAAATGATGATTATCAACAGGGAATTATATCATTTGTCAGACTTGATAAAGATAAGAATAAGGTTATAATTGTTTGTAACTTCCTACCGATGACAAGAGAAAATTACTGTATAGGCGTACCTGATAAAGGGGTTTATGAAGAGATTTTTACATCAGATAGTATTGAATTTGGGGGATATGGCAACACTAACGGCAGTGAGATCAAAACCGAAGATATGGAAATTCACGGTTTTGAACAAGGCATAAATCTAACACTACCTCAGAGTTCTGTAATATTCATAAAAATTAAAGAAAAATAAGGAGGATTATTATGTTACCAAAACAAGAAGTTGTTGCGATGCTACTGGCTGGTGGCCAAGGAAGTAGACTAGGAGTTCTTACAAAGTATCTTGCAAAACCTGCAGTTCCTTTCGGAGGAAAATACCGAATTATTGATTTTCCATTATCAAACTGCGTAAATTCAGGAATAGAGACGGTGGGCGTTTTGACGCAGTACCAACCTTTGGAACTGAATGAATATATAGGAAGTGGACAACCTTGGGACCTTGATAGTATGAATGCTGGTGTACATATTTTACCACCATATCAAAAGAACAGAGGTTCGGATTGGTACAAAGGCACAGCAAATGCTATTTATCAAAATATTCATTTTATTCAAAGGTATGATCCTGAATATGTAGTGATACTTTCAGGTGACCACATATATAAAATGGACTACTCAAAGATGATTGAGTACCATAAACAACAAGAAGCAGATTGTACAATAGCTGTTATCGAAGTACCACTTGCAGAAGCTCCAAGATTTGGTATCTTAAATACCAATGAAGACAATTCAATCTACGAGTTTGACGAGAAACCAAAGGTGCCAAAATCAAACCTTGCTTCTATGGGTATATATGTATTTAACTGGAAAAAATTTAAGATGTATCTTGAAAAAGATGAGCAAGATCCAAAATCAAACAATGACTTTGGTAAGAATATTCTTCCTAAAATGCTTGAAGCTGGAGAGAGAATGTTTGCTTATAAATTTGAGGGATACTGGAAAGATGTTGGAACTATTGAGAGTCTTTGGGAGTCCAATATGGACTTACTAAATCCAAATTCGCATCTTGATTTATCAGCATCTGATTGGAAAATTTATGCTAGAAATCCAGGTATGCCTCCGCATTATGCAGCAGTTGGCTCTAAAGTTGAAAATTCACTTGTTACAGAAGGCTGTAATGTATACGGAAGTGTTGACTTCTCAGTTTTATTTGCAGGAGTTTATGTTGCAAAAGGTGCAACAGTTTTAGATTCGATTATTATGCCAGGCGCTGTGATTGAAGAAGGTGCAGTGGTTCAATATGCTATTGTCGGTGAAAATTCTGTTATTGGCAAGAACTGCGTTGTAGGTCAAAGACCTGAAAAAATGGAGAACTTGGAAGAATGGGGTGTTGCAGTTGTTGGATCTAACTGCAATTTAGCAGAAAATACTATTGTTCCACCAAAAACTATGATAGATTCTGAGGAGGTGTAAAAATATGAGAGGAAATAACATTCTTGGAATTATTTTTGCGTATATAAATGGAGAAAAAGTACCAAATTTGACAAAGAATAGAATAATGGCGTCTGTACCATTTGCTGGAAGATACAGAATGGTAGATTTTCCATTATCAAATATGGTTAATTCTGGAATAAATAAAGTTGGCGTAATTACTAATTTAAATTATCAGTCTTTGATGGATCACTTAGGTTCGGGTAAAGCTTGGGATTTATCCAGAAAAAGAGAAGGACTTTATCTTTTGCCACCTTTTGGAGCAGAACACTTTAGAACAGATGGAAAAGTTGAATCGCTTCACTCGATAAGACGCTTTTTGCAAGCTTCAAGTGAAGAATATGTTTTGTTATCTGATTGCGATATAATTTGCAATATTAACTATCTTGATGTGCTTAATTTTCATATTGAGAAAAATGCGGATATTACCGTTATTTATCGTCATGGTCAATCAGCAGATAATACTTCATCTTGCGTTTACACATTTGATCCTGAAGGAAGAGCTATAAAGCTTAAAGTTTCAGAGAAAAAAGAGTCTGATGTAGATTTAGGAATGAACAAATATCTAATTAGAAGAACTCTTTTAATCGACTTGGTAGATGAATGCATTAGCACAAATGTTATGAATTTTGACAGTGCAGTTTTATTTAAATGCATTGATGAATATAAGGTTTACGGATATGAATTTGAAGGTGTTAACTTCCAAATTTCTACAAATGAAAATTATTTTGCTGCAAATATGGCTTTGATGAATTCAAAAGTTAGAGCTGAAATATTCAACCCTAAAAAACCAATTTACACAAAGGTAAGAGATGAAATGCCAGCTAAATACGGTCTTGAATCAAAAGTTGAAAATTCATTGGTAGCAGATGGTTGTAAAATTGAAGGTAGCGTTGAAAACTGCATCTTATTTAGAGGTGTTTATGTAGGAAAGAATTCTAAGCTTAAAAACTGCATTGTCATGCAAGATACAGTTATTGAAGAGGGTGCAAAACTTGAGTGCGTAATAACTGATAAAAATGTTTTAGTAGAGAAAAATAAAGAGATTATTGGCTCGTCCAAATATCATATTTACGTTGAAAAAGGTAGTGTAGTTTAAAAATTTAGAAGGGAAGAAGCTATATGAAAATATTATTTTGTGCAAGTGAAGCTTTACCGTTTGCTGCTACAGGTGGACTAGCTGATGTTGCTGGTTCTTTGCCACAAGCGTTAAGATCGAAACTTGTAGGGTGTAAGGTTGTAATGCCTTTATATGATACAATTTCAGCTGAGCATAAAGAAAATATGAAGTTTATTACAAGTATCAGTGTTCCCGTTGCATGGAGGCGCCAATATTGTGGCATTTTTGAATCTAAAGTTGGAAATGTAACTTATTATTTCATTGATAATCAGTATTATTTTAGAAGAGGCTCTCTTTACGGACACTTTGATGATGCAGAGAGATACGCTTTCTTTTCAAGAGCAATACTAGAAATGCTTATCCATATTGACTTTAAACCTGACGTAATTCATACAAATGATTGGCAGACAGCGTTAGTACCGATTTACTATAGAATGTTTTACAGCAACAATGAATGGTATCAAGGAATTAAAACTCTTTTTACAATTCATAATATACAGTATCAAGGTGAATACGGATCTGATATTTTAGAAGAAATCTTAGGTATACCAAAAAGCGAATTTTCACTTGTTGAATGGATGAAAAATGTCAATTTGATGAAAGGTGCTATTGAAAGTGCAAACTGGGTTTCTACTGTAAGTCCTAGTTATGCAAACGAGATTCTTGATCCGTGGTTCTCTCATAAATTAGACCCTATTTTAAGAGAGCGTTCGTGGAAACTATCAGGAATTTTAAATGGTATTGATACCGATGGATATAACGCCGAGACGGATACTGAAATATACAAAAACTTTACAAAAGAAACTATAGACGACAAGGCAGAAAACAAGACAAAACTCCAAGAGAGACTTTGCCTTGAAGTTAATCCAAAGCTTCCGCTTATAGGCATGGTTACTAGACTTGTTTCTCATAAGGGACTTGATCTTGTTAGAGAAGGTATTGATAATGTAATGCAGTATACAAATTGCCAGTTCGTCGTCTTAGGCAGTGGTGACTGGGAATACGAAAACTTTTTTGAAGAGGTTCAAGCAAGATATCCTGGAAGATTTTGCCTTTGCAAAGGGTTTGTTCCAGAATTATCTAGAAAAATTTATGCTGGCTCTGATATTTTCTTAATGCCAAGTAAGAGTGAGCCTTGTGGACTATCTCAAATGATTTGCTTAAGATATGGCACTCTTCCAGTAGTAAGAGAAACAGGCGGATTAAGAGACTCAATCCAAGACGTTAGAGGCGATTTTGGAAACGGATTTACATTTAAGACTTATAACAGTGGTGACATGCTAAATTCACTTCATGCTGCAATTTATATGTACAACAGCGAGAATGACTATTGGAAATCACTTGCCGTTAGAGCCATGGAATGTGACAACAGCTGGAAAAAATCGGCAGATGAGTACATTAAACTTTATAAACAAATTATAAGTAATTAATAATTAAATGAAAAAACGATACACTAAAAAGTGTATCGTTTTTTTAATTTATAAAAATAATGATTAAGCGACATTGTCATACTCTTCAGTTTTTGGTAAGCTAAATATTTCACGGTACATTTCTTCTGTTTCATAAAATACGGATTCATCTGTAACTGGTTTAAGATTAGCTGTAGCTAAAAAGTCAGTATAACCTTGTCTTTGGTCGGCTTTAAGTAAATCTTGGTATAAATCAACTGCCTTGTCTCTGTCTTCAAGAGAGATATCATATAGCTGAAAAGCCGGTACAGAACTTGCTACATAACTAAAAGTGTAGAACGGTGAATCAAATATATGTGTGACAGCAAGCCATTGACTATCGATATAACCTTCAGGAAGTTCAGGAGGAAGGTAGCCATATTCTATCATTAGAGTAATGAAAAGTTCGTCTAAAGCCTCGAACGTTACTTCATCAAGCTCATATATCCTAATCTGGAATTCTTCCAAAAGAGCTTGATAAATAGTACCGCTAAGTATATATGAAAGCGAATGCTCCACTAATTCTTCAGAATTCTCAAAAAATAAATCGTATTCATCCATCATAAGAAATTCCATAGAGTAAGAAAAGGTTTCTGCTATATCAAGGCTTGAATTATATCCTTGTGCGTAGTTACTATTCATGTCTAAAAAGTGCCCATATTCATGAACGAGGCTGAAAAACGACCTAGCATCGCCGTTCGCTTTTAGAAAAAGAAAGTTTGTATCATAAGAAGGAAGTGGTGCGAGAAAAGCAGCGTTTGCCTTTACATCACTTTCTGAAAAATCATATAAAGAATATTCAAGCATAAAGTTCCATTCGTCTACAAAAGAAGAATCGAAATTAGCAAGTGCAGTCGGGAAAATTTCGGCGATACGCTCTAAAGAGTAGTCCATATATGGTTCGTTATAATTAAGATGTGGTGCAATAGGGACAAGAGTTTCTTTAATTATTTGACAAACTTCAAGTGCCTCTTGTGGAGTATAGTCACGGTAGTATGTTTCGTAATACATGGTGGCTGCATCGGGGAAGCCTAGTTCCTTAGCTATTTCCTTATCTAAGGCGACAAGTTCTGATAAAATATTTGCATAATGTTCCCCATATTCAGAATAATACATGTTTGCAAGAATTGGATAATTCACATCTGAAAAAATTTCATTGATAAGGTAGTCATTTCCATCGTAGGATACTGTAAGCTCGTTTAAATCGTCATTGTAATTAGAATTTACAGATTCTCTTTCTTTTTTTATTTCACTTACACTTTCATTTGAAAATAAAAGACTTGATTCAAGTTGTTTAAAACTATAATCGCCTACATACTCACGGTAATCATCTCTATATTTGCCTTCTAGCAAAATGGTAGTGTATTCAATCATTAATAGTTGAATATCGACAGATGATTCACTAAGAAATCGGTATTCCTCATCATAAAATTCATTTGTGAAATCTAAATAGGTTTGAATTTCTACATAGAACTGACTTGTGATATAAGATGAATATTCTTCACCTAGTTTATAGTCGGTTTCCAAGAGTTTTTCAAAACTTTCAGCATTTTCAATCTCATTTGTATAAGCTATAATGTTTTCTTTTAATGTTTCGACATCGGGTCTTGTGTATTCTATGTCGTTAAAGTTAATTGTACGTCGTTCTTCGGTAAGTGTTAGCATGTTTAGTGCAGTGCAAGATGTCATTAGTAAAACCAGCGACAAGATAATGGGGAAAAGCAGAATGCGTATTTTTTTCATAATATTCTCCTTTTTATTAAGTACTATAAAATATTATAAATCAAAAAATATAATTTTACAAGTTAAATAAGAAATAAGAAATATGTTTCAATTATTAAGGTAGAAAAAACCGCCTTAAAGGTGGCTTTTAAAACTCAAAAAGGTAAATCAGGCAGTAAAAATTTTAGTCTTGACATTATAAGTGAAAAATTCTTCTTCGCTGTAATTTTCTCCGCTTGTAACTCTAAAAACAATTTCATCGTTTTCGATAGTTTCAGGAGCTGCTAGATGAAATCTGTTTGCATAGCCACCAAAAGTGGCGAATCCAGAATTTATACCATTTGATTTTATAGGGAAATCCGATGAATCTGATGAGACGATTTCAATTCTTTTCTTGTACACTTCACTTTCATCTAAAGCATCCGAGTATAAAAAAGTGTCTTCATCACCACTTCTACTAAAGGTCATAACGTTTACATATTTGCCACTTACTCCGTTTACGCCGATAATATAAAAACCATCTGAAATTTCTAAAACAGAATTTCCAGCAAAAATCACATCGCCTTCATTAAGTGTAGAATCAAGGTCAAAATCAGCAAAATTTTCATCGGTAGTATTCTCGTAAGCTTCAGGCGTTTCGCTCACATAATTTAGCCACTCATCTGTATTCATAATAAAACCATCACCGCTAGCGGCTAAGCTCGGTGCAAAAAAGAAATACAAAACGGTGTAGACAATAGCAGAAATCAAAACTAAAGATACTATAGGGATAATAATTTTTTTACTCATAATAATTTACACCACCTATTTAAAATAATAAAATTTACAACCATTTTTTCTTTTAAAGTGAATAAAGCATATAATAATGACTAATAAACTTATACCAGCAACTAACGGATAAGCACAAGTCCAGTGGGTTTCAGGCATTTCTAAATTCATACCAACCAATTTATCAGAATTTAAAAGTTCTTTTTGTAATTTATAATAGTTGATTTGTATAAAATATGCTTATTTATCTAAGGATATACAAAAATGTCTGTTGTCTTCAAGTTTTGCTAAATTCGTTTCTCCGACAAGTGATAGTAAAATTCTTTCAGATTCACTTAGTTCGTATATTTTCATTTAATTTTTCCTTTTGTTACATTTTTTTGAATACCGGAATTGAATAATGTTCTTATATTATGGTGGTTTCCGAACACGACAATTACATCACCTTGCATTAAAATTTCTTCTCCGTTAATTATGCTTTTTGTTTCGTTATTTCTCTTAACTAAAATTAGCTGTATGCGGTGAGTTTCTTTAAGTCCTGAATATTTGAGTTTGACATTTTCGAGTGATTTTGGTATTTGTTCTAAACTTATCTCTGCCATTACGCTCTCGCCAAATATATCAAGCAAGATTATCGGATTAGTATTCTTTCCAAACATTAGGCGTTTTCCAACTTTTTCTATTTTATCATCTAAAAGCTTTTTCATGAAATTTGAGCGGTAAAACATGATTAGTAGAACAAACAAACAACAAATTACAAGTGCAGAAGTCCACATATCTTGTAGTTCAGAATGACTTAAAGATAAAAATATATTTACGACACAAGACATTATAATTACGGTAAATAAATATCCGAACATTATGGTGAATTTAGCAATTCTACGCCTAATTCTAGAAGATGTTATAGCTTCACTGTCCTGAGTTGTGAAGCCGCTGTTTGTGAGCATAGAAATAACCTGAAACTGCGCCTTATCGTATGTAAGACCTGTCAATCTAAATAAAATTGTAAAAATTTCGACGATCAAAAGGTAAATTAATGCGAAAACAGAAAATAATAAAAGTGCAGAAGTAATATTCATAACAACACTCCAATCTTTGCAATATAAATAATTATTTGTGAATTTCTATTTATATTATATATGATTAGAAAGTAGCAGTCAATATAGTAAGAAAAAGAACAAATATCATAATAGCTAATTTAGTGTGAGTTTCTAATGATATTAATTACAAATTATACATATGATTCAAAGGTCCACTGCCTTGACCTAGATTTAGCTGTGCTTTTAATGCTCCAGTTATGTATTCTTTAGCATTTTTAACACTTTCTTCTAAACTCATTGAATTTCCTAAATTACAGGCGATAGAAGAGGAGAGGGTACAGCCTGTTCCGTGTGTGTTTGGATTATCAATCCTGTCGGCTTTGTACCAATTCTCTTTACCATTATATAGTAAATCGGAAGAAGTTCCTTTAAGATGACCGCCTTTTATAAGTACATTTGAAGTGGTTTTATCATATATGATTTTTGCGGCCTTAATCATGTCTTCTTCAGTATTTATAGAAATTCCAGATAGAACTTCGGCTTCTAAAAGATTTGGAGTTAGTACTGTAGCCAAAGGGAAAAGGTACTCGAACAAGGCATTTATAGAGTCATCACTGATTAGTTTACATCCGCTAGTAGACACCATTACAGGGTCCACTACAATATTTTTTGCACCGTATTCTTTAAGTTTTTTTGAAATAGATTTAATTATTTCAATGTTTGAAACCATGCCGATTTTCACGGCGTTGGGATAAATGTCTTTAAATATGCAGTCGAGCTGATTTTCGACAAAACTTGCTTCTACATCGACCACATCAAATACACCTAAGGTGTTCTGAGCAGTAAGTGCAGTTATGGCGCTCATTGCGTACATCTTATGGGCTGTAATTGTCTTTATATCCGCCTGAATTCCAGCTCCTCCGCTGCAATCAGATCCAGCTATAGTTAATATTTTTTTCATTATAATTCTCCTAAATATTTATGACACTGTTTCTTTGGAAAGTTCGAGTAGTTCAGTGCATTCACCACGAATATCATCGCTTGCAAAAATAGCAGAAACTAGAGCTACTCCAGAGATACCGGTGTTCTTTAATTTATGCATATTGTGCTTATATATTCCGCCGATGGCGACAACTGGGACAGAAACCGAGTCACATATATTTTTTAGTGTATCAAGGGAAATACTATCTGCATCAAGTTTTGTAGATGTACTAAATACTGCACCGACTCCGATATAATCAGCACCTTTTTTACATGCCGTAACAGCTTCTTCTACCGTACCCGCCGAAACACCTAAAATCATGTCTTTTCCGATTAATTTTCGTGTTTTTTCCGTGTCCATGTCGTCTTGACCTATGTGAATTCCGTCGGCTTTACAAGAAATCGCAACCTGAACATTGTCGTTGATGATGAAAGGAACATTGTACTCTTTACAGATTGGCTTGATTTTAAATGCAAGTTTTAGAAAATTTTCATCGCTTAGGTCTTTTTCACGAAGCTGAACACAGGTGACACCGCCTTTTACAGCCTCCAGAACTTGACTTTCTAGTGTATTGTTTTGTGTCCATGCCCTGTCGGTTACAGCGTATAAAAGCATGTGATTAGTTTCTAATTTCATATTTAGCACCATTTTGAAGTTTTTCGCCTGTCATACAGCAAACTTCATCTATAATATAGTTTCGGTAAGTTGAATTACCGCCGTCTTTGCCAAGTCTCTCATAGGCTAGTTCACCACTAAGACCCATTGTGCAAACAGCAGAAACAGTGGCTTCCAAAGCATTATTGCTATTTGCAACAACAAATGCAGTAAGCATCGCACTTAGCATACAGCCAGTTCCAGTTACTTTGCTCATGAATTGATTGCCGTTCCTTATTACATATACAGTTTTGCTGTCTGCAACAATGTCAATAGCTCCAGTAATAGCGATTATGGCACCGGTTTGTTTAGAAAAATCTTTTGCTAATTTAATACCCTCACTAAGGTTAGTTTCAGTAATGGCATCAATCTCGTTTGCATCAACGCCCAAAGTCATGCCACTGCCACCGGCAAGAGTTTTAATTTCGGAAATATTTCCACGAATAACCGTAAATTTAACTTCTTTAAGCAAGTTGTTTGCCGTTTGAGTACGTAAAGTGGAAGCGCCAGCGCCGACAGGGTCTAGAACTACAGGATGATTTAGCTCATTTGACTTTTTACCAGCTAATATCATTGATTGAATAGTGTTTTTGTTTAGTGTGCCAATGTTGATGTTAAGTCCACCGCATATCGAGGTGATTTCTTCAACTTCTTCATATGCATCAGCCATGATTGGAGACCCGCCACAGGCTAATAAAATGTTTGCACAGTCGTTTACTGTAACATAGTTTGTAATATTGTGAATTAAAGCACCGTTCTTTTTTAAATTGTCAAAATATCGTTTCATCGTTATCATTCCTTTTTATTTTCCAGAATTGTAAGAAAAATCCCAGAATAAGTATTCATATTTACTACAGTTAATCATTATTTCTTCAAGCCTTTTATATTCTTTTTCTGAAATGCCCTCGCAGGCTTTATCCACCATTTCAATGAGTGATAGATTTGTTTTTTGATAGTCTTCTGAAGAGTACGCCTTAATCCAGTCACCATAAAATTCGTGATTTATGTCTCCACCGTTTTCAAGAATATATTTACCAATATAGGCATAGCTTACCGCACAAGCAAAGACTGCTACAAAAACGTCAAGCGCACTTCCGCTTGATCCGACTTCAAGCATATAGCTAGTATAAGAAATATTGTCAAGTTCGGCAGTAGCATTTTCAATTTGCTCCTTAGTAATTCCAAGACGCTTCATATATCCTCGGTGAATTTCCATTTCTCCATTTAGAACATAGTTAAGTACACCTGAAAAATAAGCCATTGTAGCTTCATCCCTTGCTTTTAAAACACCTAGTGCAAACACCTTTGAATACTGAAATAAATAAAGGTAATCCTGTATCATATAGTAGCTGAATTTCTCTTTGTCAAGGGTTCCGTTTGCGATTTCTTTAATAAACGGATGTGTGTAGTAGCTGTCCCAAATATCCTTTGTTGCCTCAATTAATCTTTTTGATGTACTCATGAATATACACCGTTCCTTTCATAAAAAAATAAAGTACCTTTTTCGTAAAGGTACTTTAAAGCTAAGTTGTTCCCTACGTTGGCATTATCCAAATCAGGTTTGAAGGTCGAAGTTCAAAACTTCCTCTCAGCCTGTACACAAGCTCCCTTATTTATTATTTTTTGTAATTATATCATAAAATAAATAAATATGTCAATAATTTAGTTGACCGACTTTATGTTAATAAATTGTGTATAAATGTCAAATTTATGAATAAACTTGAAATTTTTAATTAAGTATGATATAATTGTAAACTAAATTTAAGAAAGGTGGGGGAATATGAAAAAAGCTTCAAGAGGAGGGTTTGCCAGCAATATAGGTTTTATTTTAGCTGCGGCAGGCTCGGCTATTGGACTTGGAAATATATGGAAATTTCCCGGAAGAGTAGGAGAAAACGGCGGAGGAACTTTTATAGTAGTCTATTTGATAATTGTAGCATTTATCGGTGCGGCGATAATGATTTCAGAAATAGCTATTGGAAGACACTCTAATAAAAACACAGTTGGAGCGTATAGGGCAATACATCCCAAATGGGGTTTTGCTGGAAAAATCGGAGTTGTGACGGCTTTTATAATCCTGTCGTACTATGCAGTAGTAGGTGGATGGGTTATAAAATATATCGGCACATATATAACAGGTGCAAATTTTGGTGAGAGTACAGAGACGTTTTTCGTTGGATTTATCTCACAACCATTTGAACCTATAATTTGGCAAGTTCTATTTATGGCACTCACTGCCATTGTGGTAATAAAAGGAGTCAGTGCAGGAATAGAGAGAATAAGTAAGCTGATTATGCCGCTTTTATTTGTTATTTTAATAGCGATTACTGTCCGTGCGGTCACCTTACCTGGTGCACAAGATGGACTAGCGTTTTTATTCTCATTTGACATTAACTATCTAAACATGGACACTGTAATAGCGGCTTTGGGACAGGCGTTTTTCTCGCTATCCTTAGGTATGGCTATAATGATAACTTACGGTTCGTATGTTTCTAAAAAAGACAATCTTCCAAAGAGTGTAGGTTTTATCACTGTTCTAGACAGTATGGTAGCACTTATTGCCGGTGTTGCGATAGTGTGTGCAGTATTTGCGACAAATCCTGAGCTCGTCGGAGAAGGCGGTGGCGGTTTTGCATTCATATCATTGCCAAATGTTTTTGGAGCAATGCCTTTTGGAAATATTTTTGGACTGTTGTTCTTTGTTCTATTAGCTTTTGCGGCGTTTACTTCGTCGATGTCCATACTCGAAGGCGTAGTAGCCTTTGTTGTAGAAGAATTTAAAGTAACAAGGACAAAAGCGACAATATTAATCTGCTCAGCTGCATTGGTTTTAGGTCTTGGATACTCCTTGTCACAAGGAGCGTTACCAGAGCTTAAACTCCCGTGGTTTGACTTTACAAATGGAATTCAAATGTTACCGATGGGAACAGTAATGGAGTATTGGACGGACAATCTTCTAATTCCGTTTACCGCACTTCTAGCTTGCATATTTGTAGGCTGGGTTTGGAAGCCTAAAAATGCTATTGAAGAAATTAAAATAGGCTCTCAAAAGGGATTTAGACTTGAAAAAATTTATCCGTTTTTAATCAAATATTTATGCCCGCTTGCAGTTGGAACAATCTTAGTTGTTACATTAGTTTTAGGACGTTCTGTAAGCTAATTGAAAATTAAATGATGAAAAAACCGACCGCTAGAAGTTAACTTTTAGCGGTCGGTTTAATATTAATCTAAATTGACAAGTTCGTATTCTGCGTTTCCAAGATTTAATTTAACAGCATGTTCTATGCAGGCTTCCCAGTTAGTATCAGGATGCGTACACTTGAAGTGGTCATCGTGGTTGTGCTCACTTAAATGTAAAACTGAACCGTTGATAGGAGGCTGACTGTTTACAGCATCGGCACAAGCAACATCAAGTGCTACGGGGTCAAAAGAAGCAAACATTCCAACATCAGGAACGATGGGTAAGTCGTTCTCAGAATGACAGTCGCAATATGGTGAAACGTCAATGACAAGACTGATGTGGAAAGAAGGCTTATCCTTTATAACAGCAAGAGTATATTCGGCAATTTTCTTATTTATAATGTCAAAGCTCTCGTCAAAACCTGTTGCGATAGCATCTGTAGGACATCGGCCGATACATCTTCCGCATCCAGCACATTTATCATGGTCGATAGAAGCACTTTCGCTTGAAACTTCAATAGCATCGTGTGCGCAGTTATTTTTACAAATACCACAAGCGATACATTGTTCAGAAATAACAAAAGGTTTTCCACTGTTGTGCATTTCCATTTTTCCGGCTCTTGAGCCACAACCCATACCGATGTTTTTAAGCGCACCGCCAAAACCTGTAAGTTCATGGCCTTTAAAATGGCTTAAACTGATGAAAACATCAGCGTCCATGACAGCTTTACCAATTTTAGCTTCTTTTACATGCTCGCAGTCAATCTTTACAAGCTCCTCGTCAGTTCCCTTGATTCCATCGGCAATAATTACATGACAGCCTGTAGTCATCGGTGTGAATCCGTTTTCATATGCTGCAGAAATATGGTCAAGTCCATTTTTTCTTCCGCCGACATAAAGAGTGTTACAGTCGGTTAAAAATGGCTTACCGCCTAAATCTTTGACAATGTCTGCAACAACTTTTGAGTAATTTGGCCTTAAAAATGCAAGGTTTCCAGGTTCTCCAAAGTGAATTTTAATTGCAGTAAATTTGTTGTTGAAATCAATCTCTTCAATGCCAGCTTTTAAAATTAATTTTTTAAGTTTTTCTAATAGGCTAATTGAGTTGTGTGTTCTTAAATCGGTGAAATATACTTTTGATTTTGACATTTATTTTGTCTCCTTTAATTTGTTTTTACAGCAGTCTTGTAGACAGCATTTTTCGCAGTATGCCTTTCTTGCAGTGCATACTGCTCGTCCATGAAGTACGATTCTATGACAAAAGTCACTTCCTTCAGAAGGTTCTATAACCGCCCTTAAATCCATTTCCACTTTATACGGATCTTTATTAGTCGTAAGGCCGATTCTACCTGCTATTCGGATACAATGCGTGTCGGTTATTATAGCCGGTTTATGAAATATGTCGCCTAGCATTAGATTAGCAGTTTTTCTGCCTATACCCGGAAGTTTGGTGAGCTCCTCAATACTATCTGGAATGACGCCGCCAAATTCTTCTTTAAGCATAATGCACATAGCGTGAATGTCTCTCGCCTTGGTCTTATAAAGTCCACATGATTTGATATAAGGCTCAATTTCATCTGCACTGGATTCACAAAAGTCGTCTAAAGTAGGAAAACGCCCGAATAAATCGGGTGTCACAATATTTACTCTTGCATCTGTACACTGAGCAGAAAGTCTCGTTGCGATGAGTAATTGAAGCGGGTCTTGATACTCCAAAGAGCAAATGGCATCGGGATATTCATTTTTTAACAGTTCTACACACAAAGCCGCACGTTGTTTTTTTGTCATAATAATACTCCTTCATTACTTTGATTTTACACTCTCTAATTAGTTTTTGCAATAAAAAAATATAAAAACAATGAAATAATTTTTCGAATATGTCCTTAAAGTGAAGAGTGAATACTTGATATTAATAGGAAAAAATAGTATAATGATATGAACTAAAAATATTTGAACTACTTAGGAGGATAAAAGTATGTATAAAGATTTACAAGACAGTATCGGGTTTTTAAACGCAGTGGACAGTGAAGTTGCAGCGGCAATGGAAAAGGAATTGAAAAGACAGAGAAGAAATTTAGAGTTAATAGCTTCTGAGAACATAGTTTCACCAGCAGTTATGGCGGCTATGGGTTCGGTTCTTACAAATAAATATGCAGAAGGCTATCCAGGAAAACGCTACTACGGCGGATGCGAATGTGTTGACATAGCGGAAGACATCGCAAGAAAAAGAGCGTGTGAGCTTTTTGGAGCGGAACATGCAAACGTACAGCCACATTCAGGCGCACAAGCTAACTTAGCAGTTTACTTTGCGTTTTTACAGCCAGGTGACACTGTTTTAGGCATGAACTTAAACGAGGGCGGACACTTAACACACGGCTCACCTGTAAATATGTCTGGAACATACTATAACTTTGTACCATACGGAGTTGACAGCGTAACTCATACTATCGACTATGATAAACTGATGGAACAAGCAATGGAAGTTAAACCAAAAATGCTTGTAGCTGGTGCAAGTGCCTATCCAAGAGAGATAGATTTTAAGAAAATGAGAGAGATTTGTGATGCGTGTGGTGCAATGTTTATGGTGGACATGGCTCATATCGCAGGTTTAGTAGCGGCAGGCGTTCATCCAAATCCAGTACCGTATGCTGATATCGTAACTTCTACAACACACAAGACATTAAGAGGCCCTAGAGGTGGACTTATCCTTTGCCGTGAAGAGTACGCAAAAGCTGTTGATAAGGCTATATTCCCAGGAACTCAAGGCGGACCTTTAATGCACACAATAGCATCAAAAGCAGTGTGCTTCGGCGAAGCTTTAAAAGATGAATTTAAAGAGTACGGCAAGCAAATAGTTAAAAATGCAGCAGCACTTGCAAACGGACTTACAAAAAGAGGTCTTAAATTAGTTTCAGGCGGAACTGATAATCACTTAATGCTTCTTGACTTGTCAGATTTAGAAGTAACAGGCAAAGAGCTTGAAAAAAGACTTGACGAAGTGTATATCACTGCAAACAAAAATACAATTCCAGGCGAGCAAAGAAGCCCATTTGTCACAAGTGGTGTAAGACTTGGAACAGCCGCAGTTACGACAAGAGGACTTAAAGAAGATGATATGGATAAAATAGCTGAGTGTATAGCACTAGCGGTAAATGACTTTGAAAACAGTGCCGATAAAATCAGAGAAACAGTAGACTCAATCTGCGCAAAATACCCACTTTACGAATAAATTCCTAAAAAATAATATTATGGAGCTAGGATAAGTTATGGAAAAGCTAAATTCTAAAAATAAAACATGTGCATTTAACAATTTAATCAAAGATATAATGGGCAAGGTTAAAAATTTTAGTCTTGTGGATTTCACGATAATGAAAATTTGCTTATCTTTTGCGGGCTTGTTTATCGGAATAAAATTTAGCGAAAAACTTAAAAGCAAAGCTTCATTTATTGGAATCATCGCTCTTCTTTCTTATTTTTATATGATTTACAAATTGTTTTTTCAGAAAAAGAAATAGAACTAATATTAGTTTGAGGTGAAGTATAATGAAATTCCAAGGCAAAATGGGAGTCATTATTCCGACAGGCATTTCGGTGTGCCTGTTTTTCACCTTGCTTTTAACACTCACCCAAGGTGGAGTGTATGTTCTAGGGCTTCCGTTAATAATAGCTATATTTCTTGCCATATGGTCTTTTCCAAATTACCTTATATTAAATGAAGAGTATATCGACATAAAAATCGGCATAAACAAAAAGAGAATTTACTGCCATGAAATTTTAAGCCTTGAAAAAACAAACGACCCCACTCAAAGCTTCGCACTTTCACTCGATAGAGTTAGAATCACATGTTTCAGTGGAGAAAGCATTATGGTATCGCTAAACGATAATGATAAATTCATCGAAATACTAATTAAAAACCATCCGCATATTTTTATGGGATAGGTTTGGTGGTGGCTACTTATATTTGATAAAGTCAAATATAAGGCTAAAAGCTAATAGTGAAAAGTGAATGGCTGTGGTGTGCCTACGGCACAGATTATTTATATTAGGTGAGGTGATAAAATGGAATTGGATTACAAAAGTGATTGTTGCTTCTCTGATGACAATTACTGGTTTAGATATCGTGCAGCTGCAATAATAATTGAAGATGATTGTGTTTTAATGGCAAGTAATGATGTTTCAAGCTATTTCTATTCAGTTGGTGGTGGAGTTCATTTAGGTGAAAACGCTGAAGATGCAGTAATTAGAGAAGTATTTGAAGAAACAGGAGTGAATTATAAAATTGACCGATTAGCTGTTATACACGAGAACTTTTTTCTTGATAAAACAATAGCTCAAAGTAAAAGATGTCATGAAATTACATTTTATTTTCTGATGAAATCTAAAGGAAATAAACAATTAAATAGCAATAGTATTTGTTTGCATGGCAAAGAATATATGAATTGGCTACCAATCCATACATTAGGTGATAAAATTGTTTATCCTACATTCTTTAAGAACTTGTTGATAGACTTACCAAAAGAACTGACACATATCGTAACAAGAGAATATTAATTATACTTCTTATTATGAGCATTTGACGTAGTGAAGCAGCATTATAGTCATTCGCCATTCACCGTTAGTCTTTAGTCCAACATTATCTATCATAAAAAAGGAGGGCGTAAAATTGAATTCACCTTTGGCGGACAAGATACGCCCTTTAACACTTGACGATGTCGTAGGGCAAGAGCATATCTTGGGCGAAAACAAAATTTTAAGAAAAGTTATACTCTCGGGCAAAATCCCGAACATGGTTTTTTACGGGCCATCAGGCGTTGGAAAAACCACGGTTGCCTCGATAATCGCAAGAAACACCAGTATGCACCTTGTAAAACTCAACGGCACAAATGCAAGCACTGCCGACATTAGAGATGCCATAAACTCCTCTAAAACCATGCTTGGCATGAACGGAGTATTGCTTTATCTTGACGAGATTCAGTATTTTACAAAAAAACAACAGCAAACTCTTTTGGAGTTTATAGAAAACGGTAGCGTTACATTAATCGCTTCGACTACCGAAAATCCATATTTTTATGTCTATAACGCAATTTTAAGCCGTTCGACTGTCTTTGAGTTTAAGCCTGTCTTGCCCGAAGACATAGAAAAAGCGGTTAAAAGAGCGTATGAAATTACCCAAAACGACAAGGGTATAGTAATAAATGTAAGCGATGAAATCATAAAATATATTGCGGTCTCCTGTGGTGGAGACGTAAGAAAAGCCTTGAATGCTGTCGAACTTAGCGTATTGACAGCGGACAGTGACGGGCAAACCTATGAAATTAATTTAGAAAGCGTAAAAGGGCTTACACAAAAAAGCTCTATGAGATACGATAAAGACGGGGATGAGCACTACGACATCATTTCCGCATTTCAAAAATCAATGCGTGGCTCGGATGTAAATGCCGCACTTCACTATTTAGCAAGATTAATAGTAGCGGGTGATTTGCCGATAATTTGCCGAAGACTTATGATTTGTGCGTGCGAAGATGTCGGTCTTGCGTGGCCACAAATTATACCGATAGTAAAGGCTTGTATAGATAGTGCTATAATGGTCGGATTTCCTGAGGCTGCGATTCCGCTTTCAGATGCGGTAATCTTAGTGGCACAGGCACCAAAGTCAAATTCGGGCGAAGCTGCCATTCAAGCGGCGATAAGAGACGTTGAAATGGGTAGAATAGGCTCTGTTCCACGAAATTTACAAAACAAGCACTTCGACGGTGCAGATGTCAAAAATAAAGGGCAATTTTATTTGTATCCGCATGATTATGAAAACAACTATGTAAAACAGCAGTATCTTCCAGATGTGTTAAAGGGCGTTAATTATTATACAACGGGTAATAATAAAAGCGAAAAAAGTTTTGACGATTATATAAGGAAAATTAAAGGAGAGTAACTCCTTTTTAAATATGAAAGGCGGTAATAATGTGAAAAACGAAATTTTAAGAAATTTAACTTACGGAATGTTTGCGATAGGAGTTAAAGACGGTGAAAAGGTATCGGCATGTATAATCAACTCTGTCACTCAAATTACTTCAGGAAATAAAGTTCACATTGCTATTACAATAAATAAAGATAGCTATAGCACCGCATGTATTAAAAAAAGTGGAATGTTTACAGTGTCGGTACTTTCTCAAGATACACCTGGCTCATGCATTGGTGCTCTTGGTCTTGTAAGTGGCAAAAAAACAAATAAATTAAAAAGTATTAGGCATAAAATTTTGCTTGAAGGAGTGCCAGTTATAAAGGAAAACACTTGCTGTTGGCTTCTTTGTAATACTGTTAGTACATTCGACTTTGAAAATCAAAGTTTTATCGTAGGTGAAGTGATGGCAGGAAGTGATGTGTCGGTTGGAACACCGATGACTTACGATTACTATATAAACATTTTAAGAGGAAATGTTGCGATGGATTCACCTATTTCTATACCTGCTGATAGAACATATAATAATATGGGCAGTGGTGGGTTTGCTTGTTCCGTTTGTGGGTATGTATATAATGATTCAAACTTTGGGTTTGAAGAATTGCAAAGCGACTGGGTGTGTCCAGTTTGCCAAATGCCAAAATCGGTTTTTGTAAGAAATAAAGAGTGAGAGGAAGTTTGAATTTGAAAAAACTTCATGTTTTAGTAGTGCCTACTTGGTATCCGAATGGTGCGGATAGGCTTATGGGTGAATATCATAAGGTCTTTTGCAAGGCTTTAAACGAAGACGATAGAATGAAAGCCAATATGATATATATAGATAGGCAAGGACTATCAAGCGCCCATAAATATATTGGGATGAAAAAAACATTTGTAGATGAATTTGAAAATTTTAAAGTCTATGGTAGAAAAATGCTAGATATTTCTAAATTTGGCTTTGATATGCAGATTAAATCATACACTAAAAAGCTGTTAAAAGAATATAAGAATTATGAAAAAATAAATGGAAAACCTGATGTGATACATGCCCATGTTTCGGTTCCTGCTGGATATGCATGCTGTATTTTGGGTGAAAAAATAGGTGTTCCTGTCGTTATGACAGAACATTCTTCTTATTTTGAAAGATATTTTACAGGTAAAGAAGCAAAGTATAATGCGAAAGTCATGGAAAAAGCGGTAATAACATGCGTGGGCAAATTCATGCTTCCAAAATACAAAGAAAGAGGCGTAAACGCAGAGGTTCTCTCAAATATTGTTGAGTGTAAAAAGTTTGATTTAAGTTTAAATAAATCAAATCGGCCGAGATTTAATATTATAAGTGTCGGTGCGATGAGAGAAGGGAAAAGGTTTGAAAATATACTTGAAGCCGTAAATGTTTTAAAAGACGAGTTTCCTTTTATTAGATATACTGCCGTTGGAGACGGAGAGCTCGAAACTTTTTATAAAAACTACTGCGGCAAGCTTAAAGTAAATGATTTTGTCAATTTTGTCGGACGAAAAACACACGGCGAAATAGCAGAAATATTTAGAGACATGGATATGCTCGTAGTTTCTTCTGATTTTGAAACATTTGGAATTCCCGCTGTCGAAGCTATGGCGGCTGGTCTACCTGTAGTATCGACAAGAAACTATGGAACAGAGGTGTTTTTAGACGATAGCACGGGATATTTTTGCGATACAGACGATGTAAAAGGACTTACAGAAGCTATTAAAACACTATATCTTACAAAAGAGAAGTTTTCGTCAGAACATCTTAAATCTATAGCAAAAAGCTATGACGGCAGTGTAATTGCAGATACTGCATATAATTTTTATTTAAAAGCTATTCAAAAGTGATAAGAAAAAGGGGTGCTGAGAGTTGAGAATAAACGATTTACTAAAAGTGCTAAACATAAATGAGACGTTTTCTGATTTTGATGTTAAAAATCTAGCCTTTGACTCAAGAGCAAAGCTTGAAGATGGCGTGTTTGTTTGCCTTGTCGGAAGTGAAACCGATGGGCATGATTATGTGGATGCAGCGATTAAAAATGGTGTAAAACTTATTGTGGCTCAAAAGGATATAGAGGCTTCGGTTCCTGTTCTTAAAGTGGAAAACACGAGAAAAGCACTAGCGCTTTTGTCAGCCGAATTTTTTGGTAGACCTTTTGAAAAAATTAAAACAATAGGAATAACTGGCACAAAAGGCAAGACTACCACTGCGTTTATGATTAAATCGGTGCTCGAAAGTGCAGGGCATAAAGTCGGAATGATAGGCACCGTTGGCGTTATAACTGATAAAGAGATAATCAAAATAAACAATACAACACCGGAAAGCTATTATGTTCAAAAATACATGAGTGAAATGCTAGAAAACGAGTGTGAATACTGCGTAATGGAAGTAAGTTCAATAGGGCTTAAAGACTTTAGAGTATATGGATTTGACTTTGACTGTGCTGTTTTTACTAATTTTTCAAGAGATCATATTGGCGGAGTAGAACACACGGACATGAAAGAGTATTTTGACTCTAAGGCAAAGCTTTTTTCGATGTGCAAAAATGCGGTTATAAATCTTGATGATGATAAATCAGAGGAAATTATTAATTCATGTAAATCAGATTATATCACCTTTGGATTTAACGGCAAATGTGACATAAAAGCCATAGAAAATCATCTAGTTTCAGAAGGCGATTTCATCGGTTCTTACTTAAAGACTGAAGGTATTGTTGATTTAGAAGCCGATATTGCAATTCCAGGTAAATTCAATGCGTATAATTCTCTTGCGGCAATTTCTGTGGCATATATTTTGGGAGTTGATAATGAGAGCATGAAAAATGGACTGAAATCTGTTAAAGTCAAAGGAAGACTAGAGCCGGTAAGCGTCAGTGATAAGTTCACTGTTTTACTTGATTATGCGCACAATGCAGTTAGTATGGAAAACGTGCTTACAACGTTAAGAGAATATAAACCAAATAGATTAATTTGTCTTTTTGGAGCTGGTGGAAACCGTCCCAAAATTAGAAGGTATGAAATGGGTGAGACTAGCGGAAATCTTGCAGATTTATCCATTATTACCGAAGACAATTCAAGATTTGAAGATGTAAGTGATATAATTGAAGACATAAAAGTCGGAATGAGCAAGACAAATGGAGATTTTATAGTGATTCCGGATAGAAAAGAAGCGATGAAGTATTGCATCGAAAGTGGGCAAAAAGGAGACGTTTTTGTATTTGCTGGAAAAGGTCATGAGGACTATCAAGAGATAAAAGGGGTAAAGTATCCGTTTGATGAAAGAGTGGTCATAAAAGAGATTTTGGAGGAGCTAAATTGAAACTAAGTAAGATTTCTGAAATATGTGATGGTAAGCTTTTTGGTAATGGAAATAGAGAAATTGAGACATTTTTTTTGGACAGTAGGCAGAGCACTAAAAACGCAATGTTTGTGCCTATAGTAGGAGAAAAAGTCGATGCACACAGCTTTATTGATACAGTTTTTGACAGTGGAAGTGCTAGTTTTAGCCAAAATGTGATTGAAAATCCAAAGGGCGACTATGTATTAGTCGAAGATTCTGTAAAAGCATTGCAAGAAGTCGCACTCTATCACAGAAATTCATTAGAAATACCTGTAGTTGCAGTTACAGGTAGTGTCGGAAAGACCACTACAAAAGAAATGTTGGCACTAACACTTGAAAGTTCGCTTAAGACACTTAAGACACTCGGAAATGCAAACAGTCAAGTTGGTTTACCACTTACTTTAATGCGCATTAACGAAAAGCATGAGTGTGCAGTCATTGAAATGGGGATGAGCTTGCCAGGTGAAATGGAGAGAATAGCTTATAGTGCAAGACCAGATATAGCTGTTATAACAAATATAGGTGTTTCGCATATAGAATTTCATGGAACAAGAGAAAAAATCATGGAGGAGAAGCTTCATATTGCGGACTACTTCACTAGCGAAAATATCTTGCTTGTAAACGGTGATGACGACTTGCTTTGTACACTAAAAGATGAGAAGAAATATAGAGTAATTCAGTTTGGTTTAGGCGAAAACTGTGATTATAAAGCGGTAAATCTTACACAAAATGCAGATGGCTCAAGATTTATATGCAAGACTAAGGATTCAGAAACTGAGCTTTACATTCCTGCTCCAGGTATTCACAACGTACAAAACGCTCTTGCATGTTTTGCTGTGGCAGAATTACTTGATATAGACAGGAAAAAGGCGGTTATTGCTCTTTCAGAATATAAAGCACCTGATATGAGGCAGCAGATAAAGAGCACTAAAATGCTTACACTTATTGACGATACTTATAATGCAAGTCCAGATTCTATGAAAAGTGCCATTGATGTTCTCTCGGCTCTAGAAGGTAACAAAAAAATAGCTGTTCTTGCAGATATGTTAGAACTTGGTGACTATTCGGAAAAAGGCCATAAGGACGTAGGTGCATACGCTTCAAAAATGGGCGTAGATTATTTAATTGCTTTTGGGAAAGAATCTGAAAGTATTTTTATTGGGTTTGATGATAGTGAAAATTCATCTCATTTTTTGCATTATGAAGAGGCAGAGAATTGTCTTAGAAATAGAATATCTAAGGACGATGTAATTCTTGTTAAAGGTTCAAGAGGAATGAAAACAGATAGATTTATCAAATTTTTAGAGGAGCTTGGTTGATGGATATAATAGAAATAATTAAAATAGTGGTGCTAGGTATTATCGAAGGTATAACAGAGTGGCTGCCTATAAGCAGCACGGGGCATTTACTTTTAGCGGATGAGTTCATTAAGCTTAATTTTAGTGAAACTTTTAAAGAAATGTTTTTTGTGGTCATACAGTTAGGTGCAATACTTGCGGTTATTGTTCTATACTTTAAAAAGCTTTTTCCGCTTACCGTTTCAGACTCAAAACTTAAGATTAAAATGGACACAATAAATCTTTGGTTAAAAGTTGTTGTGGCGTGTTTGCCAGCGGCTGTTGGACTATTGATTGATGATTTTCTCGAAGAAAATTTTGGTACTCCGATTACTATAGCGATTATGCTTATTATTTACGGTGTAATTTTTATTATAATTGAAACCATCAATAAAAAAAGAGTCCCCAAAATAAAAAATGTCGATGATATTACATATAAAATTGCCTTGATAATCGGTGTTTTTCAGGTAATGGCTATGATTCCTGGCACGTCAAGGTCAGGTGCGACAATAGTTGGTGCCTTGATTTTAGGCGTATCAAGAGTGGCAGCATCGGAATTTACTTTTTTCCTTGCGATTCCGACAATGTTTGCGGCAAGTTTGTTTAAAATATTAGATTTTGGATTGTCTTTTTCGGCAGTAGAATTAACAGCACTTTTAATAGGAATGTTTGTGTCGTTTGTAGTTTCAGTAGTTGCAATCAAATTCTTGATGTCTTATATTAAAAAGCATGACTTTAAGGCGTTTGGATGGTATAGAATTGCACTTGGAATAATGGTTATAGTATATTTTACTTTTATAGTTTAAAGTAGTGAAAGGAATGATAATATGTTATATGAAGAAAAAACAGTTAAAGAAGAAATAATTTTTGAAGGTAGAGTTGTAAAAGTTCAAAGAGATGAAATCGAGCTTTTTGATGGAAGTAAATCTTTTAGAGAAGTTGTAAAACACACAGGAGGAGTATGCATTGCTGCTATTGAAGGCGATGAAATTTACCTTGTAAAGCAATTTAGATATCCAAATAAGGAGTTTATACTCGAAGTGCCTGCCGGTAAATTGGAAAAAGATGAAGATCCTTTTGAAGCGGCAAAAAGAGAGCAAAGAGAAGAGACTGGAACCTTGGGAGAAAACTATGTTGATTTAGGTAAAATGTATCCGACACCCGGTTATTGCAGCGAAATAATTTATATGTGGGCATGCAGAGTTAGCGAAAAATGCGACATGGATTTGGACGAAGGCGAGTTTGTGGAAGTTATAAAGATAAAAATTTCAGAGGCTGTGAGAATGGTTTTTGACGGTGAAATTTGTGATGCAAAAACTCAAATTGCTATCTTAAAAGCTAATGAATTAGTTGGTAAAGGAATTATATAGAAAATAAGTTTTACTTGTTTTAAGCAACAATATGTGTTAGAATTATGTCAATAAAATGGATGGAGAAAAACAAATGAAGTTTATTAGTAAATTAATAATAGTATCTACTCTTGTTATGACGCTTTTTTCAGTGTCTACTTTTGCGGCAATCACACCTCATGTTGAAGAGGAAGAGCCACAAAGCTCATCACAAAGCAGTGAGAGTTCTGAGAGTAGTGAAAGTAGTGAGAGCTCTAGTAGCGAAGAATCAGAAAGCAGTGAGAGTTCTGAAGAGGAAGAAAGCAGTGAGAGTAGCGAAAGTTCTGCTACTAATGAAAGCTCAAGCGAATCTTCTGAAGAAGAGAACTCTAATACAGCGGGTACTGTAGATAATGATGATAATTCAAGCTCTGAAGTATTGACATCAGGTGAAGATGAATATGTTAAAATCGGTGAAATAGTATCGTCAGAAAATTCTGTAAATAGTTTTTTTACTATGATTGGGATTATTTTGATTGCGGTAGGTGGCATTGGAATTATCGCAATAATTATTTGGATTAAAGCAACAAAATCTAAATTGGATGACAAAGAAGCTGAAATATATCAAGCTGTGAAAATGGCAGATGAAAAGTATAAAAAACAAAATGCACATGCTTCAGCAAATGCATCATCAAGGCAGTCGAGACAAGTGACAAGTAAGCCAGCACAGCAACAGCCTAAAAGAACTACTTCGTCCCAAACACAAAAAACTAATACACAAAATCAGCAAAGAAGAACTCAGTCTAATAATTCTTCATCTAGAAAAACAGCTCAAACCAGTACAAAAAGGACAAGTAAAAGTTCAAAATATGATACTGATGAAATATTAAAGGAATTTCTTAAATAATTTATGAAAATTTGTGCAGTAATTGTTGCGGCTGGATCTTCTAGCAGGATGAAATCTGAAAAATCAAAGATTTTGCTTGATTTATCTGGAAAAACCGTGATTAGAAGAACGGCCGAAGCGTTTGAAAAGAGTGAAATTGTCTCTTCTATTGTGATTGTAACAAGAGAAGATGATAAAAAATTAGTTGAAGTAGAGTTAAAAGGAATTACTAAACTTCACAAAATAGTAAATGGTGGAAATGATAGGCAAGAGTCTGTTTATAATGGGGTAATTGCGACTAAGGACTGTGATGTTGTAATGATTCATGATGGTGCAAGACCACTTATTGAAGAAAAGGACATTGAAAAAGTTTGTCATTTAGCGATTGACAATGTGGCGGCAAGCCTTGCCGTAAAAGTAAAAGATACGATAAAAGAAACAGATGATAAGAATTTTGTTGTCGGTACACCTAATAGAGATTTTCTTTGGCAAGTGCAGACTCCGCAAGTTTTTTTGAAAAGTTTGTACTTAGAAGCGGTAAAAAAAGCAAAAACTGATGGTAAATCTTATACTGATGACTGTCAACTTATTGAAAGTATTGGAAGAAGAGTTGTTTTGTGCGAAGGAAGTTATAGAAATATTAAAATTACGACTTCTGAAGATATGATTATAGCAAAAGCTTTTGTAAAGGAGAGTGTTTGATTGTGATAAGAATCGGGCACGGGTATGATGTTCATAAGTTGGTAGAGGGTAGAGATTTAATAATTGGTGGAGTAAACATACCTTATGAAAAGGGTCTTTTAGGACATTCAGATGCCGATGTGCTTTTACATGCGGTGATGGATGCACTTTTAGGTGCGTCTTGTCTTGGGGATATAGGAGAATTATTTCCAGACTCTGATTATAGATATAAAGGGATAAGCAGTTTAAAGCTTCTTGAAGAAGTTGTAAATGTTTTAGATAAAAATAATTATTCAATAAACAATATTGATTCTACAGTTATAGCCCAAGCGCCAAAGTTGAAGCCTTATAAAAATGAAATGAAAGTAAATATTGCAAAAGCTTGTAATGTGGATATTTCATGTGTAAATGTTAAGGCTACCACGGAAGAAGAGCTTGGTTTTACAGGAAAAAAAGAAGGAATTTCTGCCCATGCAGTTTGTACAATAATAAAAAAATAAATTTTCTTAAAAAATTACTTGATTTTTATCAAATCATGTGGTATTATATTTGAGTCGGTGTGCTGGTGTGGCGGAATCGGCAGACGCAAGGGACTTAAAATCCCTCGGTAGAAATATCGTATCGGTTCAAGTCCGATCACCAGCACCAAGAAGACATAGCTTAGGCTGTGTCTTCTTTTTTGTTAAAATTCCATTTAAAATATATAATATTTTATTTGATTTCATTTATTACTTTGTGATATAATAGTTATAATGGCTAATTATTATGTGTTGTATTATGATGTGTCGTATTCGAATACTTTAAAAAGTATAATATAGAAATAAATTAAGGTGGGATTGATATTTTAAAACAATTTAAAAGTTTGTTTATTATTTTAATCATATTTTTCATATTAATAATATCAGTTTTCAGAGTGCTATCTTTTAGTGATGGGATAAGCCGAATTGTATCTGAGTCAACAACGTTAACCCTTTCTGAAATTTCTTCGAATATGAAATTTTCAGTAGAGAATGAAATTGATGAAAAGATTAATCTTTTACAGAGTATTTCTGATGCCTTGATTGTTATTGGATATAATCAAGACGGAATTAGAGATTACATTGACATAATTGAAACTCATGATAGTTTTGGAATAAATAATATTGCTATTTTAGGAAGTAATGGCATTGGAATTGATGCGAATAATGAGTTCATAGATATCTCTAATGAAGAATATTTCCATGAAGTATCGCTTGGAAATAATGTTATTACAGACTTGACAGTTTCACCTGTGGATGGAAATGAATGTGTAATTATTGCACTTCCAATTTATGTAGATGGAAAGTTTGATGGTGTTATACAGGGTGAATTTTCATTGCCTGAGTTTTCAAGAACGCTTAGAACTTCCTTTGACGGTGCTGGGTATGCTTTTATAGTTGATTCAAAAGGTGAAATGATTACTGAGAATGATAATATAAATTCACTTACGCAGGACAATTTATTTTTAGCTCTAAATTCGGCAAATTTTCACGGAGATATTGACACTGATAAGATAATGGATGATTTAGAAAAAAGAGGAGTTGTCACAGTCAGTTATAGTATTGATGGATATACTCGTGTGGCACAAATTAGAAGTATTTTAAACACGAATTGGTATTTTTTTATAGCAATACCTGACACAGTGTTGCTTAAAGATGCTAATGCAATTAATGAAGATTTGTCATTGTTAATTTTGGAAATTTCAACATTGGTTATTTTTGTAGCGGGTGTAATTGTATTGTTGCAAGTTAGATGGAGTAGAAATATAAAACATGCATTAGAGTATGATGAACTTACAGGTGCTTACAATTTGGTGAAATTCAAAAAAGAAATCTACAATATTTTAATCGAAAACCCAAATCATGAATTTACTATAGTAAAACTGGATATGATTAACTTTAAGGCTATTAATGAAATATACGGATTTGAAACTGGAAATAAAGTTATAAAAGCATTGGTGGATGTTGGACGTGATACTAAAATTCCATTTTTTACGCAGGCTAGAGTTGGTGCAGACGAATTACTCTTGTTTGCAAGAGCAGACTTTTTTAGTAATCTAGAGGAAAGTAGCATATATTATGAGGATGTATTCAAAAAGGCTCTTAACACTATAAATCAGCACGATTTTAAGTTTAGGTACGGTAGATATGAAATTGTAAAAAATGAAGTTGATGTAGATAATATAGTAAATAAGGTAACGATGGCGCATTATTTTGCTAAAAGTAAATCTGGTACGTGTATAGTAGACTATGATGACAGCTTTAAACGCAGTGTTTTAAAAGCAACAGAACTTGCAAATAAAATGCATCCTGCTATGGATAATAAAGAATTTAAGATGTATTTACAACCAAAAATTAATATTAAGAAGAATAAGGTTTGTGCAGCAGAAGCTTTGGTTAGATGGCAAGAATCCGACGGAGTAATGATTTATCCTAATGACTTTATTCCGGTGTTTGAAAATAATGGATTTATAGTCGAACTTGACTTTTATATGCTTGAAAGAGTGTGTGAATATCTTAACAATAGGATAAGTAATAATCAAATAGTTGTTCCGATATCAGTTAATTTTTCTAGACTTCATTTATATAAAGATGATACTATTAAAAAAATAACTGAAATAATAGATAAGAATAAAGTGCCAAGAAAACTCATTGAAATAGAGCTTACGGAGAGTGCCTCGGTTGATGTTGAAGATAAAGTGGCATTATTTCAACAGGAGCTTCATAATAATGATATTAAGATATCTTTGGATGACTTTGGTGCGGGCTATTCTTCGTATGAGACACTTCAAAAAATTGAGTTTGATGCAATTAAAATTGACAGAAGTTTTATGATTCAATTAGAAGAAAACGACAAAAGAAAGCTAGTAGTTAGAACCATTGTTGAGATGATTAATAACATGGGGATGACATCGGTTACAGAGGGTGTTGAAACTAAAGAACAACTGGCATTGCTCAAAGAAGCTAATTGTGATATAGCGCAAGGATATTTATTTGCAAAGGCCTTACCAGAAGATGAATTTAATGATTTTTTGTTGAAATAGATTATTTTTGACTAGTTACTAGACAAATGAACCAATTTCTGATAAAATCATATTAATTAGTATATGTATAAATTGAAAGGATAATTTTATGAGTAATCTAAATAATGACCCAAATAATAATCAAACTCCAAACTTTTATAGTAGTTCAAATGATGAACAGACACAGTATGGAGAAACAGTACAAAATTATGGACAGGAGCAATATAATCCAGGTCCATACCAAGCACAGCAAGACCAAAATTCTTATCAAAACCAAGCTCCAGATCAATATGCTCAAGGGTATTATGATAATCAGCAAGGTCAGAAATTTGATCAGCAGGGCTATAACCAAACTTATGATCAAAATCAATATCAAAATTATAATGTTCAACAAGGGCAAACACCGTATCCAAATCAGCCTATGCAGCAACTTCCTGTCTATCAATCAGGTCAAGGAACAGCTGCAATGGTTTTAGGAATAATCAGTGTCTCAATTTTGCTTTTATTCTATTTTGCACTTCCTTGTGGAATAATTGCATTAATTCTTGGTGTTAAAGTTAGAAAAGAAGCTAAAGATTTAGGAATGAGAGCTCCAAAAGCTACAGCGGGAATGGTAATGGGAATAATCGGAACATCAATTTCGGTTTGGTTTCTTATTTCTATGATTATTGCTTTTGCTACAACTCCATATTATTATTGGTAATTGTACTTACGAAGAGAGAAAATTTACATTTTCTCTCTTTATTTTTTTGTTAAAATATATTAAAATATTTTAAAGTAATTTTTTAGAGGACAAAAATGAATTATTGTGAAATTTTAGCACCGTCTGGAAGTATGGAGTCGCTAAAAGCGGCGGTTTTTTCTGGAGCGGATGCAGTATATATTGGTGCTTCTTCCTTTAGCGCAAGGGCATCGGCGACAAATTTTTCTAATGAAGAGCTAAAACAGGCGGCAGATTTTTGCCGCCTTAATGGCGTACGTCTCTTTATTACAGTTAATACGTTAGTAAAAGATAGCGAGATAAAGAGTGTAATGGATTTGTGTAAGTTTTTATGCAGTGTATCTGTTGATGCTGTAATTGTACAAGATATGGGTCTTTTTTATCTTATTAAAAAATCTTGTCCAAATCTAAACATCCACTGTTCTACGCAAATGAGTATTTCAAGTCTTGAAGCCACGAAATTAGTAACTGATTTGGGAGCAAAACGAGTTGTTTTAGCAAGGGAATTAAGCTTTAAAGAAATTGAACATATTAAGAGTAACTCCAATACGGAAATTGAAGTCTTTGTGCATGGCGCACTTTGCGTGTCGGTTTCTGGACAATGCTATTTTAGTGCAATTTTAGGATCTAGAAGTGGAAACAGAGGTAGATGTGCACAGCCATGTAGGCTTCCTTTTAAAATAAATAACGGAAATGGTTTTGACCTTAGTTTAAAGGATTTAAGCGTAATTGATTATGTAAATAAACTTAAAGAAATTGGCGTTGATTCGCTTAAAATTGAAGGTAGAATGAAAAGACCTGAGTATGTAGCGGCTGCCGTTACAGCGGTTAGAGATAGTTTGCAAAACGGAAAATACGATAATGAATTGAAATCTGATTTAACAGCAGTATTTTCAAGAACTGGCTTTACCGATGCGTATTTGATGGGCAAAATTCAGAAGGATATGTTTGGGTATAGAAGAAAAGAAGATGTTAAAAAAGCCGATTCAGCAGTTTTTTCAAAGCTTCATGCATTATATAATAAAGATTATAAACGAGTTAAGCTTGATATGAAAATTGAGCTATTTAACGGTCAAAAAGTTAAAGTGTATTTCGAGGATGAAGACTTAAATTCTGTTTTTATCGAAAGTGATGTAAAAGCAGAATTAGGAGTTAATAAAACTCTTTCAAGCGAAGACATAAAAGACAGGTTTTCAAAACTTGGCGGAACGCCATATTATGTTGGAGAAATAATAGTTAAAACTGATGAAGTATCGATTTTGCCAGCGTCTGAACTAAATTTACTCAGAAGAGAAGGCATTAAAAAGCTAAGTCAACTTAGAGTTGAAAATATACCGATAGAATTTACAGAAGCTGATTATACTTTACAAAACAGAAAAAGTGAAAATTTTGAATATAGGGCTGAGTTTAGAAGTTTAGAGCAAGTTCCTGAAAATTTAGACAGATTCAGTATGATTTATTTTCCTCTTTTTGCTCCGATAAGCCATTTTGAAACATTGATGAGAAAGAATATCAAAATAGCAGCTGTCTTGCCCAGGATTTCATTTGGCGATTCGGGAGAAGTTAGAAATAGAGTTAATACACTAATTGATTTGGGGATAAAAGACTATTTATGCGGTAATTTATATGGTGTACAGATATTAAGGGAATTTGATGTAACTATACATGGATCATATTCTTTGAATATAATGAACAGCTATTCACTAAAACAGTTTGAAGAATTAGGAGTCAAAGAGGCGGAGGTTTCTGTAGAGCTTACAGAAAATGAAACCGCTAATTTGAAATCTAATAATAAAAGAGGAATTATGATTTATGGTAGGCAGGCAATGATGCTTTTAAGGCATTGTCCGCATAATATTAGGGGTAAAAAATGTAGTGAATGCAGTGGGAAAGAGGAAATTATTGATAGATACGACATTGGTTTTCCAGTCCTATGTTCAAAGTATAAATATAAAGATGGAGTTTTGGATAATTCTACTTTTTATACTGAAATCATGAACAATAAACCTACTTACCTAAATAAATTAGTAAGTAAAAATAATTTAGACTATGGAATTTTTAGATTTACCACAGAAAGCAAGGATGAAGTTATAAAAATCATAGAAGGTCATTTTGAAAAGCAAAATAATGAAATAGATAAAACTAATGGTCTTTATTATAGAGGAGTATTATAGGAGTTATTATGATATTAAAAGTTAAAAAATTAAACGAAAATGCGATAGTACCATGTAAAGCGACAAAAGATAGTGCGGGATATGATTTGCATGCACTAATTGAAGCTGATATTGTTTTGAATGCAGGAGAAAGGATCGTTATACCGACTGGAATAGCAGTAGAGCTTCCTTTAGATACCGCTGGGATGATTTATACAAGAAGCGGACTTGGAATTAAACACGGAATACATGTTACAAATGGAGTAGGCGTTATTGATAGCGATTACAGAGGTGAGATTAGAGTAGGTCTTCACAATTTGAGCCATGAGCCATATACGATTAAGCCAAACGACAGGATAGCACAGCTTGTAATAACACCTGTAATAAGTGCCGATATAGTTGAAACTGAAGTGTTAAACGATACTGTAAGAGGTGAAGGCGGATTTGGTAGTACGGGCAAAAATATTAATGATTTATCATAAATTTTGCTTGTCTATTTTGGTATTATTTGATATAATATAGTTTAATATATTTATTTTTTGAATTGAGGCGAAACTATTTTGAAGAAAAAGAAAAAAGAAGACTTTTCGCTTGGTGCTGTAATCAGCCCCGAGCTAGCTATAGATTTAGGGACATTAAACACAGTTATTTATATGAAGGGTAGAGGCATAATTTTAAGAGAGCCTTCGATAATAGCTGTTGACGAAAGAACAGAAGAAATTATTGCAGTTGGAAAAGAAGCTAAAGAGATGAAAGGCAGAAATTCTAAGAATATTAAATTAATATCTCCTATAAAATCAGGAGTTGTCGCAGATTCAGAAGTTGCTTCTTCAATGCTTAAAGCGTTTATTAAAAAGTCATCGAAGCATAAGTTTTCACCTAAAACTAAAATGGTGTTTCCTTTTCCGTCTGGTGCGACAGAGGTTGAAAAGTCAGCTGTGCACGATGTAGGAGTACACTCAGGAGGAAGCGAGGTAAATATTCTAGATGCTCCGATTGCAGCGCTTATTGCAGAAGGGATTTACCCGTCAACTGCAAAATCTCAAATGATAATGATTATGGGTGCGGGGCACACAGATGTTGCAGTTTGCTCTTATGGAGAAATTTTGGCCTCTTCATATTCAAGGATAGGCGGATTAGATGTAGACGAAGCTATTATTAGGTATGTAAAAAAGAAGTACAAGCTTGTTATATCTGAAAATACAGCTGAAACTATAAAGATCAAGATTGGTTCATTATTTCCGCTTGAAAATGATTATCAAAATTTTATGGAAGTAAAGGGCAGAGGTCTTAACGATAATTTGCCCAAAAGTGTGGCGATTCAAGCGGAAGAAATTAGAGGATGCATAAGTGAGCCTTTTAGTGATATAGTTAAAACTATAGTCGATACATGTGAAAAATTGCCACCTCAAGTTTCTGCGGATATTTTGGAAAAAGGAATTATAGTAACTGGTGGTGCTTCGCTTTTAAGCGGCGTTCGTGAATTTATAAAAGAAAAAATAGGTTTTGATGTTAAATTAGCACAGCATCCCTTTGACTCGGTTGCGGAAGGGCTTGGCAGTATTTACAAGACCGATAATTAAGGAGGAAGTTTGTGAGAGGTTTTTTGAGAAGCAATACGTTTAAGATTCTTCTTATTCTTACATTTATGATGTCGTGTATTTTAGTGCTTTCAAATACGGTTGGAAATACTCATATTGCATCAATACTTGGCATGGCAGTCACTCCGATGCAAGAGGTTAGCATAGATTTTACCGATGAAGAAAAAAGTAAACTGTCTTCAATTAGTAGAGAAGATTTAGAAAGATATTATATTGAACTTGAAAGAGAAAATGCAGATTTAAGAACTCAGCTTGCAGATTATTATACAATTAAGCAGGAAAACGATCAGTATGAACAAGCGCTTAATGTTTTGTCTGAAAGGCCTGAATTTGAACTTAAAGCAGCTACGGTTATATCTAGAGATCCAAGTGATCCTTTTTACGGCTTCACAATTAATTTAGGTGAAGAGGATATGATTGCTATTGGAAATCCTGTAATTACTGAGGAAGGGCTAGTTGGAATTGTGACGGATGTTTATCCTACAGCTTCAAAAGTTACAACGATTCTTTCAGAAAGTGTAAATGTAGGAGCGTATTCAAAGGAATTTAAGGAAAGCGGTGTTGTTACAGGTGACGCTGAATCTGCGCTTAATGGTTTAGTGAGGATGAATTATCTTACTAAGGAAACGAAGATTGGCAAAGATACACTTATTACAACTTCAGGCTCTGGTAGTACTTTTCCTGAAAATTTAGTAATAGGCAAGGTATCTCACTTAGGGTCTTCAAATGTAGATTCTACTTTTTATGCGATAATAGAACCATTTGTTGATATAAAAACTGTTACCGATGTACTGGTTATAACAAATTTTTCTGATGATATAGAAAACGAAAATACTTCTGTGGGTGAAGAATAATGGGAGTAATTTTTAACAAGAGAGTAAAGTATGCCTGCTTTTTTATTGAGCTTTTATTGCTTTATATTATTCAAAATGCCACGGGAATAATTCCTGAAATATTCACTGCAAAACCCATGCTTGTTATGGCAGCGGTAATTACATTTTCATTAATTGAAGATGAAGTTCCAGCAATGATTTTGGGTCTTGTTGGTGGATTATTTATAGATTTGTCTTTTGGAATGCATTTTGGACTTTTCAGTATAATAATGGCGGTTTTAGCTTGTTTTATCAGTGTATTTGTTAAAAGTAAAATTAATATAACACTGGTTTCTTCAATTTTTATCGGTGCGTTCTTTTTGATTATTTCTATCACATGTGATTGGTATTTTAGATATGAGTTGCAAGGTTTTTCACATTCATTTTTAATGATTGTGGATTTCTATTTACCGGTTTATATTTATACTTGTTTATGTTTACCTATGTTATATGTTTTGAATTTAGGAATTTTTAATGCGCTACGGTTTAAAGAGCCACTACAGTGAAAGGACTAACTAATGACTAAAGTAGTAAAAACCTTACCTTTTATAGTTATAACAATAATACTAATCGTTTTTTGTGCAAGACTTTTTCAGTGGCAAATTATAGATGCTGAAAAATACGAGACACAAGCTGAGATGAGTTCAAGTTATTATTCTGTATTAGATGCTCCAAGGGGAGAAATATTAGATGTAAATGGAGTTCCATTAGCCGGAACTGAAATTAGTTATAATGTTGTAATGAATGCTCTAAATATGGAAAGTAACAGAAATGAGTCTATAACTGAAATTATTGACTTAATGAAAGAGCATGATATTCAGTGGATAAATAGGCTTCCTATAGTAATTGGTGAAACTGGAGAATTTGAGTTTGCAGAAAATATGGACAGTGAGATTAATTATCTAAAAAGCGATCAAATGCTATCAATGCAAGATTATGCAACGGCTGACCAATGTTTTCAAGAACTTGTAAAAAAATATGGTTGTGATGATTACGATAGAGAGACAGCTTTTGAAGTAATTACGATAAGATATGGAATGACAAGAGTTCAGTTTAGCATGTCCGAGCCCTATGTTATTGCAAGCACAGTGCCTATAGAGTTTGTTGAAATAGTAAGTGAGAGTATGGGTGAAATGCCTGGTATAGAAATAAAGGTTTCGTCTGAAAGAGTGTATGATGACGGAGCTTTAGCACCACATGTTTTGGGTACTTTAGGTCTTATATCACAGGATCAATACAATAAACAAGTCGAAGAAGGAAATGTATATAGTTCTGATAATATTTCGGGTTATACCTATAATGATATTGTTGGAAGAAGTGGTATAGAGTCGGTTTATGAAGAGTATTTAAGAGGTGATAATGGAAAGCTCAATATCACTTATGAAACAGGAAGTGATGAGGCGATAACTAATGTTGAGGTGATTCCGAAAGCAGGAGATAATGTATACTTAACGCTTGATAGCGGATTGCAAGAAGTGCTTAATTATTCACTGAAAACTCATGTTGATGCGGCAGAAACAGAAGACTGTATAGCCGGAGCTGCTGTAGTTCTTGATGTTGAATCCTTTGGCGTTCTGGGAATTTCAAGTTATCCAACTTATGATTTGAATTTATATCAAAATAATAGTAATTATTATAACGAACTGTTAGAAGACGAGACAAAACCTTTATTTAATAGAGCGTTAGACGGTGGATTTGCACCAGGTTCTGTTATGAAACCGGTAGTAGGATTGGCAGGCCTTCAAGAAGATGTTATTACCGCATATTCAACGGTTTTTTGTAATGGTAGTTATGATTATTACCCAACCAATCCCCTAGGCTGTCTTGGCATACATGGAAATAGTGATGTAACAAATGCCATGGCATATTCTTGCAACGTTTTCTTTGGAGATACAGGTAGACAATTAGGAATTGAAAGAATGGAAGTTTATGCAAATCTATTTTCGCTAGGGGAACCTACAGGAATCGAACTTCCAGAATCAAGCGGTTTAATGACAAATCCTGAAAGTTATGAATCAATCTATGGTATAGATTACATTGATGGTATAACAGTTCATGCGGCTATCGGTCAAGCGATAAATACATTTACTCCAATTCAACTTGCTACATTTGCAGCGACTATAGCAAACGATGGAGTAAGATACGAAACGCATTTACTCGATAGAGTTACAGATTTTGAAAATAATCAAGTGATAGAAGTGCATGAGCCAGAAGTTGTAGAAACGATAGAAATTGATCAAGAAAATTTTGAAATCATACAAAACAGCATGAAAATGGTTAATGAATATGGTACGGCGTCTAAAGTTTTTAATGACTACGGAATAGCTATTGCTGCTAAAACAGGTACAGCAGAGAATGAAGTTAACTCGGATAATACACTTTTTGTAGCTTATGCACCATATGATAATCCGGAAATTGCAATTAGCGTTGTAATTGAATACGGTGCAGATGGTACTTTATCTCAATTAGTCGCAAAAGATGTTTTTGATTATTATTTCTTCGGTAAAACTTTAGAAGAAATTATGGCAGAAGATGTAATATCAATTTCAGAATAAATGTAAGTTTTGTACAAAAAAAGTTACTTGATGAAAGAATTTATATTATGTGTGCTGATGTTTTGTGTAAAATGAAATTAAAAAATGACATTTATTACAAAATAGAAAAATGCTTTTCAAATATTTTGACTATTTGTTTCAAATATGATAAAATGAAGGGGTAGGATATGGGAGTAGTAACAGTGATATGTTCTGGAAAGGGTGGAGTCGGAAAATCGACTGTGTCGGTCGGCCTAGGACGAGCTTTATCCATAAAGGGCAGAAATGTTCTTCTTATTGATTGTGATGCCGGACTTAGGACGCTTGATAAGATGACTGGGATTGAAAAAGAATTACTTTTTGATATTTCCGATGTTACCGATGGCAACTGTGCTCCTATAAATGCAATTTATCATGTAAAAAACACTAATGGTTTACATGTTTTGCCAGCACCGATGAGTATTACGGGTATGCCAGTTCCCAAGGTGATGGCTAAGCTTGTTACAATGCTTAAAAAATATTATGACCATGTTATAATTGACTCACCAGCTGGAATAGGAAATGGATTTAAGACAGCTGCAATTTCAGCTGATAAAGCATTAATAATTTCAAATCCAGATCCAGTCTGTGTTAGGAGTACCGAGAGAGTCGGTGAATTAATCGGCGAGATGGGCATAAAGAATAAAAGATTAATAATTAATAAGTTTAATGAAGTATTGTTCAATAAAATTGATGTGGCAAAGGATTTAGACGGAATAGTTGATGATACAGGTGTAAGACTATTAGGTGTGATTCCTGAGGATTATGAACTTGCTGCTAGGTTTTTAAAAGGGAAATCTGTTAGTAAAACTTCAGATTCAATGCTTTCTTTTATGAGAATAGCTGCTAGATTTGAAGGTGAAAGCGTACCATTGTTGATTAAATAAATTTTGATGAGAGGTTGATTGTTATGAATATAGCACTTATTGCACATGATGCAAAAAAAGAATTAATGGTTCAGTTTTGTATAGCTTATTGCGGGATTTTAAGTAGACATAATTTGTGTGCTACGGGTACTACAGGGAAAGTTGTTTCTGAAGCCACTGGTTTGAAAATTAATAAATTTTTAAGTGGGTCGCAAGGTGGTGGACAACAAATTGGAGCGAGAATTGGTTATAATGAAATTGACCTCTTGCTTTTGTTTAGAGATCCGCTTAATCCTGAGCCAAATGAGCCCGACGATACGTATTTATTAAGGCTTTGCGATATTCATCATATTCCGGTAGCTACTAATATTGCCACTGCTGAAGTTCTAATTCATGGTCTTGAAAGAGGCGATTTAGACTGGAGAAATATAGTTAAAACTTAAAGTTAAATGATTGACTTAGTATGAATTTATGGTATAATATTTTTACCGTAAAGGCTTGCTATGCTTCAAATACTAAATTTAGTGGGTAACCACAAAGCTTTTACACAGTCTCGTCCCTTTTTAGGGGCTAGACTGTTATATATTTTATTGGGAGAGTTTATTTTATGGAATTAATTACTAAGGCGCCTAAAGGCACTCAAGATTTACTGCCAAAAGACACGGACAAGTGGTTATTTGTCGAGGCTGTTATGAGAGAACAGGCTGAATTATATGGCTTCAAGGAAATTAGAACACCGCATTTTGAGCACACAGAATTGTTTTTAAGAGGTGTAGGGGAGACAAGCGATGTCGTCGAAAAGCAAATGTATACTTTTAATGATAAAGGTGACAGAAGTATAACTTTAAGACCTGAGGGAACAGCAGGCGTTGTACGTGCTATGCTTCAAAATGGACTTTATAACGATGGTTATCCGATTAAACTTTATTATTTTGATAACTGTTATAGATACGAAAAGCCACAAGCTGGTAGACTTAGAGAGTTTGTTCAGTTTGGTGTAGAGATTTTCGGTGCAAAAGATCCTATTGCAGATGTTCAAATCATTATGCTTGCTAAGAGTATTTTTGATAGACTTGCTGTAGAAGGATTGAGCTTAGAGATTAATTCTATAGGATGTCCGAATTGTAGACCAAATTATCATAATGATTTAAAAGAGTACTTTAAAAGTAGAGAAAGTGAGCTTTGTGAGACATGCGTATCAAGGCTTGATAAAAATCCTATGCGTGTGCTCGACTGTAAGAGTCCTATCTGTAAAGAAATAGGCGAGAGTGCACCTTTGATGTCAGATTATTTATGTGAAGAGTGTGAAAGTCATTTTGCAAGTGTGAAAGATTATCTATCTTCTTTTGGAGCAGAGTTTACAGTGAATCCTAGATTGGTAAGAGGTCTTGACTACTACTCAAAAACTGTTTTTGAATTAATCTCAAATGATATAGGTGCTCAAGGCACTGTTTGCGGTGGCGGACGATACGATACCTTAGTAGAGCAAATGGGTGGAAAAGAGACACCAGGTCTTGGTTTTGGACTTGGAATGAATAGACTTATGCTTGTTCTTGAAAACAATAAGACTGAGCTTCCCGAGGCTGAAACGCCTGAATTATTTATTGCATCAATGGGTGATGGTTCAGTCAAAAAAGCTGCGTTTTTGGCGGAAGAACTTAGACTTTGCGGTGTTTACTGTGAGCACGACATTTGTGGAAGAGGACTTAAAGCACAGATGAAATATGCCTCTAAAATAGGTGCAAAATACAGCATAGTTATCGGTGAAAATGAGATTGAAAGCGATAAGGCTGAAATTAAGAATATGACTACAGGAGAAAAGACGGAGATTTCACTTGGTGAAGAATTTATTAATGAATATATTTCTGTAATAACCAAGGACATGAGTATAGGTGAAATTTTGGAATTTTAATTTAAAGAATGGGGTAATATAATGCTAATTGAGAATATAAACGGTCTTAAAAGGACAAAATATTGTGGTGAATTCAGAAAAGAAAATACAGGCGAAACTGTAACTGTATTCGGTTGGGTTCAAAGAAGAAGAGATTTAGGACAGCTAATTTTTATTGATTTAAGAGACAGAACAGGCACGGTTCAGCTTGCTTTTGATGATAATACAGATAAAGAAGTATTTGAAAAAGCAAACAATGTGAGAAGTGAATTTGTCCTAGCAGCTGTAGGCGTAGTTAGAGAGAGAAGCTCAAAAAACATGGCCATTCCAACGGGTGAAATTGAAATTGAAGTTGCCGAGCTTAGAATTTTGGGAACTTCTGAGACACCTCCATTTGAAATTTTACCAAATTCAAATGCGGGCGAAGATATTAGACTTAAGCATAGATATTTAGACTTAAGAAGACCTGATTTACAGAATAATATCTTAATGAGACATAAAGTAACTAAGGTGACAAGAGACTATTTTGACGACAACGGTTTTATCGAAATTGAAACACCTATGCTGATTAAGTCAACTCCTGAGGGCGCAAGAGACTTTTTGGTTCCAAGCCGTATCCATAAGGGCAGTTTTTATGCGCTTCCACAGTCACCACAACTTTATAAGCAACTTTCAATGGTAGCCGGATTTGACAGATATATGCAAATTGCAAGATGCTTTAGAGATGAAGATTTAAGAGCAGATAGACAGCCAGAATTCACACAAGTCGACCTTGAGATGTCATTCGTAGATGTTGAAGACGTTTTAGCAATCGGCGAAGGATATATGAAAAAGCTGTTCAAAGACGTTTTAGATGTCGATTTAATGGACAAATTCCCAAGACTCACTTACGACGAAGCTATTAGAAGATATGGTTCTGATAAACCAGATACAAGATATGGCATGGAGATTTGCGACATTTCTGACTGCGTAAAAGACAGTGGATTTGGTGTTTTTGCAGGCGCTATTTCAAATGGCGGAACCGTGGGGGCGATTAATGCAAAAAACAGCGTGTCTAAATTTACAAGAAAAGAAATTGACAAGCTCACCGAGTATGTCAAGGGAATTGGTGCAAAAGGTCTTGCTTGGATAAGAATTACAGAGGAATCGACAACTTCTTCATTTGCAAAATTTATGACAGAAGACGAAATGAAGTCTATTTTAGAGACAACTGGTGCTGAAACAGGCGATGTGATTTTGATTATAGCAGATTCAAATAAAAAAGCAGTACTTTCTCAGCTTGGCATGCTTAGAACCACAGCTGCAAAGAAACTTGACATAATACCTGAAGGTTTTAACTTCTTATGGATAGTAGAATTTCCGTTCTTTGAGTTTGATGAAGAAAGCCAAACCTATGTGGCTATGCACCATCCATTTACTTCACCGATGGACGAGAGTTTAGAAATTCTTGAAAAAGACAAAGGCGCTGTAAAAGCAAAGGCATATGACCTTGTTCTAAACGGTGTAGAGCTTTGCAGTGGATCTATTAGAATTACCGATCCTAATTTACAAAGCAGAATGTTTGATTTACTCGGACTTTCACAAGAAGAGGCTAAGGCTAAATTTGGATTTTTACTTGAAGCGTTTAAATACGGTGCACCACCTCACGGCGGTATGGGTCTTGGACTCGATAGAATTGTCATGATAATGATGGGATGCGACAGTTTAAGAGATGTCGTGGCATTCCCTAAACTTCAAAATGCTAGTGAACTTATGACAATGGCGCCAGGTGATGTTGATGAAATTCAACTTACTGAGCTTGGAATTAAACTTATAACTGAATAATATATTGATATAACTTTGAGGTGATATTATTTCTAAATTAGACATTTCAAAAGAGTTTAGCTTAGTAAAAGTAGCACTAATGATTTTTCTTCCATTAATTTTTCTAGGTGTTGTATACTATTTTACAGGCCTTACGCAACCACAAATTCCGTCTATTCTACTGTTTTTCTTGCTTTCTATCCTGATGTTTTCATTCCAAATTATTGCTGTATTAATTGAAAGAAATAGAGAAATTTGGAGATATTCTCTAAAGGGTTTGTTTAGTAATAATCAAATTAAAAAGACACTATTAGTTTAAAGCTAATAGTGTCTTTTTGTGAAAAAATATATTTATTTAAACATTTCTTTAGCATACCGTGCGGTTACGTTTAGAATTTCAGGGTTTTCACTTAGGCTGCAAGCCATAAAATTTAAATCAGGAACTTCAAAAGGGGATTTAATCCCAAAGGTAGAAGCAGGGACATAGCCAAATTTAGGGTAATAAAGTTCACTTCCCAAAACTACAGAAAAATTATATCCTAGCTCTTTTGCTATGTTGTGAGAAGCTTTAATTAAAGCACTGCCGATTCCTTTTTTTTGATATGATGGATGGACTGATAAAGGGGCAAGAGCAAGTTCGGTTCTATTTCCAAGTATCAATTTAGTATACATAATATGCCCGGTGATTATCCCGTCATCTACTGCGACAAGAGAAAGTTCAGGTACAAATGAATTGCTTTTTCTAAGTTTTTGAACTAAATTATGTTCATTGCCGTCACTATGTTCAGCGCTTTCAAATGCTAATTTTACTAAATTATAAACTTCATTATAATCTGCACGCTCTTCTTTTCGAATTTTCATATTAATCTCCGATAAAAAGCGGATAGCATATATGGCTATCCGCCTTAAATTATTTTGTAAGAAAACCAAGCGTCATAAGACTGTCATTGAGGTGGACATTCTCAACTGTCACATCATTGAAAAGTGACATAATATTGTAATGGCTAAAATTCCAAAAAAATCTAATTCCAGAATTATATAATACTTTAACAGTATCTTCTACAGCCGTAGTTGGTATACAAATAAAAGCTACTAAAGGTTCATTTTCTTCGCAAAATTCAGAAAGTTTAACTGAATTTATAACTGTATGTCCTCTTATAACGGTATTTTCAAGACTAGGATTACTGTCAAAAACACCTATAACATCAAATCCAAGCTTCTCATAATCAATAGAAAGTAGGGCAGTGCCTAAGCTACCACATCCTATGAGTATACATTTCTTTACATTTGGAATAGTTAAAATTTCTTGAATTTTAAGCTTCAAGTCACTTACCACATAGCCATAACCTCTATGTCCAAAACCGCCAAAGTATCCAAAATCTTGTCTAACTTGAGATGCTGTAATTCCTAGAGTATCAGCAAAAGATTGAGAAGAAATTTTTAAGATACCATTTTTCTCAAACTGGCACAGATATCTATAATATTTAGCCATTCTTCTAATAACAGCAGAAGGTATAACTTTTTTATCATCATACATGATTAGCACCATGTCATGTTTGCCGAACAAAATGCACGGTAAGCATGCCTTTCCGTATTAATAAAATTTAGTTCTTAAATAGCTCTTTTAAATTTTTATCAATGGCATGTAAAAATTCTTCTGTAGTAACTGCGTTTTTGTTTTCAAGCTTAGATAAAATTGCAAGGTTCTTATCCATTGTACCTTGTTCCATTGTCATGATAGAAGCTTTTTCAAGTTTATCTGCAAAATCACAAAGAGCAGGAATATTATCAAGCTCGCCTCTTTTTCTAAGACCACCGCTCCATGCAAAAATTGTAGCAATAGGATTAGTAGAAGTCTTTTCGCCTTTAAGGTGATTGTAATAGTGACGAGTAACGGTTCCGTGTGCAGCTTCGTACTCATAAACACCTTCTGGAGAAACCAAAACAGAAGTCATAAGGCCTAAACTACCGTAAGCTGTAGCTATCATGTCGCTCATAACGTCGCCATCGTAGTTTTTGCAAGCCCAAATGTATCCGCCGTCAGATCTTACAACACGGGCAATAGCATCGTCGATTAGGGTGTAGAAATATTCAATTCCAGCGGTATCAAATTTTTCCTTGTACTCATTTTCAAATATTTCTGCAAAAATATCTTTGAATCTATGATCATAAGTTTTTGAAATAGTATCTTTAGTAGCAAACCATAAGTCTTGTTTTACATCAAGAGCATAGTTAAAGCAAGAACGGGCAAAACTGCTGATGCTTTCATCAGTATTATGAACACCTTGAAGAACACCGCTGCCTTTAAATTCATGGATTAATTGTCTTGTTTCGTTTCCATCTTTATCTGTAACGATAAGTTCAGCTTTGCAAGGGCCGTCAATTTTTATTTCTGAATTCTTATATATATCACCGTAAGCATGACGGGCGATAGTTATAGGTTTTGTCCAATTTGGAAGATATGGAACTATACCATCAACAATAATAGGAGTTCTAAAGACTGTTCCGTCTAAAATAGCTCTTATTGTTCCGTTAGGTGATTTCCACATTTCGCTTAGATTATACTCAGTAACTCTATCTGCGTTTGGTGTGATAGTAGCGCATTTAACAGCAACACCATATTTTTTAGTCGCTTCAGCAGAATCGGAAGTGACTTTATCTTTTGTTTCTTCTCTATGCTCTAGGCCTAAATCGTAGTAATCTGTTTTTAAGTCGATGTAAGGATTTAAGAGAATATCTTTAATCATTTGCCAGATAATTCTGGTCATTTCGTCTCCGTCCATCTCGACAATAGGTGTAGTCATTTGAATTTTTTTGAAATCAGCCATTTTGTTCTCCTTTAAAATTTAAGAATTATTTTTTGTGTAATTTAAAAGTCCGCCGGCAATAACCATCAGTCTTTCTCTATCGCTAAGTACAGCTTCAGCTTTAATTGTTATATTTTTTGTGGCATTAACAAGTGTAATTTCGCCGCCGCTTTGAATTTCTTCAATTATATTTGGAAGGGAAAGTGAATCGCCCTCGTTGATGCTGTCATAATCACTTTCGTTAAGGAATTTTAATGGAATGATACCTGCATTTGCAAGGTTAGCACAGTGTATTCTAGCATAAGACTTAGCGATAACCGCTTTAATTCCAAGATAAAGTGGAACTAAAGCTGCATGTTCACGAGATGAACCTTGACCATAGTTTGTACCGCCAACAATGATTCCTCCGCCTTGCTCTTTACAGCGGCTTGGGAAGCTTTCATCACAAACTGCAAAGCAGAAATTTGAAAGGAACGGTATATTAGATCTATATGGTAAAATTTTAGCACCCGCTGGCATAATATGGTCTGTTGTGATATTGTCACCGACTTTTAATATAGCTGTTGTTTCGATAGTCTTAGTTAAAGCCTTTGAAACAGGGAAAGGTTTAATGTTAGGTCCTCTTAAAATATCTACTGTTTCTGAAAGATTTTCAGCTATAGGAGGTTCAACCATATTGTCATTAATTAGGAATTTTTCAGGCATAGCAATTTGAACAGCTTCTCCTAAAGTAGTAGGGTCAGTAAATTTACCTGTAATGGCTGATGCTGCAGCTGTTTCAGGGCTTACAAGGTAAACTTGTCCGTCTTTAGTTCCGCTTCTTCCTTCAAAGTTTCTATTAAATGTTCTTAAAGAAATTCCGTTTGAATTTGGTGATAAGCCCATACCAATACAAGGTCCACAAGTTGATTCAAGTATTCTAGCACCAGCTGCGATTAAGTCGCCTAAAGCGCCGTTTAAAGCAAGCATGTTATAAACTTGTTTAGAACCAGGTGAAATTGCTAAACTTACATCAGGATGAACAGTTTTACCCTTTAATATAGCAGCAACTTTCATCAAATCAAAGTATGAAGAGTTAGTACATGAACCTATACAAACTTGGTCAATCTTGATTTCACCGATTTCTTTAATCGACTTGATATTGTCAGGGCTATGAGGACATGCCGCAAGTGGAACTAACTCGCTTAAGTTGATTTCGATTACTTCATCATAAACCGCATCGTCGTCGGCTTTAATCTCGCACCAGTCGTTTTCTCTGTCCTGTGCCTTTAAAAATTCTTTTGTGATTTCATCCGATGGGAAAACTGATGTTGTAGCTCCAAGTTCAGTACCCATGTTTGTTATAGTTGCTCTTTCTGGAACAGATAAAGTTTTAACGCCTTCACCGCCGTACTCGATAATTTTTCCAACTCCGCCTTTAACGCCTAAAATTCTTAGAACTTCAAGAATAACATCTTTAGCAGAAACCCAAGGTTTAAGCTCTCCGGATAAGTTGATTCTTGTCATTTTTGGCATAGTGATATTATAAGCACCGCCGCCCATTGCAACCGCTACGTCAAGTCCGCCAGCTCCAAAAGAAAGCATTCCGATACCGCCGCCTGTTGGAGTATGGCTGTCAGAGCCTATAAGTGTTTTGCCTGGTATTCCGAATCTTTCAAGATGTACTTGATGACAGATTCCATTACCAGGACGTGAAAAGAACAAACCGTGCTTTTTAGCTACGGATTGAATATATCTGTGGTCGTCTGCATTTTCAAAACCTGTTTGTAGTGTGTTGTGGTCTATGTATGCAACACTTTTTTCTGTTTTCACTCTTGGAATTCCCATTGCTTCAAATTCAAGATAGGCCATGGTGCCTGTCGCATCTTGAGTGAGCGTTTGGTCAATTCTAAGTCCTATTTCTTCTCCTTTTATCATTTCACCTAAAACTAAGTGAGATGATATTAGCTTTTCGCCGATAGTATAAGCCATAAAAATCACCCTTTACTAAAAAATACTTACACTCTATTATCTTACATTGTCGGTTTTTTGTCAATGTAATTTTAACTATAATTTACTATTTGGACACGATTTTAATGCTAAAAGAAATAAATCAGCTCTCTTAGACTTGAAGTAATTAAGAAATAATGATATAATATTTTATATTTTTAATAAAATATTACTTTTTTGGTAAAATATTATCAGAGAGGTGATATTATGAATTCTAAAAAAGAATCAAATAAATTTTCTAATGATGAAAGTGAAGAAAATGCAAATGAAGAGCAAAGTGAAAATCAAGGCTCGTTTCAGCTTCAAGACGGTAGTGTACTTGTTAAAAAAGGAAATCATACGATATTTTGTCTTACGATAATCGGACAAGTTGAGGGGCATTATATATTGCCGTCACAAAATAAGTCAACAAAGTATGAGCATGTAATTCCTCAAATTGTAGCGGTTGAAGAGGATGACTCTATTGATGGTATGATGATAATTTTAAATACTGTCGGAGGAGATGTCGAGGCCGGTTTAGCTATTGCAGAACTTGTAGCGGGAATGAAAAAACCTACTGTTTCTTTGGTTTTAGGCGGAGGACATTCTATAGGTGTTCCACTTGCGGTGTCTGCTAAAAAATCTTTTATTGCAAAGTCGGCGTCTATGACTATTCATCCTGTTAGGCTTAACGGGCTTATGCTCGGAGTTCCACAAACGCTTGAGTACTTTCAAAAAGTTCAGGACAGAATAACAAGATTTGTCACAGAAAATTCGGCAATAAGCGAAAGTAAATTCATGAAGCTTGCAATGAATACTGAAGAGCTTGTAACGGATGTAGGCACGCTTTTAGACGGTGAAGATGCCGTTAGTTGTGGGCTAATTGATTCTATTGGTAATTTATCAGATGCGATTGACTGTCTTGTTTGTTTAATTAGTGAAAAAAATAAAGAAACAAAGCCAAAAACTAGAGCGACAAAAACTAATTCAAGGAAAAAATAATTTTTTCCCACTTTTTAAGTGGGACTTTACATAAACGGAGGGGATATTTTGGAGAAAAAAAAGCAGAGTACAGCTGGTAACAAGAAAACGAGTATTACTACAAAAACACAAAAATCAAGTGCAAAAAGAGGCAGTGTTAAAGGTGAAACTGAAGCGGATATTAAAGAACTAGCAAGAAAAAATCAAGTTAGAGCGATTATTTTATTCGCAGTTGGAATTTTTTTAACGGCAGTTGTGTTTATTGAAGGCGAAAATGTTTGGACTTTTTTACATAATTTAGTTGTTGGATTTTTTGGAATTTGGTCGATTGCTTGGCCGGTTTTACTTATTTACTGTGCTGTGATTATAGCGCTTGAAAAACCACAAAAGCGGATTGGTTTTAGAGTTTACTTGTCAGTGGCTATAATTTTTATGATATGTATAACTGCATATACTTTTAGCGATTTGAGTATATATGAAGGTTTGGGATTTTTTGAATTTATAGGAACGCTGTTTACAGCCGGTACAACGGCAACAGGTGCAGGACTTATAGGCGGACTTATCGGTTCACCGATGGTGCTAGCTTTTGGAGTTACTGGAGCCAGAATAATCATGGTTATTTTGTTAGTAGTTTCAATTATGATTCTTACGGGTTCAACATTAATGAGTGTTTATAAGACTTTTTCAAAGCCTGTTAAAGCGGTTTCAGGCAAGGTTAAAGAAAGTATCGAAAATAGAAACACCGAGAGAAGAACTACTGCGAATCAGAGAATAAATTACGATATAGATGCCGATAGGCTTCCAAGCAGCCCTGTTACATCTGAACAAAGAGTGGAAAGCGATAATATAAAATCAGATAAACTAAGTAACTTACACAGAGCTTTTGGAATAGAAAAAGAAGAACCGATAAAAAAGCAAGAGCGTAAAGAGGAAATAAAACAAGAAGAGCCAGAGTTTCCACCTATTCGTGACTTTACTCAAAATGTCGAATTTAAAGAAACTGAAAGCGTGACAGAAGAATTTACAAAGGGTAGAGAAAGAATAAACGAGATGAAAAGTGAACCGATTAAGGTTACTTCTTCAACCGTTATGCCTGTCGAAGCTTCTGAAGATGTACTAGAAAATGCCACAAAAGCGGCAGAAGAGTTTATAAAAAAGCGTGAACAAGATGAAAAAAATGAGCTTGCAACCGAAGCGCAAATGGCGCTTTATGACGACTCAAAAAATGCGCCGAACACCTATGTTTTTCCGCCTTTAACATTTTTGGCACAGTCTGAAAGGGTAAATTCGGGAATTGAGGCTGAGGAACTACAACAGAATGGTCAAAAGTTGGTAGAGACACTAAAGAGTTTTGGCGTGCAGACTAAGATTATTGATATTTGTAGAGGACCATCGGTAACAAGATACGAACTGCAACCAGCAGCTGGAGTTAAAGTTAGTAAGATAACCAATCTTGCAAAAGATTTAGAGCTTAATTTAGCTGCACTTGCAGTTAGAATAGAAGCACCGATTCCAGGAAAAGCTGCTGTCGGCATTGAAATTCCAAATAAGAATAAATCTGTAGTTCGAATGAGAGACTTGATAGAATCAAATGCCTTTGCAACCGCTAAAAGCAAGCTAACTGTCATGCTAGGCCGTGACATAGCAGGTCAGGTAAAAGTTGCCGATCTTGCCAAAATGCCACATATGCTAATTGCGGGTACGACAGGTTCTGGTAAGTCGGTTTGTATCAATTCACTTATTGTAAGCTTGATGTACAAGTCAAGTCCTGATGACGTTAGATTCTTGATGATAGATCCAAAAGTGGTTGAACTGGGAATTTATAACGGAATACCTCATTTGCTCGTTCCAGTTGTTACGGACCCAAGAAAAGCAGCTGGTGCACTTGCGTGGGCGGTTACCGAAATGCTTAACAGATATAAGATGTTTGCCGAATTTAATGTTAAAGATTTAGCGGGTTACAACAACTTAGCAAAACTGAATAATTACGAAGATGAAAACGGGCAACCGATGCTTAAAATGCCTCAAATTGTTATTATCATTGACGAGCTTGCCGACCTTATGATGGCGGCGCCGAATGAAGTTGAAGATTCAATTTGTCGTCTTGCTCAAATGGCTAGAGCGGCTGGGATGCACCTAGTTGTTGCGACACAAAGACCGACGGTTGATGTTGTTACAGGACTTATTAAGGCAAATATTCCAAGCCGAATTGCCTTTGCGGTTTCATCTGCGATAGATTCTAGGACTATTTTAGACAGTACAGGAGCCGAAGGATTACTTGGACAAGGTGATATGCTGTTTTCACCAGTTGGAACGCCTAAACCTACCAGAATTCAAGGCTGCTTTGTCCATGAATCTGAAATAGAAAACGTAGTAAATTTTGTCAAGAAAAGTAGAACGATTGAATATGACGATAAAATCATGGAAGACATTGAAAGAAACGCTATTGAACCACCGAAAAATGATAAAGAAGATATTAATCAAAACGATATGGATCCAATGATGAATGAAGCCATTAAATGTGTTATAGAGGCAGGACAGGCCTCTACATCGCTTCTTCAAAGACGCCTTAGACTTGGATATGCAAGGGCGGGAAGACTTGTCGATGAGATGGAGAGAATGGGGATTGTAGGGCCTCATGAAGGCTCGAAACCAAGGCAAGTTCTGATGTCACATCAACAGTGGCTTGAAAGGAATATGCAAAAGCCTGATGAAGAAAAAACTACTGAGACTACTGAAGAATAGAGAAATAAAAATTACAATCTATGCTGTTTGTTCAATTTTATTAATTCTTGCTATCAGCACTGATGGGCAAAATTTAATCAGATCAGTATCTGAAGCAGTTGGGGTAGAAGCAAGAGACAGCATAGCGGATAGTCATGAATTAACAGTGCATTTTTTAGATGTCGGAAACGGCGATGCGGTTCTAGTTGAATCCGAGGAAAATAATATTTTTATAGACGGTGGAAGCATGATTTACTCTGAACATGTCCTAACTTATGTTCTTAGAAGAGGTATTACAAGGCTTGATGCCGTTATTATAACTCATCCGGATGAAGACCACTTTGCTGGATTGTTTGAGCTTATTAAAAAAGTTGATATCTCAGCAGTTTACACCAACGGATTGGAAAAAGAAAGCTCGCAGTTTGAAAGAATTTTTTCTTTGTTTGAAGGAAAAGAAAGAGAAATAATTGAGCTTTCAAATGGAGATAGGCTTCAATTTGCAGATTTAGTTTTTGAATTTATTGCACCGATTAATGAGTATGATAATAGCAATGATATGTCGTTAGTATTTAAAATGATTTATCATGATTTTGATGTACTTTTTATGGGAGATGCCGAAAAACAGTCGATAAGCGATATTTTAGACAGTACATATGACATTAATTGTGAAGTATTAAAGGTATCGCATCATGGTAGTTTAGATGCAACAAGTGAAGAGTTTTTAACAAAATCCTCACCGCAAACGGCAGTAATTTCAGTAGGTCATAATGAGTACAATTTGCCAGCGGCACAAGTTCTTAAAATGCTTGATGACATGAAAATTGACTATTATAGAACAGATTTAGTCAGTGATATAATAATTGCGACAAACGCAAACGGAAAATATAGTATATCTACAGAAGGAGAAGTATATGAAAAAACTTATAATTGACAGAGAAGAGGGCAAATACTTTATTTGTGAAGATAAAAATAAAAGCTTTTTTGCTATTGAAACATCCGAAATGCATAAAGGAGCTAAATCGGGTGATGTAATTGAAATTGACGACAATGGCAAAATCATGGTAAATACTGAGGAAACTAAACGAAGAAAAGAAAATTTAAATAAAAGATTAAGTAATATAGTTTCTAAAGAGTAAGCAAAAATAAGAGAGAGGCATGTTTTTATATAAAAAGCATGACAAGGTCATAAGAATGTTTAAAAAATTAAAATATTTGATTAAATGTATTTTTTATATGGATTACAAAAATCTATTTAAAACTGTTGGGACTGTTCACAAAATTTGTGGTAAAAATAGGATTGGTCTGTTTTTTGACATAGTTCACTGTGGACTTAGATATGGAGCAGGATACAAAGATTACTTGCTTTGTGAATGGTATCTTTTGAATAAAAAGCAGAGGGAAACCTATGTGACAAGAGGGATAAACAATGCGATAGCAAGGGCAAAAAATCATCCCGATTTTTATTATATCTTTCTTAATAAAGATAAGCTTTATCCTAAGTTTTCCAAGTTTTTAAAAAGAGACTGGCTGTTTATGCCAAATTCTACTAAAGAAGATTTTATGAAATTCATGGAGAATAAGACTCAGCTAATTGTAAAGCCATCTAATGAAAGCTGTGGGATTGGCGTAGAAAAACTCTATGTAAAAGATTATAAAAGCCTTGATGAACTCTATGATTATATAAATCCACTTCCTTCAAGAATAGTGGAAGAAGTCATAGAGCAGCATGATGAAATTAACAAAATTAATCCAAAGTCTGTAAATACGCTTAGAATAGTTACCGTTTATTCTGAAGGTGTTGGAAATCTGATTTACGCATTTATTAGAATCGGAAACGGCGAAAGAGCTGTTGATAACATCAATGCCGGCGGTATGTGCGCACCTATAGACTTAAAAACAGGAATTATAAGCCATGTTGCATATGATAAAGATAGAATTACTTACGAAAATCATCCTAATACTGGATACCCGATTAAAGGAGTTAAAATACCGATGTGGGAGGAGTGCATTGATTTTGTAAAAGAGTGTGCGCAAATTGTTCCAGAAATGGGATATGTAGGATGGGATGTTGCAGTGACACCTACAGGGCCAGTTTTAGTCGAAGGAAACGAACTTCCAGGGCACGATATCCTTCAAATGCCACCGCATGTACCCGATAGAATCGGAATGCTACCTGAATTTAAAAAATATATCAAAAATTTATAAAAATAAAAGCGGAAAGCAAATTACTTTCCGCTTTTATCTATTTTAGTTATTGTGAAAGACCTATTTTTCTAAGTTTAGAGTATGAATAAGTCTCAATATTTCTGTATTTCAGCCTTATTCCATCTTTGTAATCTTTGTGCATATAAACACTTTGAATTAGACCAATCATAAAGTACATAGAAATAGCAGAAGTACCTCCAGCACTGAAAAACGGTAGGGTAACACCCATAACTGGTAAAAGTGCAAGGCACATTCCGATGTTTGCGATGGTTTGAGTGGCGATAAGTCCTAAAAATCCATAGCAAATAACTTTTCCCATTGTATCTCTTGAAAAATTTGCAATGCGAATAATTCTCATCATTACAACAAGAAGCAAGACTATAATAGCAACAGAGCCGACAAAACCGAGCTCTTCACCAATAACAGAGAAGATAAAGTCGCTATGCTGGAAAGTTACAAGGTTAGACTCAACTCTTGCGCCTTCAAACAAGCCTTGTCCTAAAAGTCCACCACTGCCTATTGAAATTCGTGCTTGATATTGCTGATAACCTTCATTAATAGCTACTTCAGGGTCATCTAAATTATATACTGAGCTGAATCTTAAAACTTGGTATTCACTTAAGACAAAATTCCAAATAAGCGGCAGAGAAATAATAAGAAGAAGACCTAAAATGATGAAGTAACGCACATGAACTCCAGCGGCATAAGTCATAAAAACAAACATAAAGAAAAACACAACACCAGCACCGTCATCGCCCTGTAAACTGCAAAGAATAATCGGGACGATAGCATGAACACCTAGCATGAAAACATTGATAGGATTGTTAAGTATTCCTTTGTTTTTGTTAATTTGAATGTGTTTTGAGTAAGTAAGTAAAAATGCAATTTTAACAAATTCAGATGGCTGAAGTGAAGAACCGGCTATTTCAATCCAAGCAGTTGCACTAACGCCACCACTTCCCGATATGTTCACACCAAAAAGCATTGTGTAAATCATAATTAAAACCGAACCTGTCGCAATTAAAATCCAATAATTTGCTAATGTGGCATAATCAATAAAAGTCATAATAATAGCGGCAAAAGTTCCAAGTCCTATCGCCATTAACTGAACTTGATAGTAGTTTTCGTTAGTTGCCCTTGAAACACTTTGTAGCATTAAAAGGCTGACGGCAGTGACAATAATTATCACTAACCAAGTTATTTTATCTGCACGCTTATAGTAATCTATTAAGCTGGAAAAAGCTCTATTTTTTTTCATGGTTTATCAATTCTTTCTATATAAATAAAATTATTGTATTAATTAGGCACTAAAATGAGTTTTATTATAACATATATTTTCAATTTCTTCAACAAATTTGTTATTTTCTCTTTACTAATCCTCTTATTTATAATACAATTAAAAGAAAATATATTATTTGGGGTGACTTATGTTTTCAGATATTGAAATCGCAAATAGGGCTGAAATTAAGCCTATAGCTGATATAGCAAATTCATTAGGAATTAAAGAAGATGAGCTCGAGCTTTATGGAAGATATAAAGCAAAACTTAACGAGTCTATATTTAAAAGAGTTAAAAACAACAAAGATGGTAAATTGATTTTGGTTACGGCCATTAATCCAACACCTGCTGGAGAGGGCAAAACCACTACTACAGTAGGACTTGGACAGGCGATGGCTATAATTAACAAAAATGCTATAATAGCATTAAGAGAGCCTTCATTAGGTCCTGTTTTTGGTGTTAAAGGTGGAGCTGCTGGTGGTGGTTATTCGCAAGTATTGCCTATGGAAGACATTAATCTTCATTTTACGGGCGATATGCATGCGATTACATCGGCGAACAATCTATGTTGTGCAATGCTTGATAATCACTTACAGCAAGGAAATGTTTTAAATATTGATCAAAGAAGAATTTTAATTAAGCGATGTCTTGATATGAATGACAGAGCGCTTAGAAATGTTTTGGTTGGCCTTGGCGGTAAAATTAACGGTATACCAAGAGAAGATGGCTTTATTATAACGGTTGCTAGCGAAGTTATGGCTATTCTTTGTCTCGCTTCTGATGCAATGGATCTTAAAAATAGGCTTGGCAAAATACTTATTGCCTATACTTATGACGGAAAGCCTGTTTATGCTGCGGATATTAAAGCCGATGGTGCTATGGCAGCTTTATTAAAAGATGCGATTGACCCGAATTTAGTCCAAACATTAGAGGGGACTCCGGCTATAATGCACGGTGGCCCATTTGCCAACATTGCACACGGTTGTAACTCTGTAAGGGCGACAAAACTTTCACTTAAACTTGCGGATTACTGTATTACCGAGGCCGGTTTTGGCTCTGACTTAGGAGCTGAAAAATTCCTCGACATTAAATGCCGTTTAGCCGATTTAAAACCTGAGTGTATTGTAATTGTTGCGACTGTAAGAGCACTTAAATATAACGGTGGAATTCAAAAAGCTAACCTTCAAGAAGAAAACGTCGAAGCACTTGAAAAAGGGATATGCAATTTGGAAGCGCATATAGAAAATATGAATAAGTATGGCGTGCCTGTTGTAGTAGCGATTAACAGATTTGGAACAGATACAGACAAAGAAATTGGTGTGATAGACAGTTTCTGTAAAAAAATGGGTGTTAGATATGCCTTATCCGAAGTTTTTGCAAAAGGTGGAGAAGGTGGAATCGAACTAGCCAAGACGGTTTGTGAAGTAATTGATTCTAATAATGAAAATAACTTTTCTCCTATTTATGATTTGGATTTAAGCATTGAAGAGAAAATTGAAGCCATAGCTAAAACAATTTATGGTGCAAAAGATGTAAGCTTTTCATCTGTAGCTGTTAAGGCTTTAAATGAAATTAAAGCTTTAGGCGGAGACAAATTACCTGTTTGTATAGCAAAAACACAGTATTCGCTTTCGGATGATGCCATGCTTCTAGGTAAGCCATCTGGATTTACATTTAATGTTAGAGACTTAAGAATTTCAAATGGTGCGGGATTTGTAGTTGCATACGCTGGCGATATAATGACTATGCCGGGACTGCCTAAAAAGCCAGCGGCTGAAAACATTGATGTCGATACCGATTCTAAAATACAGGGATTATTCTAATTATGAAGAAATATTTAAGTGAAAGTTTAGAAGATACAAAGAAAATAGCGAGTGAACTTTCAAAAACTATTAAACCTCGGGATATAATTGCTTTCAAAGGTTCTATGGGAATGGGAAAAACTGCTTTTACCTCTGCTCTAGTTGACGCACTTGGAACGGGAGAAGTAGTTTCAAGTCCTACATTTGCCATTGTAAACGAGTATTTTACAGATAAATTTCTTGTTTATCATTTTGATATGTATAGAATAACCTCAATAGACGATTTATATTCAGTTGGCTTTTTCGATTTCTTAGAAACAGATGCTGTTTTAATTATTGAGTGGAGCGAAAACATTACTGAAGCTCTTCCACAAAATATAATTGAAATTGAAATTGAAAAAGGTGAAAAAGAGAACGATAGAATTATTCAAATTTCAGGAGGTGAAGTTTTATAGTTACTTTAGTAGCGGATAGTTCACTTGTTTCTTCTTGTGTAGGAGTAATTGAAGACGACAAACTTTTGTGTGAACTGTTTTTAGACGTAGGGCTCACGCATAGTCAAACCTTTATGCCCATGGTACAGCATGCACTGTCCTTAACAGGAAAAAAGATTGATAGAGTAGTAGCTTGCACTGGGCCTGGTTCTTTTACTGGAGTGAGAATAGCCGTTTCGGGGTTAAAGGGATATGCAGTAGGAGAAGATATACCATGTAAATCGGTTTCTACCTTAGAAGCTTTGGCGTATAATGCTAGAGATTTGAAAGGTGAATATACACTATGTGTTATTATCGATGCGAAATGTAACCGTGCATATTCGGCATTATTTGGTATTAAAGACGGGGTAATTACACGAAAAAGCGAAGATTCTTGTATGGGATTTTCTGAATTAGCAAAATTGCTTAAAGGTGAAGAAAATTTACTGGTTTTTGGCGACGGAGCAAAACTTTTTGTGGATGAAAATGAAGAATATCAGCCCCAAATTTTGTCAGTTGAAATGAATAGTGTTAAGGCGATGTCACTTTTTTTAGCGTCTAAAAACAAGGCTGAAATTTCAACAGAAAACTTATCGCCTCTCTACATTCAATTACCAAAAGCTGAAAGAGATAGATTGAATTTAAGATAAAATTGAGTTTTGTTTTGAAATGGTTCAATGAAATATATTACTGTCATCATATAAGTTTCGACTTGCAGAATGAGCTATTAATAGCCTTATCATTGCTTGGGCATGTGGCAAAAATTAATTATTTTATCAATAACAATGTCGCAAGCAGCGACGGAATGGAGTATTAAAATGAAAAATGTAACAGAAATTAAGCATCCTTTAATCCAACATAAATTAACTTTTTTAAGGGATAAAGACACAGGAACAAAGCATTTTAGAGAGCTTGTAAATGAAATTGCAACTTTAATGTGCTATGAAGCTACTAGAAATTTACCGCTTGTGGACACTCAGACACAAACACCTCTCATGGAGACTACAACTAAAATAATTGGCGGAAAAAAACTGGCTTTTGTTCCGATTTTAAGGGCAGGTCTTGGAATGGTTGACGGAATGCTCAATCTAGTTCCATCTGCAAAAGTTGGTCATATCGGTCTTTACAGAGATCACGATACATTAGAGCCTGTTGCTTACTATAATAAACTTCCGTCGGATATTGACGAGAGGGATGTTTTTGTACTTGACCCTATGCTTGCAACAGGTGGTTCGGCTGTTGATGCTGTAAACTTCGTTAAAGAACACAATCCAAGAAGTATTAAGTTTTTATGCATAGTCGCAGCTCCCGAAGGAATTAAAAAGCTGTCTGAAGCGCATAATGATGTTGAGATTTACTGCGCAACTATTGATGAAAAGTTAAATGAAAATGGTTATATTTTGCCCGGACTTGGCGATGCTGGAGACAGAATTTTTGGAACAAAATAGTTCAATTTTAAAGAGGTTAGCTTAATTAGCTTTCCTCTTTTTACATTGTTATATCAAAAATTACATTTTGCGGATTAACTTTTTTAAAATATGTAATATTTAGTATTCACAAATACTAAAAAAGGTGGTATAATACATAGGTTAAGGGATACTTGAAAGGAAGATAAAATGAATATCAGAGAAGATCTAAGAAACATAGCAATTATTGCCCACGTTGACCACGGTAAAACGACTTTGGTTGACCAAATGCTCAAACAAAGTGGAATTTTCAGAACAAATGAATCAGTTGCCGAAAGAGTAATGGACTCAGGCGACCTAGAAAAAGAGAGAGGAATTACAATTCTCTCGAAAAACACAGCAGTTATGTACGACGATGTAAAAATTAATATTGTAGATACACCTGGCCATGCCGACTTCGGAGGAGAAGTTGAGCGTATCCTTATGATGGTTGACGGAGTTTTACTTTTGGTAGATGCCTTTGAAGGATGTATGCCGCAAACAAGGTTTGTTCTTAAAAAGGCTTTAGGGCTTGGTAAAAAACCTTTAGTTGTTGTAAATAAAATCGACAGACCAGGCGCAAGACCTCATGAAGTTGTTGACGAAGTTCTTGATTTGTTTATAGAGCTTGGCGCCGACGACGAACAACTTGAATTTCCAGTAGTATTTGCAAGCTCAAGAGATGGCTATGCAATGAACGACCCTAGTGAAACTTCGGACAACTTAACAGCATTATTTGATGCGATTATTAAAGAAATTCCTGCACCAAAAGGTGAAATTGATGCACCATTACAAGTTCTATTTTCAAATATTGACTATGACCCATTCATAGGTAGAATCGGTGTTGGTAGAGTTGAAAGAGGCGGACTTAAAGTAGGTCAAACTGTTACAATTTGTGCAGAAGACGGTGTGAATAAAAACGCTAGAGTAGTTAAACTATATCAGTTTGAAGGACTAAAGAGAGTTGAACACGAAACCGCTAAAGTTGGAGATATAATCTGCATAGCGGGTATTCAAGACATAAACATCGGAAATACAGCATGTAGCACCGATTGTGTCGAGCCACTACCGTTTATCAAAATTGATGAGCCAACAGTTTCAATGATGTTTATGGTTAACAATTCTCCTTTTGCTGGTAAAGAAGGAAAATATGTAACTTCAAGAAATATCAGAGACAGACTATTTAAAGAAGTAGAAACAAATGTTGCTATGAGAGTTGAAGAAACTGATTCTGCCGACACATTTAAAGTTTCAGGTAGAGGAGAGCTTCACTTATCTGTTCTTATCGAACAAATGAGAAGACAAAATTATGAATTCCAAGTTTCAAGGCCAACTGTTATTTACAAAAAAAGCAAAGATGGCGAACTGTTAGAACCTATGGAATTACTTATGATAGAAGTTCCAGATAACTATGTTGGAGCTGTTATGGAGAAATTAGGTTCAAGAAAAGCCGAAATTATTAACATGGGAACTAGAGACACTGGAACGACTCACCTTGAGTTTAAAATTCCAGCAAGAGGCCTCATGGGTTATCGTTCAGAGTTTCTATCTGATACAAACGGAAACGGAATTATGAACCATGTTTTTGAAGGATTTGAGCCATATAAGGGCGATATTATTGTAAGAAATCAAGGTTCACTAGTAGTTTTCGAGACAGGAGAAACAACCTCTTATGGTCTTTACGGAGCACAAGAAAGAGGAAGATTGTTCATCGGAAGCGGTGTTCCTGTTTATGAAGGAATGGTAATCGGTGCTAACCCTAAAAATGAAGATTTAGTTGTAAATGTATGTAAGAAAAAACACGTTTCAAATACAAGAGCTTCAGGTTCTGACGATGCTTTAAAGCTAACTCCTCACTCTGTTCTAAGCCTTGAACAATCTATCGAATTTATTGGAGATGACGAATTAGTTGAGGTTACTCCTAAATCAATTAGAATGAGAAAAACTATTCTTGCAAAAGAGTTAAGGGCGAAAAAGAACAAATAATTTATCAAAGAAGGATAAATATATGAATTTCATTATACTTGATCTTGAATGGAATGCGGCTTACAGCAAAAAAAGTAAATCATATATTAACGAAATTATTGAGTTTGGTGCTGTAAAATGTGATGAAAATTTAAATATTATCAGTACTTTTTCCTCATATGTAAGATTTCAAGTCGGAAAAAAACTTAATGCTGTTGTCAGTGAGCTTACGAGCATTAAAGATGAAAACCTAAATAGTGCAAGACCATATATGAATGTGCTTAGCAAGTTTAAAAGATGGGCCGGAGAGAATAACATTGTTCTTACTTGGGGGATTTCCGACATTTTGGCTTTGACCGAAAACTGTAAGTATTTCAGTGGAAGTCATGTGATTCCATTTTTGAATAAGTATGTCGATTTGCAGAAATATGCAGAAAGTCTAATTAGTAATAATGGAAAAGAGCAGATGGGTCTTTATACAGCGGCTCAAATTCTGTCTGTAGATGCAAGTGATATGGAGCACCATAGAGCACTCGACGACAGCCTTTTAGCGCTTGCAGTTATGAAAAGATTATGGCCTCAAAACTCCATTGATGCCTTTGTTCAAGACGCTAAAAACAATGAATTTTACAATAAAATAACATTTAAAACTTCAATAATAAACGACATGAGTCATCCTCTTGTGACTAATAAAAACCTTATGTTTTCATGTGATAAATGCGGTGGTGAGGCTAAAAGGCTTTCAAAATGGCAATTTAGAAATAAAAGGTTTGTAGCGGAATTCAAGTGCCCAAATTGTGCCTATGAATTTTCAGGTAGAATACAGATTAAGCAGAAATATGAGGGTGTAGTAGTGAACAAGAAAACGGTTTCGCTCACTGTAATCGAAAAGCCAAGAGAAACAGGCGACTGTAGCATCGGTGAAATGAATTTTAAGGTGCATGAAAATAAAGCCGGATTGCTAAGTTTTAAAAATTGGGAAGAGAAGGATGTTAAACACTGTTTTTCTACCAGAATTGGCGGACTTTCAAAGGGCAAATACGCAGATATGAATTTAGGGCTTGGTGTTGGTGATAATAATGAAATAGTCCACAAGAATTTTGAGCTTATGTGTCAGGCACTTGATGTTAATAAAGAGTTTCTTATTTCAGGAAATCAAAATCATGGTATAAATATAAAAAGAGTTACAAGTGAATTTAAAGGTCAAGGTATTAATAAAGATAAATTTACTGATGGTTTTGATGGACTTGTTACAGATGAAAAGGGAATAACTCTTGTAATTTATGCGGCGGACTGTGTGCCAATTTATTATTTTGACCCTATAAAATCTTGCATTGGCCTTGCACATGCAGGATGGAGAGGTACAGCAAATGGCATGGCTAAAGAAATGGTTGAAAAAATGGTAAAAGAGTTTTCTTGCGATCCAAAAGATATTTTGGTGGCTATTGGACCTTGTATCTGTGAAAACTGTTTTGAAGTAGATCCACCATGTGCAGATGAATTTTTAAAGTTAGATGAATTTGAATACTATGTTGATTATATAGGTAATGAAAAATATCATGTAGACTTAAAGGAATGTAATAGAAGATTTTTGATGAGATCTGGAATAAAAGAGGAAAATATAACTGTCGGTAATGTTTGCACCATGTGTAACAGTAATTTAATTTTCTCTCATAGAAAAACAAAAGGTAGACGTGGTTCAAATGCCGCATTTTTATCCTTGAAATAATGAAAGGAAAAGTCTCTGCACTGAATTAGTGCACATTATGGCAGATTAATAAATGAATTTAAACAATGAACTTATGAATTTTATCGACAAAAGTCCAACTTCGTACCATGTGGTGGAAAATATCTCGAAAGTCCTTACTGATGCTTTTTTTATTAAGTTAAACGAAAATGAAGCATGGGATTTACAAAAGGGTAAAAACTACTTTGTGACCAGAAATGATAGTTCAATAATTGCATTTAGATATACTGATAATGACTTTGATTCATTTAATATAGTTTCGTCTCACAGTGATTCTCCTTGTTTTAAGCTAAAAGAAAATTTTGATATAGGTAAAAATGAGAACTATAAAAGTATAAATATAGAACCATATGGCTCTATGATTATGTCCTCGTGGATGGATAGACCTTTATCGGTAGCTGGACGAGTTCAAATTTTAACAGAAAATGGAATTGAAACTAAAACTGTAAATATTGATGAAGATTTACTATTAATACCAAATATTGCGGTTCATCTATCAAGAGATATAAACGATGGATTTAAATATAATCCTCAAGTTCATATGCTTCCAATTTTGGGTGACGGAGAAAGCAATCTTTTAAAGATTATTACTAATAATTTAGGATGTGATGAAGGTGATGTTGTTTCACATGATTTATTCCTTTATGTTCGAGAGAAAAGTAAATTAATAGGTGATAAAGAGCAATATTTAAGTGCACCTAGAATTGATAATATACAAAACGCATTTCTATCAGTCAAAGCACTTATTGATAGTAATAATATTGATTCTATAGATGTCATGGCAGTTTTTGACAATGAAGAAGTCGGAAGTAGCACTAAGCAAGGTGCGGCGTCTACGTTCATGTTTGATACATTTAAAAGGATTTGTGAAATTTCTAAAAAAACAGAAGAGGATTTTAGAATTATATTGGCAAATAGCTTCATGATTTCAGCAGATAATGCACATGCAGCTCATCCCAATTTTATGGAAAAATTTGATGTATCTAACAGGAATTATCCAAACAAAGGTCCTGTAATTAAGTTCAATGCAAATCAGAGGTATACAACGGATTCGGTTTCGGCATCAGTATTTAAAATGATTTGTAAAAAGGAAAATATCCCGTTTCAAACTTTTCATAATCGCTCGGACATGTCAGGTGGGTCAACTCTTGGCAGCATACTCAATACAAGGATTTCTGTAAGAACGGTGGATATTGGTATTGCACAATTTGCCATGCATTCGGCGGTTGAAACTTGTGGAGCGTTAGATAGTGAGCTAATGTATAAGGCACTTAGAAAGTTTTTTAGTTTGAAAATTAACTTTTCTTCAAATAAAATTACATTTAAGGAATGATGATATGAAATTTGTGATTGCAAGCCGAAACAAGCATAAAATTGAAGAATTTCAAAGAATTTTAGCGCCACTTTCCATAGAAGTAGTCTCATGTGACTTGGCTGAAGTAGATGAAACTGGAACAACTTTTATGGAAAATGCACTTTTAAAAGCTGAAGCTGCACTAAAGGAAACAGGACTTCCTGCTATTTCAGACGATAGCGGACTTTGTGTGAATGCGCTTGGCGGTGAGCCGGGAATCTACTCGGCAAGATACGCAAAAGAGGGCGAGAGAAAAAAGACTGTTTTAAAAAAGCTTGAGGACAAAGAAGATAGATCGGCCTATTTTGCCTGCGCTATTGCCTGTGTATTTCCAAACGGTGATAAAATTTTGATAGAAGAGAAGTGTGACGGAACGATAGCTACTGGGTGTATCGGTGAGGGCGGTTTTGGTTATGACCCGATATTTTTGGTAGACGGCAAGAGTTTTGCGCAAATGACAGATAAAGAAAAAGACAGCGTTTCGCACAGAGGAAAAGCTTTACGGGCTTTTTCAAAAGAGCTTTCAATATATAAAGATAAAATTGATAATTAATTTTTAGTTGTTCTTATAATTTTGCCGTTGGTAAGATGAGAGAGCGTATTATAAAATATTTTGTGCCGGTTTGAATCGGCGGAATGGAGCATTAATATGCTAACTAGTAAGCAAAGAGCGTATCTTAGAGGTTTAGCTGTGGATATCGACACCATACTTATGGTTGGAAAAGGCGGTATGTCTGATCATATAGTAAAACAGGCAGAAGATGCACTACTTAAAAGAGAAATAATAAAAGGTAAAGTTTTAACTGAATCTTGCCCCCTTTCAGTCCGTGAAGTTGCAGAAGAAATAGCGGCGAAAACCGAATCTGAAGTAGTACAAGTAATAGGTTCTAAATTTGTTCTATATAAGAAAAATACGAAGGAACCGGTAATTGTTTTACCGAGGTAAAATAGATGAAAATAGGTGTTTTTGGCGGAACTTTCAATCCGATTCATTATGGACATGTAAATATAATAAAGGGTTTTAAAGAGAGACTTTTATTGGATAGAATTATTCTTATTCCTACAAATATGCCACCACACAAATCGGCAGATTATCTTGCAGACACTAGGCACAGGATTAAAATGTGTGAAATTGCAGTATCAGACTTAAAATTTTGTGAAGTTTCAGATATTGAATGTAAAAGAAGCGGATTGAGTTATACTTTTGATACTTTAAGTGAAATGGAAAAACTTCATCCAAAAGACGAGTTGTTCTTATTGATGGGGCAAGATATGTTCTATACGATAGAAAAATGGAAAAACTTTATGGGAATTTTTTCTTTAGCCACAATTTGTTGTGCTCCAAGAGGCGAGAAAGAAGTTCAAAAAATTACCGAATATGCTTTAAAATTGAATGAAAAATATACTAATTTTAAATTTGTAGTAACTGATATTCCATATGTAGAAGTAAGTTCTACCGAAATTAGACACGGAAGCAAAGACCTTATCCCAGAAAAAGTTGGAGAATATATCAAAACTAATAACTTGTATTCAGCCGGAGGTTAATATGAAAACTAATGAAATGAAAAAGGTTCTTAAGTCCATGCTTGGTGACAAAAGATATAATCATTCTGTCGAAGTAGCAAAACAAGCGGTTAGACTTTCAAAAATTTATGATGCAGACGAGGAAAAGGCTGAAATTGCGGGACTTCTTCATGATATAATGAAAGAGCAAGACCCTGATATACAGCTTAAAAGAATCACGGATTCGGGCATTGTTTTAACACAAACAGAGCTCATGAGTAAAAATTTATGGCATCAAATATCTGGAATGGCGTATGTAAAAGACGTTTTGAAGATTGAAGATGAGGACATATTAAACGCCATTCGCTATCATACTAGTGGTAGAAAAGGAATGTCAGTGCTTGAAAAAGTGGTGTTTATTTCTGATTATACTTCTGATGATAGAGATTATAATGGAGTTAAAGACATGAGAAAACTATGTGAAAAAAATCTTGAAGAAGCTATGCTTGAGGGATTTAAGTTCACTTTAGTTGAATTAATTGAGGAAAATAAAATTATAGGTAGCGATTCTATTGATGCCTATAATGATATTATAGAAAATAAAGGAAAGGACGATTAAAATGACAACAAACGAAAAAGTTAAAAAAATTTTTACTGCCTTAGACGATATGAAAGCAGTTGATGTCAAAATTCTAAAAATAAATGAAATATCATCTTTAGCCGATTATTTCATAATAAGCACTGGCACAAGCTCGACTGCGGTACAAGCTCAGGCAGATAAAGTCGAGATGAAGATAAAAGAAGAGGGCACTTACCCGCTTGCAGTTGAGGGATACAGGTCTACAGGTTGGATTTTGATAGATTACGCCGACGTAGTTGTCCATATTTTTACAGAAGAAGCAAGAGAATTCTATGATTTAGATAGATTATGGCAAGATGCACAAATTATAAATCCCGAGGAGTTGGAGTAAGTAGATGAAATACGATTATAAACAAATTGAAAAGAAATGGCAGAAAATTTGGGAAGATGAAGCTGTTTTTAGAGCAGAAGATAAGAGCGATAAGCCAAAATTTTATGCTTTGGTTGAATTTCCATATCCATCAGGAGCAGGACTTCATGTAGGTCATCCAAGACCATATACAGGCCTTGACGTGGTTTCAAGAAAAAGAAGACTTGAGGGATATAATGTTCTTTTTCCTATGGGTTGGGATGCATTTGGTCTTCCGACAGAAAACTTTGCTATAAAAAATCACATCCATCCATCTATAGTTACGGCTAATAATGTCGATAGATTTAAAAAGCAAATTCAAGCACTCGGTCTTTCTTTTGACTGGAGCCGTGAAATAAACACAACAGATGAGGACTATTATAAGTGGACTCAGTGGATTTTCTTAAAGCTTTTTGAAAAGGGTCTTGCATACAAAAAAGAAATGGCTGTCAACTGGTGTACTTCCTGTAAATGTGTTCTTGCAAATGAAGAGGTTGTAGACGGTGTTTGCGAAAGATGTGACAGCGAAGTAGTTAGAAAAGTTAAATCGCAATGGATGCTTAAAATTACAGAATATGCTCAAAGATTGATTGATGATTTAGAGCTTGTTGACTATCCAGACAGAGTTAAGGCGCAACAAACCAACTGGATAGGAAGATCTGAAGGCTGTGAGGTTGATTTTAAGACCAGCGAAGGCGATGTTTTAACAGTTTACACCACTAGACCTGATACTCTTTACGGTGCTACCTATATGGTTATTTCACCGGAGCATCCTTATATAGAAAAATGGTCAGATAAGCTTAGTAATATTGATGAAATTAAGAATTATCAAGTTGAGTCGGCCAAAAAGTCAGATTTTGAGAGAACTGAAGTTGCAAAAGATAAAACAGGTGTTCTCTTAAAAGGTGTCGAAGCGATAAATCCGCTTACAAACAAGGCTATTCCGATTTTTATTTCAGATTATGTACTTGTTTCATACGGAACAGGTGCGATTATGGCTGTTCCAGCACACGATACAAGAGACTTTGAATTTGCAAAGAAATTTGACTTGCCGATTATTGAGGTTGTAAAAGGTGGAGACGTAGAGAAAGAAGCTTTTACCGACTGCTCGACTGGAATAATGGTAAACAGTGGAATTCTTGATAATCTTTCTGTTGATGAAGCTAAGTTGAAGATTAAAGAACACCTTGAAAAAGAGGGGATAGGAAAGGCTAAAGTCAACTTTAAGCTTCGTGATTGGGTTTTCTCAAGACAAAGATATTGGGGTGAGCCTATTCCGATTATTTGCTGTGAAGACTGTGGATATGTTCCTGTTGATGAAAGTCAGTTACCGCTTACACTTCCTATGATTGATAGCTACGAGCCAACAGAAACAGGCGAATCACCACTTTCAAAAATTACCGAGTGGACTAATGTTTCTTGTCCAAAATGCGGCAAACCAGCCATAAGAGAAACAGATACAATGCCACAATGGGCAGGTTCATCTTGGTATTTCTTAAGATATATGGACCCTAAAAACGATAAAGAATTAGCTTCAAAAGAGGCACTAAATTATTGGTCTCCTGTCGATTGGTACAATGGTGGTATGGAGCACACAACACTTCATTTACTATATAGCCGCTTCTGGCACAAATTTTTATATGATATAGGTGTAGTTCCAACGGTAGAACCGTATGCAAAAAGAACAAGTCATGGTATGATTTTGGGTGAAGGCGGCATAAAAATGAGTAAGTCAAAGGGAAATGTTGTAAATCCCGATGACATCGTAAGAGATTACGGCGCCGACACCATGAGATTATATGAAATGTTCATAGGTGACTTTGAAAAGGCGGCTATTTGGAGCAATGAGGGCATTAAAGGCTGTAAGAGATTTATAGACAGGTATTGGGCTCTTAAAGATATGATAAATGACGGTAAGTCAATAAGCAAAGATTTAGAGATTTCGTTTAATAAAACTATTAAAAAAGTTTCTGAAGATTGTGAGAGCCTTAAATTTAATACTGCTATTGCAAGCTTGATGTCACTTATCAACGAAATTTATAAAAAAGGCAGTGTAAGTAAAGAGGAGTTAAGAATTTTCTCTATTTTGCTTAATCCATTTTGCCCACACATTACTGAAGAAATGAATGAGGATTGTTTGTTGCAGTCGGGTATGATTGCAAAATCTTCGTGGCCAAAATTTGATGAGAGTAAATGTGTAGACGATAAAGTTGAAATTGTAATACAAGTTTCAGGTAAAATGAGGTCTAAAATTGTTGTCGACAGAAATATTTCTAAAGATGATGCAATAGCACTTGCAAAAAATGAAGAAAGAGTTATAATGGACATAGAAGGTAAAAATATTCTAAAAGAAATTTATGTGCCTGGGAAACTTGTCAACATTGTTGCAAAATAAGTATTAGCCTTGGATAAGGCAGATTGGAGTATGTTATGACACCAAAAATGGTAGAGCTACATGATGTAGATGTTCCAGAATTTTTAGATGTACTTGATAGCTGTGAGGGTGAAGTTTATTTGATGACTCGTGACGGCGATAGGTTGAATCTTAAGAGTAAACTGTGCCAGTTAGTTGGTCTTACAGCACTTATCGAGGGTGGTAAAATTGCCGAAGCTTTCATAATGTGTGAAAAAGAAGAAGATGAGAGCAAGCTATTTAGATTTAATCTATTTAAAAAAAGTGGCGATTAATCCATGAAAAGCGTTAAGAAAAAGCATTTAGCTAAAAAGGCTGCCATAATTCTAACTATGGCAGCCCTCTTAATATCTATGCTTATTTATGTATTTATAAATTTTGATACGCAAAAAACTCTTTTAGGTGAAGGCGTTCAAGTCTACTTTGTCGATGTTGGACAAGGAGATGCTTCTTTAATTAGAATACCTGAAGAGAATGGTGAGTATTTCGATATTTTAATTGATTCAGGAAGACATGATGACAAAGAAGATATAGACTATTTTTTGAAATCGCTCAATATCGACGATTTAGAAATTGCGGTAGCGAGTCATCCACATGCCGACCATATAGGGGCAATGGATTTAGTAATTGAAAACTACGATGTTGAAAAACTATACATGCCTGAAATTCCACCTGATATGACACCTACCTCAAAAACATTTGAAAGTATGATAGAGGCACTTGAAAATAGCCAAACAGATTTATTTTTTGCTAAATCAGGTGACAGTCTGGTTTTTAATGAAAAATTTGAGCTAGAGGTCTTAGCACCGACCAAAAAGGAATACGATAATTTGAACGATTATTCGTTGGTGATTAAATTTAGCTATGTGAATACAGATTTCCTCTTTACAGGTGACAGTGAAATTGTAGCGCAAGAGGATGCATTAAGTAATAATATGGATTTTACCGCTGATGTTCTTAAAGTTTCACACCATGGATCTAGTGATGCTTTAAATGAAAATATTTTAAGCAGTATCAACCCTGAATATGCGGTGATAAGTTGTTCAGAAGATAATACATATGGTCATCCGCATGATGAAACCTTAGCATTACTTAATAACATAGAATGTAAAATTTACAAGACATTTGAAAATGGGAATATTTTATTTGAAACAGATGGGGAAAATATAGAAATATTAACACAAAAGTAAGAAAGAACAAAAAATGTGCTTTCCATCCACTGTTTCGCTTTGTTGATGATTTAACATCATACGCTCAGGATGCCATTGAACGGCAAAAATGGGCTTTTCTTTGTGCATAATTGCTTCAATTATGCCATCATTAGAACGAACTAGTGGAGTAAACTCAGATGACAATTTTCCAATAGCTTGATGATGGGAACTGTTTACCGAAAATTTATTTGAGTATAATTTAGTTATAAAATTTTCTTTTTCAGAATTTACAGTATGAATCTTGTCATAATTTGAACCACATCTTGAGTGTGTTTGGACGTTTTCTACATCTTGAATTAAAGTTCCATCAAATGCAACATTCAAAACTTGTAAGCCACGACAAATACCGAGAATTGGTTTATTTAGTTCTGAGAAAATTCTGATTAATTCGAGCTCTTTATCATCTCTAAAATCATCAATATGTTCACTATGTAAATTTTTTTCACCGTATAGCATTGGATTTAAATCGTAACCACCTGTTAGCAGAAGACCGTCACAAGATTTAGAGTCTTCGATTTCATTTGAGAAAACAACTGTTCCACCACAAAACTCAATGGCATTAGAATAATTAACCCAAGTAGTTTTGTCACCTAAAATATAAATTTGTTTCAAACTATCACCTAATTTCAATAAATATAATTAAAAATATGTTAAAAACGAAAGGAATATGATTATGACAAAGATAAGAACGAGATTTGCTCCAAGTCCGACAGGAATAATGCACGTCGGAAACTTGAGAACAGCTCTTTATGAATATTTACTTGCAAAGGCAAAAGGAGGAACTTTTGTCTTAAGAATAGAAGATACCGACAGAGAAAGACTTGTAGAGGGTGCTACGGATGTAATTTATGAAACGCTAAAAACCGTAGGACTAAATCACGATGAAGGACCAGATGTTGGCGGTGAATACGGGCCATATGTCCAAAGTGAGAGAAAAGGCAGTTATATGCCATATGCAAAAGAGCTTGTCGAAAAAGGTGAAGCATATTACTGTTTTTGCACAAAAGAGCGTCTTGATTCACTCAATAAAGAAGGTGGATTTGGCGGATATGATAGACATTGTCGAGATTTAAGCAAAGAGGAAATCGAGAAGCTTCTAAGTCTGAATACACCATTTGTAATAAGGCAAAAAGTGCCTACAGAGGGTTCGACAACTTTTAATGACGAGGTTTTTGGAGAGATAAGCATAGATAATAAAGAGATTGAAGACCAAGTTTTGATTAAATCAGATGGCTATCCAACATACAACTTTGCAAACGTTATTGACGATCATTTAATGAATATTACACATGTTGTAAGAGGCTGTGAGTACTTGACTTCTACGCCTAAATACAGTCTTTTATATACGGCTTTCGGTTGGGAAAATCCTGTTTATGTTCACCTTCCATTAATTATGGGTAAGAATGAGGATGGGTCTACCTCTAAACTTTCAAAAAGACACGGCTCGACAGGTTTCCACGACTTGATAAGCGAAGGTTTTATGTCAGAAGTTATCACAAACTACATTGCATTGCTCGGTTGGGCGCCTAAAGATAACAAAGAAATATTTACATTAAAAGAGCTTGAAGAGAGTTTTTCTGTAGATGGAATCAGTAAATCGCCTGCAATTTTCGACTATGATAAACTTTTGTGGCTTAATGGTGAATATATTAGAGCGATGAGCAAAGAGGAATTTCAATCAAAAGCTGATGAGTTTTACAAAGAGGTTTTTGGCGACAAAGATGTTCCAAAAGACGTGCTAAACGATATTTTACAGCCAAGGGTAACAAAGTTCAAAGATATATCAAATTTGCTTCACTTTTTCAAGGATTTGCCAGAATATGATAAAGAGCTTTTTGTAAATAAAAAAAGTAAGACGAATCTTGAAAATTCTGTAGACATGTTAAAAGCCGGAATAGAATGTTTAGAAAAAATAGAAAACTGGAATATAACTAAAATTCACGAAGAACTAATTGCATTAGCCGGAGAATTAGAGGTCAAAAATGGTACACTTTTGTGGCCAGTTAGGATTGCGGCAGCTGGTGTGACAGTTACACCAGGCGGCGCAATGGAAATTTTAGCAATTTTAGGAAAAGAAGAAGCACTTAGAAGACTTAATATTGGCCTTGAAAAATTATAATCTAAAATAGAATTTGAATCAATAGAGAATGTTTGATTTTCTATATGTTAAGTTTATCTATTATTGAAATTGAATTGATCCAGTGAAAATCAATAATAAAATAAGACCCTCCTATGGGTAGATTTTAAAAATCTACAGTAAATAGGAGGGTTTACTATGTTAAGAGAGTATAGAAAAATGATAAAGCTATGGATATGATAATTTCTAATAAATCCAAGTATGAGTAGATACATTGTTACAAAAATGAATGAGGATAAAAATTAAACTGGCTTATCTTAGAAAGAGAAACCAGTTTGTTCTTTAAAATAAAATTAACTATTAAAAGATTTCTTTAAAACATTAAGAACATTATCATAATCAGCATCACTAACAAGTAAGCTAATTTCAACTTCAGAAGTTGTGATTAACCGAATATCTGCATCAATATTTTTAATTAATGTAAAAACTTTGGCAGCTGTGCCAGGTGTATTTTTCATATTTTCATCATAAACAGAAATTTTATGATTAACTGAACTTACAATAGAATTAATTTGCATATCCTTTTTGAATTGCTTCATCAAATTCAAAGTCTCAATTAAATCTTCGTCTGAAATTGTAAAAGAAAGTTCAGTAATTGATGACTTAGCAGGTGACATTGAAATCATGTCAACGTTAATATTTTTTTCAGAGATTTTTTCAAAGACTTCTGAAATAAAATTTATGGTTGCCGGAGAGGATTGAAGTGTAACAAGTGTTATATTATTAACGGTATGAATTGTTGTACCCATAGTATTTCTCCTTCTACAATTAATTAAAATTTATTTTAACATATCGCTCATATCATAAAGTCCTGATTTCTTTCCTATCATAAACTTTGCTGCGCTCATAGCCCCATTTGCAAAAAGTTCTTTTGACTGAGCTGAATGACTAATGCTAATTATCTCATGTCGTCCGGCAAAAATTACCTCATGTTCACCAACAATAGTACCACCTCGAACAGCATGAATACCTATTTCATTCTCTGAACGTTTAACTCGTTGAGAATGTCTATCGTACATGTAGTTATCAAGATCGGACCTTACATCTTTAATTGCATCTGCTATCATAAGAGCTGTACCACTAGGAGCATCAATCTTCTTGTTGTGATGCTTTTCGATAATTTCAATGTCAAAATTATTCCCTAAAATAAGTGAAGCTTTTTTGGATAGTTCAACAAGTAAATTTATGCCTAAAGACATATTTCTAGAATAAAACAAAGGGGAGACCTTAGAACTTTTTTCGACTTCAGCTACTTGCTTATCAGTATAGCCAGTAGTGCAAAGTACAGCAGGTATATTTCTATTTTCAGAAAAATTTAATATATCATTTAATAGGGAAGGGTGAGAAAAATCGACAATAACATCAGCAGGTTCACTTATAGTATCGATTTTATTATATACAGGAAATTTTTCTAAATTACTTACCGACATATCAACTCCAGCGACAATTTCTAAATCGTCTGAATTATCAACAATATCAGTAATAACTTTACCCATATGTCCCAAACATCCACAAAGTATAATTTTTGTCATTATTTACGTCCTTTCGTGCTACTAATTTTAAATTTAGTTAAACTAGAAATTAGCTAAATCACAAATAACTATATTAAAGTATACGATTTCATTATAGATTTAAGTCTTTCAATACTATCATCATACATAGTTGTAAGTGGAAGTCTACAATAATTGCTACAATAACCCATTTGGTGTAAAGCTTCTTTAACAGGAATCGGATTAACATCCATAAACATAGCATTCATAAGCTTTAGATATTTTGAATTAATTTTTCTAGCCTCATCGTAATTGTTATTAAGTATGGCCATAGTTAAATCTTTAACCGCTCTTGGACAAATATTTGCAAGAACCGAAATTGTACCTTTACCTCCTAAAGCCATAATAGGTAAAGTTTGACTATCTTCACCTGAATAAATTATTAAATCATCACCACAAAGTGAAGCTGTTTTAGCTACAGAACTGATGTCTCCATTTGCTTCTTTAGTAGCTACAATATTCTTATTTTTAGAAAGTTCAAGATAGGTTTCAGGTAAAATGTTTACACCTGTTCTTGAAGGAACATTATATACAATAGAAGGAACACTTGTGCTGTCTGCAATTTTATTAAAACTTTCGATAAGACCCTTTTGTGAAGTTTTATTATAGTATGGAGTAATTAAAAGTAATCCATCTGCTCCAAGATTTTCAGCTTCTTTAGAAAGTTCGACTGCAAAAGCAGTGTCATTACTACCTGTGCCAGCTATAACTGGTATTCTTCCTGCTACAGTTTTGATTGTAAAGTCTAAAACTTCAACATGCTCTTTTTCTGATAAAGTAGAGGTTTCACCTGTAGTTCCGCAAGAAATAATTGTGTCTATTCCATTTTCAATTTGAAATTCAATCAAATTTTTAAGTTGTTCGTAATTAATTGTACTATCAGAGTTAAATGGAGTTACGATGGCGACTCCAGCACCTTCAAAAATTAATTTTTTCATAGTGTCAAGCTCCTCAAATTTTATTTTATAAATATTATATGATTTAATTAGCCAAAATAGCCTTTTTTACAAAGAAGTTCTGCCATTAAAACAGCACCACCTGCTGCACCTCTTAAAGTATTGTGTGATAAGCAAACAAATTTGTAATCAAAAATGATGTCTTCACGAAGGCGTCCGATAGAAACAGCCATACCATTTTCTAAATTTCTGTCAAGTTTAGCCTGTGGCCTATTGTCTTCTTCAAAATAATTTAGGAATTGTTTTGGTGCGCTTGGTAAATCTAACTCTTGTGCAGCGCCTTTGAACTCTTTCCATCTCTTAATAATTTCTTCTTTAGAAACTTTTTTATCTAGTGATACAAAAACAGCTGCTGTATGTCCATCTGTTACAGGAACTCTAAAGCATTGGCTTGTAATTGCAGGTCCGTCGGCATTAACTATCACATCGCCTTCGACTTTACCCCAAATTTTAAGCGGCTCATTTTCGGATTTATCCTCTTCACCACCGATAAATGGAATGATATTATCAACGATTTCTGGCATTGTTTCAAATGTTTTACCAGCTCCTGAAATCGCTTGATATGTGCAAGCCAAAGCCTTAGTAACGCCTAAATCCATAAGCGGGTGAATTGCGGGTACATAGCTTTGAAGTGAACAGTTAGATTTAACTGAAATAAATCCTCTTTTTGTTCCAAGTCTTTTTCTTTGTGCATCTATAACTTCTGCGTGATCATCGTTTATTTCTGGGATAATCATCGGAACATCTGGTGTTGCTCTATGCGCACTATTATTTGAAACAACAGGGCATTCAGCCTTTGCGTATGCCTCTTCAAGAGCCTTGATTTCGTCTTTTTTCATGTCAACTGCGCAGAAAACAAAGTCAACTAGCTCTGTTATTTTTGCAATATCAGCACTCGCATCAAAAATAATCATGTCTTCGATATTTTTAGGAATAGGTGAGTCCATAAGCCATCTATCCTTAACAACTTCTGAGTAAGATTTTCCAGCAGATCTTGGACTTGCAGCGATAGCAGTGACTTCAAACCAAGGGTGGTCTTCTAAAAGAAGCGCAAAACGCTGTCCAACCATACCTGTACATCCTATAATACCAACTTTAAACTTTTTCATAATAAATTCTCCATTCCGCCGTTTTTTCGGCAATAAATTGACTGCTAATTTATAAATTAGCTTAATTTTCTGAGGGTAGATAAAACAAAAGACCGGTTATTAACCGGCCATCATCATTAATAAAACGCAAAGTTTTACTTAAAGATGATAGCACTCCATCATTTCTGATGACAGTCATACAGCTGTTAACTCATACAACCAGAAAGTATATGCCATTACACTTCCTTCGGCGGCTTTTCCTTTTAGAAATCATCATAAGCTTTGGCAGCCTACAATTTCCTACTAATAAAAGTCGCACCTCTATCATCTATATAATACAGTATATCTAGCGAAATGTCAAATATTATTTAATAATTCTTGCATAAATCTCATTAATGATATATTATTAATGTATAAAAAAATTGAGGTTAATGAGAATGGAATGTTTAAATAAGGAATATTATAATTTTTTTCTGCCATCTGAATTGATTGCGCAGACGCCGATTGAGAATAGGGATAAGTCAAGACTTTTGCATTTGGATAAAATAAGTGGTGAACTCAGTCACAAAACTTTTAGTGATGTGATTGATTTATTAAATGAAGGCGATTGTCTTGTTTTGAACGATTCAAGAGTTCTTCCAGCAAGGATTTTTGGAAAAAAACTTGAAACAGGTGCTTCACTTGAACTTTTGCTACTTGAAAATAAAGGCGGAATGCAGTGGGAATGTCTTGTGAAGCCTGGAAAAAGAGCTAAAATTGGAACTAAATTTGATTTTGGTGATGGTGAAATGCTTGGCGAAGTGGTTGATATACTTGAAGACGGAAGCCGAATTATAAAGTTTTCATGTGAAAAAAATTTTTACGAGACACTAGATAAAATCGGTCAGATGCCACTTCCTCCTTATATAAAAGAAAAACTTGAGGACAAGGAAAGATACCAAACAGTTTACTCGAAGAATTTAGGCTCAGCGGCGGCCCCTACAGCGGGACTACATTTTACCGAGGATTTACTTTCTAAAATAAAGGCTAAAGGTATAGAGATTGTATTTGTAACTTTGCATGTAGGTCTAGGAACGTTTAGACCTGTCAGCGATGATAAAATAACAGACCATAAAATGCATTCTGAACACTACGCTATATCAAAGGAAACAGCTGAAAAGATTAATAATACTAAAAAAAATGGTGGAAAGATCATAGCTGTCGGCACAACTTCGTGCAGAACGCTTGAATCAGTATATAAATATGAAGGTGAAATGAAAGAAAGCGACGGTTTTACAGATATTTTTATTTACCCGGGATATAAGTTCAATGCAATCGATGGGCTTATCACAAATTTTCACTTACCTGAAAGCACGCTTATAATGCTAGTTTCGGCACTTGCTGGAAGAGATAATGTGATAAAGGCATATGAAGAAGCAGTGAGAGAAAAATATAGGTTTTTCTCTTTTGGTGATGCTATGGCAATTATTTAATGTAAAAACACAAAAACGGTGAATTGGAGAAATAAAATGTATACACTAAAAAAAGAAGAAGGAAAAGCTAGAAGGGGAGAGTTTGAAACAGTTCACGGCACGATTCAAACGCCTGCGTTCATGAATGTTGCGACTGCCGGTGCTATTAAAGGTGCTGTTTCGGCTTATGATCTTAAAGATTTAAAAAGTCAGGTACAGTTATGTAATACTTACCATTTGCACATAAGGCCAGGAGATGAAACCGTTAGAAATTTAGGTGGGCTCCATAAATTTACAGGTTACGACGGGCCGATTTTGACAGATAGCGGTGGATTTCAGGTCTTTTCGTTATCGAAGCTTAGAAATATTAAAGAAGAGGGCGTCACTTTTTCTTCTCATGTTGATGGGAGAAAAATTTTTATGGGGCCTGAAGAAAGCATGAAAATTCAGTCGAATCTTGCTTCTACCATTGCAATGGCATTTGATGAATGCATAGAAAATCCCGCTACATATGATTATGTAAAAGCATCTTGTGACAGGACGTACAGGTGGCTTGTCAGGTGTAAAGATGAAATGGAAAGGCTTAATTCGCTTGAAACGACAATAAATAGAAAACAACTTTTATTTGGCATAAATCAAGGAAGCGTCTACGAAGACCTCAGGATAAATCACATGAAAAAAATAGTCGAGCTTGATTTAGATGGCTATGCTATAGGTGGACTTGCAGTAGGTGAAACCCATGAAGAAATGTACAAGACGATAGAAACTGTAGAGCCGTATATGCCTAAAAATAAGATTAGGTATCTGATGGGAGTCGGTACTCCTGCTAATATTATTGAAAGTGTAAAAAGGGGAATAGACATTTTCGACTGTGTAATGCCAACGAGAAATGCAAGACACGGACACGCATTTACAATGGAAGGCTGTAGAAATATTCAAAATGCGAAATATAAAGAAGATGTTTTACCAATAGAAGAGGGGTGCGAATGTCCTGTCTGTAAAAATTACACTCGTGCGTACATACACCATTTGCTAAAAGCGAAAGAAATGCTTGGTATGAGGCTTATGGTCATGCATAATCTTTATTTTTATAATAATTTAATGGAAAAAATAAGAAATTCGATGGATGAAAATAGCTTTGAGAGCTTTTATAATGAAAATATTAACAATTTATCTAAAAGAATTTAACTTTTAATTTAAATTAAAGCTTGCACTAAGTTTGTTTTTTTGGTAAAATAACAATATTGACTTGGAGGTGAGACAATGAACGGACTTGCAAATATAGCGCTTTTTGATGCTAGTGCTACAGCTACACAAGGTGATAGCACATGGACTCTTATTATGACGCTTGGTATTTATGCAGTATTTGGTTTTGCGATTTACTTTTTCTTATTTAGACCAAATAGTAAGAGAAAGAAAAAAGAAGCTGAAATGAGAAAAAATGCTCAAGTTGGCGATCAAATAACAACTATCGGCGGAATCGTTGGTAGAATAGTTGCTGTTAGAGACGAAAACGATGCTATAATCATCGAAACTGGCTCTGATAGAAGTAAAATGCTTGTAAAACGTTGGGCAGTAGGTAGTGTTGATACTGTACACGAAGACGAGTAAAATCTTATGTATAATATAATCCTCTTTTGAATATATATTGGTAGACGAGTTCAGTTTACTAATTTATTCAAAAGGGGATTTTATTATGTTGAAAATTAAAGCTATTCTATTTGGCGCCTTGCTTCAGGCCGGGATATTTTTAGTATTACTTTGTGCGATAGTACTAACTGCTAGTAGCTTTGGAAGTATAGAAAATTCTGGGTATATTTTAGCCTTGGAAATAGCTTCATATATCTCTGTAGTTGTAGCCTCTTTTATTTGTGCAAGAATGGCATGGGAAAAAGGTGCGGTATACGGACTAATCATTGCCGTAACATGGATTTTAATACGGTTAGTAATTTCGCTAAGCTTTTCAGTTCCTGTAGATCCTGTTTCAATGCCGCTTAAATCTACTATTATGATGATGGTAGGAGTTTGCTCAGGAGCGCTTGGAGTTTCAGGAAAAAAAGAAAAATTTATGTAATTGAATAATGAATATATTAGACGACAGTATAGTGTGCTGTCGTCTTTTTGCATAAAAATGAATAAATATTCATTGCCTGCAATAATTTTTTACCATAATAATTTTGAAAGTTTACATAATGTTATTTACATAAAAATACCAAGTTTACAAATAAAATGAAAAAATATTCAAAAAAAGACTTGCAAAAAGTGTAAAAAAGTATTATATTATATAGACAGTGTAATTTAAGGGTTGCTTCTCTATATTTATAAAAAATATTGGTTGTTTTCCACAAATTCATCTGAAACCTATCTGAACACCGTGTATTTTACTAGAATATCTACATATATACATACCTTTGTTTGTGTTTGGTACATTTTGTGTTTTTCTTCTTTGCGGAGTTGTTAAAATACAAAATCACAGCTTATTCTTCTTGTTTTAGTGAAAATGCACATAGTTACCCCTGAAAACTTGATGAAAAATTATTTTTAACCTTGGGTTTCATAAATTTTAATTTTTATGCATTCTCATTATTGAGAATACTTTTTTTCTTTTCTTCATACACATTATTATCTTGTTAATATGGATGGTTGTGTATATGAAAAAATCTTTAGAGTTTTCTGTTTGTGGAATCCGATTTAAAATTAGCCTTTTAATATTTCTTTCCTTCTTTTTGATATATTGTTTAGGGATGGTTTTTTCTTTTATTATTGATATTGATTTAGGGGACAAGTTATTATCGCCATTGCTTTTATTTTATTCAGGCGATGGATTTCTTGAAATATTATTACATTCTTTTATTTATTTTTTCTTATTCACGGTTTTGGCTTTATTTTTTGGAACCTCTTATTTCGGCTTTTTTCTAATACCTGTACTAGTGTTTTTTAAAGCCTTTTTTTCATGTTTAAGTGTTTCTTTTCTATTTTTTAATAGTGATTATTTTTTAGCTTTTGTTTTTTACGGTTTGTTTTTATCTATTGAAGCTGCTTTTTTGCTTATCTATTTTGCTCAATCGTTTTCTTTTTCATTTGATCTTATTAAGCATAAGAAGAGTAGCATTGATGTTGGTTTAAGTCATGGTGTTTTCTCATTAGTATTCATGTCAGTGATTGCCGTTTTGTTTTCGGCATTTAAATATTTATTTTAGTAATTAGGATGGTAGAAGTATGAAAAATTATTATGCGGATTTTGCGGATTATTTGCTTGAACATAAGTCAGGCTCTGTTAACACAAGAGATTCGTATTTGCGGGATCTTCAAATGTATTTAGATTATATAAAACTTCGTTCTTGCAAAGACCCATTAAATGCAGACGATGAATTAGTTAATGATTTTGTAGATTATCTTAAAAATTTAGGCAGAAGTGTTTCGACTATTTCAAGAAATGTAAGTTCTGTAAGGTGTTTTTATAAGTATTTGATTTTTTCTGGATTAACTGATGAAAACCCTGCAAAGGCAGTTAAACTTGAAAAAACAGAAAAAAGACTTCCGCAAATTATCACAGGTGAAGAAATCGAACTATTGCTCTCTAAACCTTTGCTTTCAGACCCTAAAGGTTGCCGTGACAAAGCGATGTTAGAACTTTTGTACGCAACTGGTATTAGAGTTTCAGAGCTAATTAATTTGAATTTAAGTGACATTAACTTGCGCTCAGGAGTTCTTTACTGTAGTGCTTCAAAAAATAAAAGAACTATTCCAGTACATACATCAGCTATTGTTGCGGTTTCTGATTATATATATAGAATGAGATCTCTTTTGGTATCAGATGAAAAATGTGAAGCTTTGTTTGTAAATTTAAATGGATCACGTCTTACAAGGCAAGGTTTCTGGAAAATTGTTAAAGGGTATGCATTAGAAGTAGGCATTACTAAAGAACTTACTCCGCATACTTTAAGACATTCTTTTGCTATGCATTTGCTTGAAAATGGTGCATCTGTCGAGGATATTAAAACCATGATGGGACATGCAGATATTTCTTCTACACAAATTTACTTGCAACTACTTGATAATAATACGAAAGCAGTGTATAATCATAGTCACCCTAAAGCGAAGAAGATTTAGTTGAAGCAAAAATTAAATAATTTTATTGGAGTTGGTGTTTTTGGCGTTTTTTGGATTATTTGGTAATTATAGTAAGCCCGGTCCAGGTGTAAATAAGGACGACGATGATGAAAAATCAGCATTTCAAAGGTATTTTATAACCTATGGTAGAAATTTTGCAAGGCTACTTAAATTGAACCTGATTTTTTTAATTCCAGCTATACCCATAGCGGCCTTAATTGTATTCCTCTATTTTTCAGGTTTTGTATTTAAGATTGATTTGAGTATTGCACTTACTTCAGGGACAGTGAATTTAAGCGTAGATATTTGGAGAAATTACATATCAATGTTCCCACTTGTATTTTTGTATCCTTTCTTTGCAGCGATGCTGGTCATAACAAAAAGACTTGTCAACCGAAAGTATGTTTTTTTATGGAGTGAATATTGGACAGGCGTTAAAGAAAACTTTTTGCAATTCTTTTTAAATGCTTTGCTATGTTATTTCGTTTATGTACTTTTAAGTTTTTCTACTTTGTACTATTCAACTTATTTTGACGAAGGTATAATTTATATTGTGGCATATTTCTTTACACTGCTTTTAGCGATAATCTTCATTTTAATGCAGTTGTATGTGCCGTTATTAATTGTATCGGCAAAGTTAAAACTAAAGGATATTTACAAAAATTCTTTATTGTTTTCGATTTTAGGAGTTGGCAGAAACTTTTTGTTTGCCCTTGTCGTAATTATCTTTGCCGTAATTTCACTTTTACATGAGTTTTTACCGATGGTATCGTTGGTACTTTTCGCATTTAGCTTTGTTACTTATTCAAATGCGTTTATCTTCTATCCACTTCTTGATAGATATATTTTTAATCCGTATCAAGCTAGTGAGAATGAAGAGGAGACCAAAGAAGAAGTAAAATCTATTTGGAATTACGATGAAAGCGAAGAGCAAGAACAAATTTTTGACGATTTAGGTTAATTTAAAACAGTGTAATTCACGATTTAGGTGAATTACACTGTTTTTTTTAGTTTATATCATATTTACTTTTTAAAAATTCAAAATGCTTCTTAAATATTTTTATATCGTTTTCAAAGGTTATTTTTTTGAGTGCCTTATCATAATCTGCCCAGATTATTTTCTTTATTTCGATTTCTTGAGCTGAGAATTCACCACTTTCACAAAGTGCTGAAAAATAAACAACTTCTTTTATCACGTTTTTTTTAGGGGAATAACTTACACTTTCTCGAAAATTTTCATCAATAACAGGACTCAAACTTGTTTCTTCAAGTATTTCACGTTTAGCTGTTTCAAGTTCAGTTTCATTTTTTTCAACATGTCCTTTTGGAAACGCCCAGTGCTCTCCATTTTTATGTTTTAGAAGCAAAAATTCAATTTTATTTGAGTTTTTTCGCCAAACAATCGCCCCACAAGACTTCTCTTGTTTCATAGTATACACACCCTTTCATAATTAAATTATATTATAATAAGCTTTAAAAGTAAAGTAATGTTTAGTATACGTCAAATCATATACTTAAAAGGGTGATTGCGATGAAAAAAAGATTTTATGGCATAATTTGCATAACTATAACTATTTTAACTGTGTTTAATCTTGTTGGAGCGGTTTCAAAAATAGATGAGCATACCATAAAAATTCAGAGCAAAGGAACAATAGTGATTGATGCAGGACATGGTGGAGAAGATGGCGGAGCTGTCGGAGTAGACGGTATATCCGAAAAAGATATTAATCTTGCCATTAGTTTGGCGTTAAAAGAGGAATTTGAAAACGGTGGCTATCAGATAATTATGACACGAGAAGTCGACACTGCACTTGGAGATACAAGTTTAGGTTCAGTAAGTGCACGAAAAAAATCAGATATGTATGAAAGAGAAGAATTGTTTGATAATTCAGAAGCTGATTTAGTAATTAGCATACATCAAAATCATTTCACGGAAGAAAGGTACAGCGGATCTCAAGTTTTTTACAAAAATGAAAACTCAAAAGATATAGCAGAAGCGGTTCAATACAGCATAATAAACGATTTACAACCGAACAATAACCGAGTGATAAAAAGTATTGATAGCAATTATCTACTAAACAACACAGAAACGCCCATGATAATTATTGAATGTGGTTTTATTTCTAATTACGAAGAATGTAAGACATTACAAGATGAAAACTATCAGAAAGAACTATCTAATGTGATATTTAAGGCTGTTGACAGTTATTTAAACTAAACTCTTGTTATAACTTTTTAATTGTGTTATTATATTTCTATTAAAAATAAGAGGGTTTGATAAAATGGCAGCAAAAAATAAAACAGTATTTATTTGTTCTGAATGTGCTTATGAAGCACCAAAATGGTCGGGAAGATGTCCAGAATGTGGAAACTGGAACTGTATGGAAGAGAGTATCAAAACCAGTTTTACTGGAAGTGGTAAGAAAACAACTTTTTCTGATGTTTTCAGCTATAATAAAGCTCAAAGTATAAGGGAAATTGACACAGAGAACGAGCATAGATACAAAACAGGTTTAGGTGAATTTGACCGTGTTTTAGGCGGTGGAATTGTTAAGGGCTCACTTACTCTTATTAGTGGTGATCCAGGTATAGGTAAATCTACAATTTTATTACAAGTTTGTAACTGTTTAGGTCAAAACTTAAATATCCTTTATGTTTCAGGCGAAGAATCTGCAAGGCAGATTAAACTTAGGGCGCAAAGACTCGGTGTAGACAGTGAGGGAATCAAGGTTTTAACCGAAACTGATATGCAATATGTCACAGAGCTTATATCTTCAGAAAAACCTGATTTAGTCATGATAGATTCAATTCAAACGATGAATTTGAAGGATTTATCATCTTCACCGGGCAGTGTTACACAAGTCAGAGAGTGCACAAATGCCGTAATGAGGTGTGCAAAATCGCTGGATATCCCTGTTATTTTAGTTGGGCATGTGAATAAAGACGGGGCAGTGGCTGGCCCTAAGGTTCTCGAACATATCGTCGATGCAGTTTTATATTTTGAAGGCGATAGACAGATGACTTATAGAATTTTAAGAGCAATAAAAAATCGTTACGGATCTACAAACGAAATTGGTGTTTTTGACATGGGAGAAAACGGTTTAAAGGAAGTAGATAATCCATCTAAAGCCTTGTTAGAAGGAAGACCAAAGAATGCCTCGGGTACATGTGTAACTGCCGTGATGGAGGGCACTAGACCTATTCTTGCGGAAATTCAAGGTCTTGCAACTACGAGTGGCTTTGGGAATCCAAGAAGGACATCTACAGGATATGATTACAATAGAATGGCACTTATTCTTGCTGTTTTAGAAAAAAGAGCTGGGTTTTATTTTTCTAATTTGGATGCATATGTAAATGTTGTAGGAGGCTTAAGGTTGGACGAACCAGCGGTCGATTTAGCTGTTGCAATGGCGCTAGTTTCAAGCTTAAAGGACGTGGAAATCAGAGAGGATACATTAGTTTTTGGTGAAGTGGGTCTTGCAGGTGAACTACGTTCTGTAGGCCATGTTGAAGCAAGAATTGCCGAAGCGTCAAGACTTGGATTTACAAGATGCGTAATGCCGTATCACAATGCTGTAAAATTTAAAAAGCAAACAGATATAGAAATAATAGGCGTAAAAACTTTAAGACAAGCGTTAGAGGCTGCTTCAAAATGAGGATTTTACTCTCAGGTGAATATCCGCATATATATGAATATTTTATCAATCTCGGCTATGAGTGCATATTAACAGAAAAAAGTAAGTTTTTACCAAAACAGACTGCTTATCATGCAGATTTACAAGTTTTAATGCTTGAAAATAAAACTATTTTTGTATCAAGAGATTTTAATAAAACAATTTATGGATATGAAATAGAAAAATGTCAAAATAATTTAGGGGACAAGTATCCGAATGATTGTTTGTTAAACGCACTAGTGCTAAATAGGAAAATATTTTGTAATAAAAACGCCTTAGACATAAAGGTACTTAATTTTGCAAATGAAAATAATTATAAAATAGTAAATGTTAAACAGGGATATACAAAATGTTCTAGTCTTAAAATAAATGAAAATGCGGTAATTACAGCGGACACAACTATTGAAAAAACATTAATAGAAAACAAAGTGGACGTTTTAAAAATTTCAAATGGAAATATTTTATTACCGGGTTATAATTATGGTTTCATTGGCGGTAGTTCAGGCGTGATAGAAGATACGGTTTATTTTACTGGTAATCTAGATTTGCATGAAGATTCAAATAGGATAAAATCATTTATTATTAAGCATGGACTAAAGGCGGTTTCGATTTCAAATAAGCCTTTGATAGACATAGGTGGGATAATAGTGATATAAATTTTACTCTCTAAAATTACAATCTCAATTATACAAAATAAATATTTTGTATAATTGAGGGGAGAAGATTTTGAAAAAAAGAAAGGAAAATCACTTTGCAACTGCATTTTGATACAGATTCAATTAAATGAAACAAAACGGCTATAATACTGATATTTTAATAGAATTACCGCAAATAGCTAGACAATACTTTTTGTATATGAGAAATATTAAAGGTCGAAGCTCAAAAACTGTAAATGAATACGCACTGGATTTGCGAACTTTTTTTAGATTTATGAAGTTTCATTATGGACTTGCTAATTCTGATGAACTTGATAAAACTCTAGTTAATGACATCGACATTGATTTTATAAAAAAAATTACAACCTATGATATTTTTGAGTTTATGAATTTTGTTACTGATGGTCGTAATAATATGGCGTCTACTAGACAGCGTAAATCTTCATCTTTAAAAGGTTTTTTTACCTATCTATTTAAACATGAAAAGTTGATTCCAAATAATCCAACTGAAAATTTAACTGCACCTAAAAAACGCAAAACTCTTCCAAAATTCTTAACGCTCGAACAAAGTATCGAGCTGTTAAAAGCAGTAGATGGCGCTAATAAAATCAGAGATTACTGCATTATAGTTTTGTTTTTAAATTGTGGACTTCGCTTATCAGAACTTGTAGGCATTAACATTAATGATATTATAAGAAGTACAAACTCACTAAGAGTTTTAGGTAAAGGAAATAAAGAAAGAATTGTATATTTAAATGATTCTTGCATATCTTCGATTGATAATTATATAGCGGTTAGACCAAATGATAAAGTTATTGATAAAAATGCTTTGTTTTTAAGTAGTAGGTTTACTAGAATTAGTCCAAAAACTGTACAGCATATAGTAAATGTCAATTTAGAAAAAATCGGTCTTGGCGGACCTGGATATTCTGTTCATAAACTTAGGCACACTGCTGCTACTTTAATGCACCAAAACGGCGTCGACATTAGGGTTTTACAAGATATTTTAGGACATGAAAACTTAGGTACAACTGAAATTTATACGCATGTTTCAAATAAGCAAATGGAAGAAGCGGCGAAAAAAAATCCACTTTCTAAAATTAAAATATAAAGTTTAAGGACTACTGCTAAATAAGCAGTAGTCCTTTTATTTTTTAAGCTTCTTCCCCATCGTCTTCATCTTCGTTTGACTGTCCGATAGTCTGCAAAGCTTCTTCTTCTTTCAGATCGTTTAAATAGTTTTCCCAATCGCTATAGCTTTGATAAGAACTATCAAATTCACCCATTTTAACTGTAATATCAGAATCACTTGTCTTAATATCGTAGGAAATGATAGAATTATTGTCTTTATAATATAGATTTTCCTCATCTTCAATTAAATTAAAATCATCTGAAATTATTTCACCATAAATTTGTGAAGTATTTAATATAAAACCATCATTATCAGGCATAGTAACTTCAATATTTCCACCTACAGAGTCTAAATCTAATTCACTTGGAACATGCTTTGTAATTATCGCTAAGTCGCCATATACACTGCTGATTTGCATATTCTCAATATTTCCATTTATACTCAAATCACCCATGGTAGAGTCGAAAACAAAATTTTCGGTATCGGCTTGATTTATAATCGTATCATTATTCCAAGATGCCACTTCAAGATTACTTGAAAAAATATTACTCATGCTAATAAGTCCACTATTGAGCTTAACATTAATAAATTTAGAATCCATATCATTGATTCTAATTTCACCATCTACAGACTCAGCCGTTAAATGCTTGATATTTAAACCACTAATTTCTATATTAGACTTAGAACTTTTGATTTTTAAGGTTTCTAAGCTAGAATTATTAGGGATGAAAATATTTAAATTTTTTGTACTGTTTTGTGTATCATCAAAAGATAATTCTTCATTAAAATATACATTAACCTGCGAATTCGCTTCACTTACATAGGCTGTTTCGTTTCTTGTTAGTGATAATTTTGAATATTCTTCAATTTGAATAGTTTCACCTTCATATAAAATAACATTAATATTACCCTGTAGCCATTCGATGTTTACTTCTGAAATATCGTTAGATTCTATAGTATAATTATATTTACTTGTCATTTCACTATCTGAAATTTCAGTATAAGCAAATGCATTAAGGCCAAAATTTGTCTCGTAGCCATAGGAAATCACCGGAATAACAAAAAACAAAGACAATAGACCAATAACAATTTTTTTAATTAAAGATTTTTTCATAAAACTTCCTTTCAAAATCAAAAAATAATCTGTACCTTATATAATACTTCAAAATCTTTTTTCTGTAAAGAAGAATTTATGTATTAAATTAAATTTAATAGCCAAAATACTATTGAAAGGATGTGTTTAAATGAAAAACCGAGAAAAAAATTCTAAGAAAAAAGACACCACTCCCCTTTATGACAGCTTTCCTACCAGCATGAAGATTAAGAAAGATCCACAGACAAATGTTTCCATACCTACAGACCAGGCTGTTGAAGACGTAAAGAAATGGGCTGACTATAACGCAAAATAACAAAATAAGCCACGGGAGTAACTCCTGTGGTTTTTTTTGATAAAAAACTATTTGTTTTTTTTTGCTAATTGTGATACAATAAGGTTTGATATTTAAGTTTTTAGATGTTATACATATTTAGGAGGATATAAATGTTATTATTACCTTTTGTTTTTTTGTGCAATACAATTTTGTTTGCAGTGGTCTTAGAGGAAAGATTTAAACTGCTTACTAGCTTATCGATAAATGCTGGTGCATATTTACTTTCACTTCTTGGAAGTTATATTGTTTTTGGATATAATCACGACCCGCTTGTTAGTGGTCCTATAGCTTGTGCTGTGCATGCTGGTATCCTTGTAGTTTCTTCAGTGTTTTCATCTTCTAATAATTTGTGTTCAAAAATAATTTTAGCACTATCAGTTTATTTTAATTATGTTTTCTGTTACCTATTTGTGACAAATATTTTTGGCATTATTCCTATGTCTATGGCGGGAATATCTTCGATTTTAATTTCAAATGCAGTTTATTTACTACTTACCTTACTTACAGCTGCAATGTTTTCAGGTCCATACCATTATTTTTATAAAAGAGGTGTCGATTTATCCTCGATTATACTATGTGTGATTATGTTTTTTGCCTGCATTACTGTAGGCGGATTTTTAAGTGATTTGCTTGGAATTAACTCAGATTCACTAAACATGTTCTCGGGGCTTATTTTGTACGTTTTTGTTATATTTAACATTAGGACAAACTATTTCACTGCTAAAAAGAAAGTTAGAGAAATTGAACATGATGCCGAAAGGATGTATTCAAGGCTTCAAGCTGATAATTTTAATTCAGTCCATGCCAATGTTAATAACTATAAAGAAGTAAAGGCTTCACTTGATAAATCTATGAACAGAATTGCTATTTTAGCAAATCAAAATAAAGTTCCAGAACTTCAAAATTATATTAGATTAAATAGAAACAGTGTTTTTTATTCTGCACTTTTAGAAGAATATTGTGAAAATCCGTATGTAAATTCTATTGTTGCTACTAAAAAGATGTATGCTAAAGAAAATGGCATTGATATGGAATGTAATATTAATTTACAGTCTTGTAAGCTTAAGCTAATTGATTTATGTTGTATTATAAATCAACTCTTGTCCATAGCAGTTTCTGAAACTGAAGATTCTAATACTGAAAATAAAAAGGTTCATTTTTCAGTACAACCCGCTGGTAGAACCACTGTATTTGAGACAGTTTTTTATTCTGAAATTGAAGATGAAAAGAAAAAAGGTTTTTCAAAAGAATTGCTTCAAAAAACAGCAAAAGAAATTTTACAAGATGTCATAATGGACAAACAACCTGTTGACAGCACTAATTTTAATTATCTTGTTGATTTAGTTGAACGTTTAGGTGGCAAAATGGGTACTAGCGCTTCAAATGATAAGATTAATATTAAAATTTCGATTTTAAACTAAAAGGAGAATTTTTATATGAAAGAAATAATTTCTACAAGTAAAGCACCTAGTGCAATAGGACCTTATTCACAAGCGGTAAAGGCTAATGGTTTTCTGTATATTTCAGGTCAAATCCCTATTGATCCTGAGACTGCAAATTTTGCTGGTGATGATATTAAAACTCAAACAAATCAATGTTTTATGAATATTAAGGCTATTCTTGAAACCGCTGGACTAAATTTTCAGGATGTTATTAAGATGAATGTTTATCTAAGTGATATGAACAATTTTGCTGCTATGAATGAAGTTTATGCAACATTTTTTGATTCAGATTTTCCTGCAAGAGCTGCAGTTGAAGTTTCTAGGCTTCCAAAAGATGCTTTGGTTGAGATTGAAACAATCGCAGTTTATCAATAAATATTTTAAGGCTGTTAAGTTAGATCTTAACAGCCTTTTTATATTATTTTTCGATAATTGAAAGTTCACCGCCTAAATAATCACAAAAATATTTTTGACCGGTTTTAATTTTTCCTTCAAGAATTTTTTCAGATACGCTGTCTTCAATTTTATTTTGCACAGCTCGTCTAAGCGGTCTAGCTCCGTAAACATCGTCGTAGCCTACTTCTGATATCTCTTTTGCGGCATTTTCGCTAAACTCCATATCTATTCCAATTTCACTAAGCTTCAATGCTAACTCATCTAACATTTTCTTTGAAATTTCAGTTATTTCTTCTTTATTAAGCTTTGTGAAAACGATAATATCGTCGACTCTATTGATAAATTCAGGCCTAAATAAATTTTTTAGCTCTTTTAAAACAAGTTCTTTAGTTTGTTCAAAATCTCGAATTTCATTTTTTTCACTTGCAAAACCAAGTTTAGTGCTAGGCTTTTCTGTTATAAGTCTTGCGCCGATGTTTGAAGTCATGATAATTACAGTGTTTTTAAAATCAACAGTTTTACCGTGAGAATCTGTAAGTCTACCATCTTCTAAAATTTGAAGAAGAATGTTGAAAGTATCAGGATGAGCTTTTTCAATTTCATCAAATAGAATTACGCTAAAAGGCTTTCTTCTGACGGATTCAGTGAGTTGTCCACCCTCATCATACCCTATATATCCCGGTGGTGACCCTATAAGTCTTGAAACCGCATGCTTTTCCATATATTCAGACATGTCAAACCTTATAAGCGATTTTTCATCACCAAATATTGATTCTGAAAGCGCCTTACATAATTCAGTTTTTCCGACTCCACTGGGGCCTAGGAAAATAAAGGAGCCAATAGGTCTTTTTTTGTCTTTAATTCCAACTCTTCCTCTTCTTATAGCCCTTGAAATCGCACTGACTGCCGTACTTTGCCCTATCACTCTTTTGTGAAGACTTTTTTCAAGGTTTAATAATCGTTGACTTTCTTCCTCTTTTAGCTGAATAACAGGTATTCCCGTCCACATCGAAACAATTTCCCCGATGCTTTCCCCTGTAACTACAGTGTTTTCCCTTTCGTTTTTATCTTTCCAATTTTCCTTAGCCTCTTCAAGTTTTTTTTGTAATTCTTGCTGCTTATCCCTAAGTTTTGCTGCAGCCTCAAAATCTTGTGCGCTTATCGCTGCCGCTTTTTCTGATTCTAAATCTTTAATTTCCATTTCAAGCTCATGAAGATTTAGAGGAACAGTAAATGTAGTAAGTCTCACCTTAGACGCTGCTTCGTCAATTAAATCTATAGCCTTATCAGGTAAAAATCTGTCGTTAATATATCGTGATGAGAGCTTTACAGCCGCTTCTATCGCCTCATCTGTAATATTTACCTTGTGATGCGCCTCATATCTGTCCTTAAGGCCTTTTAATATCTCGATAGACTCATCTTCACTAGGTTCACCGACATTTACTGGTTGAAATCTCCTTTCAAGTGCAGAATCTTTTTCTATATGCTTTCTATACTCATTAATTGTAGTAGCTCCTATTACCTGAAAATCACCTCTTGCAAGTGAAGGTTTAAGGATGTTTGCTGCATCCGCAGAGCCCTCTGAGCCACCTGCACCAATAATTGTATGCAATTCATCTATAAATAAAATTATGTTGCCGTCAGTTTTTACTTCGTCGATGGCTGATTTAATTCTTTCTTCAAAGTCTCCTCGATACTTAGTTCCGGCAATCATACTTGTCAAATCAAGCGAAATAAGTTTTTTATTTTTCAGCGTTTCTGGAATTTCACCCGAGTTAATCATCAGTGCAAGACCCTCTGCAACAGCTGTTTTTCCAACTCCAGGTTCACCGATTAACACTGGATTATTCTTTGTTCTTCGTGAAAGAATCTGAACAACTCGTTCAATTTCTTTTTTTCTTCCGATTACAGGATCAATAAGACCTTCAGCGGCAAGCTTAGTTAAATCTCTTCCAAAATTTTCAAGTGAATTTCCACCTCTTTGGGAATCAGGTGCACTTTCGCCATTCGAAGCAATCTTGCTGTTGAGAAGAGAAGAAAGCTCGGAAACTATTTTTTGAGGATGTGCACCAAGTGTAGTTAAAAACTTTACTGCAAAACTGTCTCCATCTTCAAGAATTGATAAAAGAAGGTGCTCGGTTCCAACATATTTGTGTCCTAGTCTAGATGCAATTATGCTAGACATTTGTAAAATTCTTTTAGTCCTCGGTGTGAACTCTCTTGGACTTAAATTTGTTTTTGCCCCTTTTCCTACTTTTTCTTCAATAACATAAATATATTCTTCAAAAGTAATGGATAATTTATCTAAAACAGCATAAGCTACGCCTGTTTTTTTCTTTAATATTCCTGCGACGATATGCTCGCTTCCAACATATGAATGACCCAATTCTTCGGAAATATTTATAGCTTCGTTTAAAGCTTCATTAGCTTTTTCTGTAAAACCTTCAAATTTGTACATGAACCTGTACCTCCTAATCTATTTTAGCATTTTTAAGTATATTATTAAGAATTAAAGCTCTTTTTCGTTCTGTTTGCACCGATTCAATATTATTTTTCAAAGAAATTAATTCAGTATTTAATATTTCTATTTCAGCATTATTTATATCTTTGTGCTGGACTCCTCTTACAATTCCAGCATAAACTGCAATTCTAAGCATTGAAATCAGATTTTCACTTTCATCTTTATTAATCAATTTTGCGCATTTTAAAGTGCCTATCGCTCTAAAAACTTTATCCTGATATTCTTCAGTTTCAAGTAAGAACTCCCTAAGTCTTATTTCTTCAGAAATAATTTGTTTTACTATATTAGTTAAATTTTCTATAGATTCGCTTTCACTTAAGCCCAAAGTTATTTGATTAGATATTTGATATCTGCTCCCCCTAACTTTAGTTCCTTCACCATTGCTGCCTCTTATTGTAAAACCTAATTTAGATAGGTTTGAAGAAAGCTGTTCGATAATTTCCCTTTCTTCAAAAGCGGGCAAATGTAGCATTACCGAGGCTCTAAGTGCCGTCCCTAAATTAGTAGGACAAGGCGTTAGATAGCCTAAATTTGGATGATAAGCCATGGTTAATTTTTCGTTTAAAATTATATCTATTTTATCTGATAAATCAAAGGCTTCGTCAATTTCATCCGAAAAGCTTTGAATTCTAAGGTGGTCTTCTTCGTTTATCATTACTGAAATTTTGTTGTCTTTACTAAGCAAAAGGCTTTTTTCGCTTGGATTTCTTGCCCAATCAAAGCTTACTAAATTTGACTGAGCTAATGAAAACCGTTGCTCATCTGTAATTTGCTCAGCATCAATAAACTCAAATATTTCTGAAATATAACTATTGGAATTAAAGACAACATCATAAATTTTTTTAGTCAATTCTTTCTTTTGAGCGATATTCATTTTATTTGGAAAAGGAAATCCTACAACATTTCTTGCAAGTCTAATCCTTGTACTAATTGCAATTCCTTTTCCTTGTGTTTCAATCGAAAAAGGCATTTATCACCCCTCCAATCCATTAATTTCATCTCTTAAAATAGCAGCATCTTCAAAGCGCTCCTCGTCTATTGCCAATTTAAGCTTATTTTTCTTTTCAGAAATTACATCATAATCATTTTTAATGATAAGTTTATTGTTATTGTTAACTATACTCAAGGCAGATTTTCCTGGAGTTTTACCCTTATTACTTATTGTGCCATGAATCTGAGATATAATCGGTAATAATTTGTCGTAAAATTTAATATAACACTTTGCACAACCAAGTTTACCACTTTTTTTTATTTCCTCAAATGAAGTACCACACATTTCACATTTCTGTGCTGAAACGCTAGAACTATTAAAAAAATTCTTAAGCATTATACTAAAGTCAAAATTTGGTATTTCTTCATTGTATTGAGTAGCGCAATCAGAACACAACGCATAATTGATTAATTGATTACTTATAATTGATTTTATATAGGTTGTAGCAGTGTTTTTGCCACATTTTTCACATTTCATACTATATCCTCACTTTTATTATTCTCTATTCATAGCAAGTAGAATATTCTTAACTATAGAAGCTCTTACCTTATCTCTTAAATGTTTATTTAAGCAACTTAAACTTCTGTCTGAAACGGCTGCATTTAAAATTTCACTTTCATTTTTTGTTATAAACCCATTAAATAGCATGTTTTGTTCTATTGCTCTAAAAGCAGCAGCATCAAGATTTTCCCCAATAGAATTAACGATATGCATTATCATTCCAGATTTTGCTCCGTAGCTTCTTGTAATACGTACATATCCGCCACCACCTCGTCTACTTTCGACGGTATAACCTTGTTCAGCGGTAAATCTTGAAGTAATTACATAATTTATTTGGCTTGGAACACATCCGATGGTTCCCGCAAGTTCATTTCTACGAATTTCAGCAATACCGTTTTCCTCTTCTAGCATTTTGAGAATATATGCGGCTACAACATCACTCATACCCATGATTTCATCTCCTTCTAGACTTTGACTTTCTTTGCCTTTAAGCTTAGTATAACATTTTTAAGTCAAAAGTCAATAAAAGTCAAAGTAATTTACATTTTATTTACAAACTAAATTTGTAACACAAAATTTCCTATGACATAATATGGTAATGTAAACGAAAGGAGGTACGAATATGAATTGTTTTGGTGGCGGATGTTCTTGGATCATAATCATCATCCTCATTCTCTGTTGCTGTGGCGGATGCGGCGGTTTTGGATTTAACAACAACAATGGTTGCGGTTGCTAATTTCAGGTAAATTTTAGAAAGACATAAGTGTAAAAAACACCTTGCTGTCAAATTGACTGCAAGGTGTTTTTTTATAATATTATTTTTGTTCACTATATTCTTTTAAAGCTATTGCAAATTGTGCGGGACATGACGTCCCTCTTCTTCCACAATCAATATTTTCACATTTTTCAATATAATCATCAATTTTCATACCTTTTGATAACATAGAAATTCCCGTTAGATTTCCCTGACATCCGCCAATAAATTTAACTTCTTTAATTATATCGCCTTCAACTTCAAACTGAATCTCACTTGAACATACACCTTTGGTTTTATATCTTTTCATAAAAAATCCTACTTCATATTTTTTAATTTTTTCATTTTAATAAATTGATCTTTTTCTGTTATAAAAGTTCCTACCGTATTGGAATTTTTAATATTTGCACCATGAAAATTAGTTCCACCGGTAACTATTTTTGAATGACTTAAAGTCAATTCTTTTAGCATGTTCGCTCCATCCGGACTTACATCAGGATAATTACATTCAACACCATCAATTAAATTCTTTTCAAGCAGTTCTTCTGCAAGACTAATATCTAAAATATGTGTTGGATGAGGCAAGACAACAAGGCCACCTGCTCCTCTAATTTCCTCAATAACTTCAAGCATACAAGGATAATCGGCCTTAGTATTTGCAAGACCTATTCTATCTTTAAATAGCTTATCATGCACATCACCAAACATATAATCTGTATATCCTGAATCCATCAAAACCTGCATAATATGTTGCTTAAAAATGCTACTTGAACCTTGAGCTTTTTTTATAACAGCTTCTAATGTAATGGGATAAACCCTCGCAACTTTTTGCATGGTTATAATCATAGATTTCTTATGACTATCATTAATTTTCTTAAGTAAACCTTCAAGTCTGTTTGTATTTTCAGGATAATAGCAAAGCAATGACATGTTAAGATTTCGCTCTTTATGGCAACAGCTAATTTCTGCTCCTGGTACTACATTCACACCTAGGCGCTTTCCAACAACCACAGCTCTTGTACAAGCTACAAATGAATTGTGATCGGTAATTCCAACAGTTTGTATATTTCTAAGTTTTGCCAACATCAATAAATCTTCTATTACTGTTGAACCATCTGAAAAGACGGTATGACAATGTAAATCAATGGACATTTAACACCTCTCTATAATAATTATTTGAGTTTCTTTTTTATTTAACATCTGACGTTCCTTTTTCGAGTAAATAGCTAGCTTGCATGTCTGAAATATGAAGTTTAACTGCTAAATCATATTTATCATATGCTTGACTTAGTGCAAAAGAACCACCTCTAACACTCTCGTCAAAACCACCCATGTGCCACCTAATAGCCATAGCCTCATCAAGCTTTAATCGTATAAATCTTTCAATCAAAAAAACCGATTTTTCGCCATGTCCATATGGAAATAGATCATCTACTGCATAATATGGTTTCTTTTCCCACTGACCTGTTTCTTCATTTTTAACATTTCTAGTACTCACAGTGTAATACTGAGCTTTGCAAACATCGTGGAGCAATGCACAAATTGCAAAACTTTCCTCATTATCAGTTTCGCCAAAATAATTACCTCTTAAAACTTCATACACATTTACGCTATGCATAAGAAGTCCACCCTCACAAGCACAGTGATATTTTGTACTAGCAGGGGCTGTGAAGAAATCTGTTTTTTCAAGCCAATGAATAAATTTCTCTGCTCCTTCTCTTTTTACATGCTCATTAAATATTTCATTAAACCTTTTTTTATACGCTACAAGATCTTTCACTATTATTTTACCTCGTTAATTTGTTTACTTATATTTTACCATGAAATGAACTAATATTCAAATAGTATATTAGTTTATTTATCGATGGATTTTAAGCTAATATTACAATAAAAAACACAGTTAAGTCGGTAAAAACCTAACTGTGTAGTTTAATATACAAATATGACCGAACCTATAAGCCGGGTTCTGTCTTGAACAGTCATCTATCTTGACTACAGGTTGCCCTGCAGTTCACGCCACCTCCAAAAGACTTGCCGGGCCGGCATATATGTCTTACCACGGTGTTGCTCCGAGTAGGGTTTACATGTCCGTAAAGTCTCCTTTACGCCGGTGAGCTCTTACCTCGCCTTTCCACCCTTACCGAAAAAAATCGGCGGTATCTCTCTGTTGCACTATCCCTAAGGTCACCCTCGGCGGCCGTTAGCCGTTACTCTTGCCCTATGGAGCCCGGACTTTCCTCAAACACAAGCTTTCACTTTATGCTCGCAACTGTTCAGTCCGCTCATATTAATATCAATATTGTTTTTGTGATAGAAGTTTATGCTTTTCTTCCCACAAATCTATAGATAAATCCACATAGTATTCATGCGGATTTTCAAGCCTTAATACTTCATCCCAAAGCATGTCTACTTGATTTTTGCAGTATTCTCTAATTTCTTTGAGTTCTTTTTTTCTATATAGGCACATTCCTTTTTCATAAATCTTATTTCTAAGTGGAATTGCCGTAAAATTATCAAGAGTTTTCTTTTTCCATGTGTGTTCAGGATCAAAAATTGTATATGGAAATCGGTCATCAATAATTTCACCATGAAGTGTTATAACATCGGCTATTGCCTTGTTTGTTTCATTATCGACAAGTCTCCAAAGCTCTTTAAAGCATGGTGTTGTAATTTTTGAAACATTTTCGCTAATCTTAATTTTTGGTGTCATACTGCCGTCTTTTTCTTCGGTACAGGAAAGCTTATACACTCCACCAAAAACAGGTTCTGATGAAGATGTTATCATCCTCTCGCCTACTCCAAAAATATCAACCTTTGCACCTTGTATTAACATGTCTCTTATAATGAATTCATCTAGTGAATTTGAAGCGCAAATTTTACAGTCCGAAAAACCAGCTTCATCAAGCATTTTTCTTGCTTTTTTAGACAGATAAGTTATGTCGCCACTGTCAATTCTTATTCCAGCCGGTCTGTTGCCTGTAGGCAAAATGACCTCATTAAATACTTTTATAGCGTTTGGAATGCCCGATTTTAATACATTATAGGTATCTACGAGTAAAAAGCAATTCTGCGGATACTCTTTTGCATAGGCTTTAAAAGCCTCGTATTCATTATCAAAAATTTGAACCCAGCTATGCGCCATAGTTCCAAGTGCCGGAACACCAAAAGCCCTATCTGAAATTGTACAAGCCGTTCCAACACAGCCTCCAATATAAGAAGCCCTTGCTCCATAGATAGCGCCGTCAAAACCTTGTGCCCTTCTTGAGCCAAATTCCATTACACTTCTGCCGTCCGCTGCCCTTACAATTCTATTTGCTTTTGTGGCAATAAGACTTTGATGATTGATGCATAGCAAAATCATAGTCTCGATAAATTGTGCCTGTATTGAAGGACCTTTTACGGTAACTAGTGGTTCACCTGGAAAAATCGGAGTTCCCTCAGGAACTGCCCAAACATCGCACTCAAACTTAAAATTCTTTAAGTAAATTAAAAAGTCTTCATTAAATATTTTCTTGCTTCTTAAATATTCTATATCATCATCAGTGAAAAATAGATTTTCTAAATATTCTACAAGTTGTTCGACTCCTGCCATTATTGCATAACCGCCACCGTCAGGTATTTTTCTAAAAAACATATCAAAATAGCAAATTTTATCCTTAAAACCATGAGTAAAAAAACCGTTTGCCATAGTGAATTCATAAAAATCCGTAAGCATGGTTAAATTTTGTTCTTTTCCCTGTAATTTAAACATTTCATTCATCTGCCTTTACTTAATAAAAATTCATTTATTTATTATACCATTATTATATCAAATTGACAAGAAAAATAAGCTATAATTTTATTTTTACAAATTAGAATTAAAATGCACAGATTTTGACTTAAAGTATGAAAAAAATGTAGCAAAAAACACAAATGTTAACAATTTGTTCATCTTTAGAGCGAATAAATATATTAGAATATATATAAGAGTTAACGTAACTAAATACTATTTCTTTGAAAGGAGACTCCTATATGAGATTGAGAAAGCAACCACTCGGAGACAAAAACATAGTAGGAGCCAGAATTGAATCTGTAAGAAAAAAACTTGGAATGAGACAAAAGGAACTATTAGCTCAACTTCAAGTAAAAGGTATTGAAATGAATGCATCAGGGTTATCAAAAATAGAAGGAAAATTCAGATCTGTATTAGATTATGAATTACTGGCATTCTCTGAAATACTTGGAGTTTCTGTTTATTGGCTTCTTACCGGTGAAGAATGTTAAAACTTTTATTTAGAGTTTTGCGTGAAAACCTATCGTAAACGTATATGCGTGCACGATAGGTTTTCATTTTTTACAGATATTTTTCTGATACAGCTAGTTTTACACAAACACAGAAAAGTTTCATTGCCGTTTCAAGTTCAGCTACTGGAGGGAATGTCGGAGCGATTCTTATATTTGAATCCTTAGGATCGTTTCCGTATGGATATGTCGCACCAGCTCCTGTTAAAACTACACCCGCATTTTTGCATAGTTCAACTACTCTTTTTGCACAGCCTTCTTTTACATCAACACTCACAAAATAACCACCATTTGGTTTATTCCAAACAGCAAAGCCTGTATCTGAAAGTTCTTTTTCTAAAGTTTCTACTACCATATTAAATTTAGGAACAAGTAATTTTTTATGCTCATTCATAAGATTTTTAATGCCATTAAAATCTTTTAAATAAATAGAATGCATTAATTCATTTATCTTATTTGGACCGATAGTTTTGTTCATAAAATGTTTTGCCATATCTTTAAGAACATTTTCACTACACGCAAAAGCTGCAATACCCGCACCAGCGTAAGTAATTTTAGAAGTAGAAGCAAAAATAAACACTCTATCTTCTGTGCCATTTTTAAGACATTCATCATATATGCTTAAAAGTGTATCTGGTGTATCAGAAAGATCATGCACACAGTAAGCGTTGTCCCACATGATTTTAAAGTCTTTAGCTGCTGTTTCAAGTTTTGCAAAGCGAGTAACAACTTCATCAGAATAAGTTATTCCTGTAGGATTTGCATATTTAGGAACACACCAAATTCCTTTGATACTTTCATCATTTTTAGCTAATTCTTCAACTATATCCATGTCAGGACCATTTAAATCCATAGGAACAGGAATCATTTCAACGCCGAAGTGCTCAGTAACTGAAAAATGTCTGTCATATCCAGGTACAGGGCATAAAAACTTAACTTTATCAAGTTTACACCAAGGTGTATTGCCTCCAAAACCATGTGTAAAACCTTTTGAAATAACATCAAACATTAAAGACAAACTAGAGTTATTTCCGATTACTATCTGATTATAAGGAACATCCATCATTGATGAGAAAAGTTTTTTTGTAGAATCAAGGCCGCTCCACATTCCATAGTTTCTTAAATCTTCTCCATTATCATCAAAGAAATCTTCCTCTTTAATTTCTTTAATAAGATTTTTCGAAAGCTCTAGTTGCTCAGTGCCTGGCTTTCCTCTTGCCATATTGAGTTTTAGATTTTGGCTTAAATAATCTTTGTACTCAATCATTGACTTGTCGTGTATTTCTTTTAAAAGCTCTTTGTTTTCTATCATTTTCTTAAGTCTCCTAACATGAATTTGATTAATATAATTTTTTGAATTGCAAATTTTTGTTTATTCTTCTTATATTTTAATATATTTATATTAGTTTTGCAAGTTTTCTTTTTGATTCTTGCAAAAATCGACAATTTGTACCACATTTCACACTTTATATTATCAGAATATATTAATTATGGTTAATTTACTTGTAAATAAAACATTATTATGCTATTATTGGTAAGTATATGAATTTTACTAAGTGATTTATGATACTTAATTTAATGGTTTAAATTTATTATTACTATTTCGAAAGGACACTCTTAATGCGAATAATTCTTTTAGTTTTTACTTGCTTATGTTTTTTACTTTCTGCCACAGCATGTTCTTTATTTGAAGATGATACTTCAAGGCCGACAGGTAGTAGAGTAGAACACGAAAGAAGTGATGAGTCATCTTTAGTCCCTACAGAAGATCCTTCACCTACCCCATCTGCTACTCCGACACCTGAAACAACACCCGAGCCTACTCCTGAATTAATTGATTACAAGGAAAGTGGTGGAGCTTTTGAGCTTCCTGTAAATGGTGCTTCTGGCTATGCTTCGATTTCATTAAACCTTTATAGTGAAGCAGATCTTAACTCACAAGTTCTAATGAGCTTAAGCCCTGGATACGGTTTTACAATTTTAGAAGAAATAGATACAATGTGGAAAGTTGATTTTGATGGAAATATTGGATTTATTGAGCATAAATTTTGTTTGATAAATTTACCTGATATTATTCCATCAATAGTTTATGATAACGGAAATACTTACTCATCAAAAATGATTTCTTCGGGGTATGTCATACCAAATATTACAGGACAAGCACTTTATAGTGCAAAAGATTATAATCAAAGGCTTTCAAAAGATGAGTATATCGTTCCAGTGCTTTATACTATGGCAAGTAAGATTATGGCGGCTCAAGACATGGCGCTTAAATCATCGAGCACTTTAATTATTAATGAAGGATTTAGACCATATCAGGCACAAATGCAGATAGTTAATGAAGTTACTAATTTGATGAATGCAAATGAAGTTGTTAAAAGTGGCCTGACAACCGACCCGTGGAATATAAATTGGTTTATCGCCACAAGTGTTTCAAACCATCAAATGGGCTATGCGATTGATGTTTCCTTAGGAAAAGTAGAGGGAACTGAAACTATGAGGAGTGGCAATTATATTTATGAAGATGTAAGTTTTTATAGTGAATATCAAATGCCAACACCTATTCATGAACTTAGTAATGCTTCCGTTGTATTTGCCTACCCGATAGATCCCAATAATAAAGACGCATGGCATGATGTACCGTTATCAGAGGCTATGAGTACAAATGAGTGGGCTATAAGACTTCAGGCTTACTGTAGCTCAGGAGATCTTACCCCGCTAGCTTCAGAGTGGTGGCACTTTAATGACTTAGATTCAATGAACAATGTGTTAGGTACAGGAACTTCTGGAAATTATATAATCAGCAAATCTTTTAGCAAATCCCCTGAAAATATAATATAAAATGCTGTATAATAAAAGAAACCTCCGAGATTAAACTCGGAGGTTTTATAGTTAAATTAATTATAAAATAATTTCGCCGTCAACTGTTCCAGATAAAGCCGCTGCATTTGCCTCATCAGTATCAATGTGCATTGCTGCTGCATAACTTGGATTAACCCTTGCTACTACATCGCCAAAAATTAAAGATCTGTCGTTATAAGCAAGTTTTACACTTACGATTTGCTTGTCTACAACGCCTGCTTCTTTAGCTTCTTCCACATTGAAATGGATATGTCTCTTAGCTATTATAACACCTTTTTCAAGTGTAACTTCTCCTTTAGGTCCTTTTAATATACATCCAGCTGTGCCTTGTAAATCACCTGATTCTTTAATCTTAGTTGAGATACCAATTTTTCTTGCATCTGACAAAGATAACTCAATCTGTGTCTCAGGACGTGTTGGTCCTAGAATAGTCATAACAAGTGAACCCTTAGGTCCTACAACCTCAACTTTTTCATTTGTTGCAAATTGTCCTGGTTGTGATAAATCCTTTCTATTTGAAAGCTCTGCGCCTTCGCCAAAAAGTATGTCTAAATCCTGTCTTGATACATGTAAATGTCTTGCCGATGTTTCCACCATAATTTTCATCATATTTCCTCCTAATAATTAGCATGTATCCTATTCTACAACTAAATTTGATAAAAAACAAGGTCTTTTCCTTGTTAAGTTTTTAACACTTTAAATTTGTTGTTTTTTGTGTTATAATCAGAGAAAATAGAATGTAGAATTGTGTATTAGTTTATCACTTGTTTCATCTAGTTTTTTCTGATGCACAACGGTAGAATGGAGTATTATTTTGATGAATGAATTAAGTGAACTAAAACAATCATGTTTAACATGTGAAAAATGTGATTTATCTAAAACTAGAACAAATGTTGTTTTTGGCATAGGTCCATATGAAGCAGATGTTATGTTTATAGGAGAAGCTCCTGGCGAAAATGAAGATTTAAAAGGCGAACCTTTTGTTGGAAGAGCAGGAATGCTTCTTGATAAAATGCTAGCAGCGGTAGATTTAAGCCGTGAAAGTAATATTTATATAGCAAATTCTATAAAATGTAGACCGCCAAAAAACAGGGACCCACTGCCACTCGAACAAGAAATGTGCAAATCTTGGCTAAATAAACAAATTGAATTGATTAATCCAAAAATTATAGTATGTCTAGGCAGAATATCTGCTATGAAGCTAATTAGAGAAGATTTTAAAATTACAAAAGAACACGGACAATTATTTGAAATAAACGGACGACTTATCATGGCAACACTTCATCCAGCGGCACTTCTTAGAAATCCAAACAACAAACCAGCAGCTTTTGAAGATTTTTTAAAATTGAAAGAAAAAATGGTAGAATTAAATTGTTTTGGAGTTTAGTTTTCTTTTTTCTGATTCCAATTTGCTGTAAACACAACCGCAAAAATCTTGCCTGTAAAGAGACAACTCTTTAGACATAATAGTCGATTTTTTGTATCCATCTCTTTTCTTAAAATCTGATGGCAAGTATTTAATATCACTTATATTTGCTATGTTTTCGCCTATTTCAGTAAGTTTCAATGAATTTTTGAGTGGACTAATACTAAGTGTTGTTGTAAAGTATTCACATCCATATTTTAAAGCAATTTCAAATGTTTTTCTAAGTCTTAACTCAAAACATAAATCACATCTTTTTCCGCCCTCTTTTTCGTTCGCAAAAGGCTTTGCAAGATTATTAAATATTTCATTATCCCAATTTGATTCTAAAAAATTAACTTCATGATATTCACAAAGCCTCTTTATTTCATTAAGCCTTAATTTGTATTCATCATATGGCGCAATATTGGGATTATAGTAAAAAACAAAAAGTTCAAAATGTTTTTTTAAGTAATCAATTACATAAGTCGAACACGGTGCACAACAACTATGTAACATTAATTTGGGCTTACAGATTAAATTTTCAACTATTTTATCAGTTTCTTTTTGCAAATTTCTCATGTTTACACCTTTTATATTTTTTATAGTATGATTATATCATAATTTTAACTTTTTTCAATATATTTTGTTGACACCTTGGCTTAAAAAGTGTAAAATTATAATGTTTTGTATAAAACCGAAAGGAAGAATTTATGGATATATCAATTATATTTTCAAATGTGCTTATTAATCAGTGCTTAATTGCTTGGGCGTCGGCTCAGCTGATTAAAACAATTATCAACGCAATCCAAAATAAAAAGTTTGATAGAGGTCGTTTAGCAGGTGCTGGAGGAATGCCTAGTGCCCACTCTGCGGTGGTTTGCTCTGTCACTCTTACATCTTTATACGAATATGGAATTGATTCTCCTATTTTCGGTTTAGCTTTTATTCTTTCATCTATTGTAATGTACGATGCAACAGGAGTTAGATGGGCGGCTGGTCTTCATGCGAAAGCTATAAACAATCTTGTGGATTATTTGGGAGAAGACGGCAATAAGGAAAAAGTGGAATTGCAGTCTATTATACCAAAGCTCAATGAATCTTTGGGGCATAGATTTGTTGAAGTAATATGTGGTGCATTACTTGGAATAGTAATAGCAGTTTTAAGCCATTATGTAAGATATGGAACATTTATTTAAGAATCGAGGAAAATACTTTGTCTTTAATTGATAACGATATAAACAAAAGAAGAACCTTTGCGATAATATCTCACCCTGATGCGGGTAAAACCACACTTACCGAAAAGTTTTTGCTTTATGGTGGTGCTATTAATCTTGCGGGTGCCGTAAAAGGTAAAAAGAACTCAAGACATGCAGTTTCTGACTGGATGGAAATAGAAAAGCAAAGAGGTATTTCTGTTACCTCTTCTGTTATGCAGTTCAAATACGACGGATTTTGCATTAATATACTTGATACACCAGGACATGAGGACTTTTCAGAGGACACATATAGAACTTTGATGGCGGCTGACTCTGCAGTTATGGTAATAGATGCTGCAAAAGGTGTTGAAGCTCAAACAAGAAAGCTTTTTAAAGTTTGTCTTTTAAGAGATATTCCGATTTTTACATTTGTAAATAAGATGGATAGGGATGCACTTAGTCCTTATGACCTTCTTGATGATATTGAAAAAGAGCTCGGAATATCGACATATCCAATGAATTGGCCTATAGGTTCAGGTGTGGATTTTAAAGGGGTTTACGATAGAGAAAAATCTGAAATAATCACTTATACTGCGAATAATGGACAAAAAGAAGTTGAATATAGTGAAGTTGATTTAAGTGATGAAAGCCTTAAAGATACCTTGGGTGAAAACTTGTACAATGTGCTAAAAGACGATGTAGAGCTTTTAGATGGTGCTGGAGATGAACTTGACATGGATAAGGTAAGACATGGCAAGCTCTCCCCTGTTTTCTTCGGTTCTGCTCTTACAAACTTTGGTGTAGAAGCTTTTCTTGAACACTTTTTAAATATGACTACGCCTCCACTTCCTAGAAATACAGCAGACGGAATTGTAGACCCATACAGTGATAATTTTTCTGCGTTTGTTTTTAAAATTCAAGCGAATATGAATAAAGCGCATAGGGATAGAATTGCATTTGTTAGAATTTGCAGTGGTAAATACGAAAAAGGCATGGAAGTCACTCATGTTCAAGGTGGCAAAAAAATTAAACTTGCCCAGTCTCAGCAAATGATGGCTCAGAGCCGTGAAATTGTAGAAGAGGCTTTTGCAGGTGACATTATCGGAATATTTGATCCAGGAATTTTTTCTATTGGAGATACCTTGTATACTGGAAGTCAAAAAATAACCTTTGAGGGTATCCCTACCTTTGCACCTGAATATTTCTGTAGAGTTCAGCAGATTGATACAATGAAGAGAAAGCAGTTTGTTAAGGGAACTACACAAATTGCTCAAGAAGGCGCGATTCAGATTTTCCAAGAGATAGACTCGGGTATGGAAGAAGTCATAGTTGGCGTTGTTGGAACGCTTCAGTTTGATGTTTTTAAATACCGAATGGAAAATGAGTATAACGTCGAAATTAGAATGGAAAACCTATCATATCAATTTATTAGATGGATTGATAATGATGATGTTGATTTAAAAAAGTTAAATCTAACCTCTGATACAAAAAAAGTTAGAGACGTTAAAGGCAAATACTTGCTACTTTTTGCAAATCAGTGGAGTATAAACTGGGCATTAGATCACAATGAAGGTTTAGTTTTATCAGAATTTTCTAAATAAGTATATACAATTTAATTAATATATAAAACAGGCACAACAAATCGTAGTGCCTGTTTTTTTGTAAAGAAATTTAGTAATAGTTCAAAAAAATATAAAATAATATGATAGTTATTGAAATATATTATTTTCATTGCATTCAGATTTTTAGTATTATATAATGGTGTTAAGGCGCATTTATATTAGTTTTAGGGAGGATAAACAATGTCCGAAATTATACTTGTTTGTGGAAAAACATGTAGTGGCAAGACCACATATACGAAAAAATTGATACAAGAAATTAAAGCCGTTCATTTATCAGTAGATGAAATCAGTCTGGCAATTTTCGGTGGAGAAATCGGTGAATCTCATGCTGAAGTAGTAGGAAAAATCATCAACTATCTTTTTGAAAAATCTATCGAGCTTCACACTATCGGATTTAATGTTGTCATTGATACAGGGTTTTGGCAAAAAGCAGACCGTGATGAAGCAAATAGCTTTTACGAAAAATACAACATTACACCTGTGTGGCACTATATTGACATTAGTGATGATTTATGGCGACAAAGAATATCCAAACGCAATTATGCAATTAATGCTGGCGAATTGATGGATTATTTAATTGATGACAATACTATAGATTTCTTTTTAAGTCTATGGGAAACACCCAAAAAAGAAGAAATAGATATATGGGTTACTAACTAAAATGAGCATTCACAGTAGTGTAGCTACACTATTCACCTTTACTACATAGTAAATCTTCACACGGCGAAGATTTAAGCTTACATGTTAAAAAAACAAGCTGAAATTTCACCTTGAGTGAAGTTTCAGCTTGTTTCTTGACAGCAATATTTTAATAGTGCTAATTATTATTATACTTTAGCCCATAGCCACATTTTATTATTGAGGTTTCGGCTAAGATTTCAAGGGGGTCTACAAAGGTGTTATCGAGTTTGCCGGATTCCTTTATCAAAGAAAGCTCTGTACAGGCAAGGGCAATCACTTCGGCGCCTTTTTCTTTAAGTGAATTTGCAATTCTAAAAAATTCCTCAAGTGGCGGTTCTTTTCCAGCTTTAATATACTTATAAATAATTTCCATTATTTTCTCTTGCTCATCGTCATTCGGAATTATGCAATCCATTCCAATTTTACTGCAATTATTTTGATATATTTTGCCTTCAATCGTCCCAGTTGTAGCCATTACTCCCAAAGACTTAACACCTTGTCTATATAGATTTTTAACGCAAATCTCACCGATATTTAATACAGGTATATCTACTTCATTCTGAATTTTTTCATAAAAATAGTGGGCAGTATTACAGGCAATAGCAATTAAATCCGCACCATATTTTCTAAGTTTTTTAGCCTCCTCTATCATAACAGGAAGTGGATTCAAATCCGACTCTCCCAAAATATAAGCCGTCCTGTCAGGAGTTGAAGACTTGCTAGAAAGAATAATATCAATATGCTCATTGTCACTGTTTGCCAAGGTTTTTTCTGTTATTAACTTGTAAAAATATACTGAACTCATTGGGCCAATACCGCCCATTATGCCTAAAACCTTTTTCATATATTATTTAAATTTATCTAAGGAGTTAGAGTTAGATAAATTTTCCTTTCGTATGTTAAATTTATAATTAAATATCATTAATATTTAAAATAATTTACTTTGAATTTTCTCTCATTGATTGAGCAGCTAAAAGTATTCCTAAATGTCCACTGTTGTAATTAAGTCCGCCTTGCATCCAAACAGCATACGGTTCTCTGAGTGGTGCATCCGCAGATAATTCAATAGAAGCTCCAAGGTGAAACGCACCAGCCGCCATTATAACATCACTATCATACCCTGGCATTGGTGCAGGCTCTGGAACAACAAAAGAGTCCACGGGTGAACCTTTTTGGATACCTTTGCAAAAATTGATTAATGTATCTTTATTTTTAAGCATAATACACTCAATAATATCGCCTCTCTTTTCATCAAAAGCTGGACTAACTTCATAACCCAGTAAGCTAAAAAGTGATGAGGCAAAAACAGCAGTTTTTAACGCTTCACCCGTAACATGCGGTGCATTAAATGCGCCCATAAAAAGTTGCAAATTGTTCGAAGTGCATCCTATTTCTCTACCTGTACCCGGTGTAGTAAGCCTATAAGAACATTTTTCAATTAAATCTTTTCTGCCAGCTATATATCCCCCTGTAGGTGCAATTCCGCCGCCAGGATTTTTAATTAAAGACCCCATAATTATGTCTGCGCCAACTTCGGTCGGCTCAATTTTTTCTACATATTCTCCATAGCAATTATCAACCATAATTATAGCATTTTTTGCCGAAATTCTTACTGTTTTGATAATTTTCTCTATATCAGATACTCTAAGCGTTCTCCTTAGACTATAGCCTCTTGAACGCTGTATATAAATAACTTTATAATCATCACTTGCAGTTTTTTTTATGGTTTCATAGTCGACTTCCCCATTTTCAAGTAATTCAATTTGACTATAATCTATGCCATAATCCTTAAGCGATCCGTCGCACTCTCTTTCACTTCCTAAGACCCCAAGCAATGTATCGTATGGTGTTCCAGTAACGCATAACATTTTATCTCCTGGTCTTAAAATGCCAAAAAGCGCAACAGTTATCGTATGTGTACCGCTTACAAAATTTGTTCTAACAAGTGCATCTTCGGCACATAATGCATCGGCAAATACTCTATCTAGCACATCACGTCCCCTATCACCATAGCCATAACCTGTCGAAGCTATGAAATGATTTTCACTAACACCGTTTTTATGAAATGCAGCTTGCATTTTTTGTTGATTATATCGTGTGGTTTCGTCAATTTCATTAAAAATTGGCTTACACTTTTCTTCTGCTTTTTTTGATAAATTTATTAAATCTTCATCTATTTTAAAGTAGCTATACATTTATTTTAACTCTCCTAAAACCCAATTTCCGCACTGTTGATATCCCATTTTCTGATAAAAAATATCATTTTTATTTTTTTCTTTTAATAAAAATAAATCTCTTCCACAAAGTTTTTCTTCAAGTGAAACCAAAACATCTCTAGCATAAGACATTTTTCTATACTCATCTCTAGTAGCTATAAAAGTAATTATAGCAGTATTATCGCAAATATAAGAAGAAAGTGCAACTGAAATAGCCTTTTCATCAGTCAAAATACTACTAATTTCAGAATTAGCAAGTCTCAGTTTTCTCGAAATATCGAGCAAAAAGGCTTCATATTCTGTTTCGGGAAAGCATTTTGAAACTAAATCATAAATTAGTTTGGAATTCTCAAAACTTTTTGATACTATTTCATTTTTTAAACCATAAATGTGCTTATGCATAATTTCTCCAAATCTTTTCGTCTTTAAATTTAATAAAACTGCATTATCACTATCGCATAACACAGTTTTTGGAGATATAAATGAGACGAATTCTCTATCTGCTCTACCCTTTATTGTCATATTGTCGCCCCAGAGACAATATGTTGCTGTCTGACTTTTCCAAAATAGAGCTGAATTTGGAATATCTTTATATGTTAAATATGTGGACTTTATTTTACAAGAAAAATAATCCTCTGCCACATCTTCAATTTTACTCAATACAATTTTATCCATAACACCCTAAAATGCAATAGGACGGTTTTACACCGTCCTTAAAATTAACCTACTACAAAGTACATTATAATATTTATTACAAGCACTGTAATAAAAAATCCGATTGCAATAAATTTTGTTCCTCTTGCAAGTAATGCATCCACTGTTCGAGCCTTATTCTTAGAAAGAAATGTGTCTGCGCCACCGCTAATACTTCCTAAGTTTTTTTGATTGCCCTCCTGAAGAAGTACAACGCCAATTAAAGCTATAGAAAATATTATTAAAATAATTGCAAATATTATTTCTGCTACACCCATGATTCGACCTCCTAAATATTACTTTACTAAAACTCTAAACATTATAACATAATCTATAGTGTTTTGCAAGTATTTATTATCATTTCAGCACATTTAATTCCGTCTACAGCTGCAGAAGTTATGCCACCTGCATACCCTGCACCTTCTGCACAAGGATAAAGTCCTTTTAAACTTACAGACATCAGATTTTCATCTCTTTTTATCCTTATTGGTGATGAACTTCTTGTTTCTGGTCCAGTTAGCAAAGCATCATCCATGTCGAATCCCTTTATTCTTCCCGAAAAAATTTTTATTCCTTCTTTTATTGACTCTGAAATATATTTCGGAAATAAATTATTCATATCACAGAAACTGACTCCAGGTTTGTATGTAGCTTTTACTTCGCCAAAATTTTTACTCTCTTTTCCATTTACAAAATCAGCAAATCTTTGGGATGGTGCATTATAATTTGCTCCGGCAATCTCAAATGCATTTCTTTCAATTTTTTCTTGAAAATACATGCCATCTAATGGATTTTCAGTGTAAAAATCATTCACATCAATATTTACAAGAACTGCAGAGTTACTATTTTCACCGTCTCTTTGATAGTTACTCATTCCGTTTGTGACACATAACCCAAAATCAGAGCTTGAAGCGACAACTTGTCCACCTGGGCACATGCAAAATGTATATACTCCACGGCCATTTTTTAAATGTGTAAAAAGCTTGTAGTCGGCAGTTGGCAATTTATGATGAAAAACTCCGTACTGAGCTTTATTTATCAGCTCAGCCCTATGCTCAATCCTAACACCTACAGAAAATGCTTTAGGCTCAATAAAAATATTTTTGCGATTAATCATTTTAAAGCTGTCTCTAGCACTATGACCTATTGCCAAAATTAGATTATTTGTTTCAAATTCAAGCTCTTCATTGTCTTTTATTGCCTTTATAGACTTAATTTTGCCATTTTCAGAAATTATATCAATCATTTTTGTATCAAAAAGGATTGTTCCGCCTAATTTTTTTATCTTTTCTCTTATATTTTTTACAATGTCAATTAGCTTGTCTGTACCAATATGTGGCTTTGAATCGTACAAAATTTCTTCAGGGGCACCGTTTTCAACAAATTCATTTAGTACATATTTAATTCTTACGTCCTTAATTCCGGTATTTAATTTTCCATCTGAAAATGTTCCTGCACCTCCTTCGCCAAATTGGACATTGCTTTCTCTATTTAAAATTCGGTTTAAGAACAAAGCGTCAGTGTGCTTTTTTCTTTCTTCGACACACGAACCTCTTTCTATGACTATAGGTTCAAGCCCAGCTTTAGCTAAAGTTAGCGCTGCGAATATGCCAGCTGGTCCAAAGCCGACAACTACAGGTCTTGGCATTTGTTTCTTTACTTTTGGAATAAAATAATCTTTAACTGTTACATATGTAGACTTTTTATCGTTTACTTTTACTTCTTTTTCAAATACAACATCAACCGACAAGACATATTTTAAGTCTTGCTTTTTTCTTGCATCTATAGATTTTCTTGAAATTTTCCAAGACAAGGAAAAATCAAAAGCTTTTCCTATTCTTTTTTTTATTGCAGATTCTATATCTTTATCACTATATTCTATAGGTATGAATATTTCACTTATCCTTAAAGTTTTCATTAAATTTTTATCACCTTTCCATTTGCGGCTTCACCTGCAATTATAGCACTCGCCCATGCCCAATATAAATTATAACCGCCACAGTTTCCATGAATATTTAAAATTTCGCCAGCAAAATACAATGAAGAGCAAATATTTGACTCCATGGTAATTGGATTTACCTCTACTAAAGGAATTCCACCTGATGTAATTTGTGCATTTTCAAAATCTGAAAGACCCGAAACCGAAACGTCTAAAGAGCTTGTAGTATTAATTATTTTACTAATTTTTTCTGAATTTAAAGTTGAAATAGGTGCCATTGAATCAATTTTGCATTTTTTTATGATTCTAAGCCCAAGTTTCATATTCAAATATCCGTTAAGCAAATCTCCACATTTCATATTAGGTCTATTTTTAATCATTAAACTTATGTTTCTATTTAAATCATCATTTGTTTCTGTGTGAATAAAATTAAATCTAAGATTCAACTTTTTCCCCTTGTCAAAAAGAGGTTGTGCATAGTTTGATAAATTAAATAGACATATGCCTGAAAGATAATTATCTGAAAAAATTATCTCGCCACACTCTTTATAAACTTCTTCTGCATCACAGATAAGTTTAGCTTCACATTTCGCCCTGATTCCTGACATGTTTTTAATGAATTTATCACTGCTCATAAACTTTGTTAAAGCTGGTTTAATACATGTTACTGTATGCCCTAGTTGTTTTGCAATACCGTATCCGCCTTCCTTACACGAAAGCTTAGATGACGCTTTACCGCCACAAGCTAGAATGACTTTTTCGCCTTTAATTTCTCTGCCATCAGTGGATTTAAGTATAAAAACTCGCCCACTTTTAATCACACTAAACACTGGAAAAGATGTTAGTATATCTACCGATTTTTCACTTAAAGTATCTGATAGCGCTTTTAAAACCGAAGAAGCTTGGAAAGATTTCGGATACAATCTACCGGATGAATCTGAAACAGTAAAAATTCCAATCTTGCTAAACTCAGCGAGTACTTTTTTTATAGAAATATCACTACTTACCGATGTTATAACAGACTTATCACCGTGAAAAAATTCATCTTTTATATTCTCATTTGCAATATTACACCTTCCATTACCTGTTGCAAGAAGTTTTTTGCCTGCCTTTTCATTTCCTTCTAGTATAACTACTGATTTGTCGTTTTGAGAGGCTTTGAGTGCCGCCATAAGTCCGGCGGCACCAGCTCCAATAACCACTATATCGTATATCATAAATAAAACCGTCATGATTTTTTTCGCAAATTAATTAAATTTGTTCACCTTCATGCCTTTCATATACTTTTAAATTCCTAATTTTATTTCTTCTATTATAAATCATATTTATTAACAAATATACATCAAATACATAATTCTCTTATGTCGCCAAAGGAATATCCCATTTGCTTCCATTTTGTTAAAAGTTCATCTAAAATTTCTGAATTTGTACTAGATGTGCTATGTAATAAAACCACCGCCCCACCGTGGATTCTTGAAAGTAATTTATCAAAGGCTTCATCGTGACTAGGTTGACTATCCTCGTACCAATCTACATATGCAAGACTCCAAAAAACGGTGTGATATCCTAAATCTTTAGCCATCTGAAGATTGTTGATATCAAATTTACCTTGAGGTGGCCTATAGATTTTCAGTGTTTCCTGCCCTGTAATCTCTAATAATTTGGAATCAAACTTGTATAGTTCATCATTGAACGCTTCTAATGAATTTATCGTGGACATATCAGGATGACTCCAGGTGTGATTACCAATAATATGTCCTTCGTTTACCATTCTTTTAACTAATTCTTGTTCGGTTTCAAGATAATTTCCGACAAGAAAAAAAGTTGCACTAATTTGATGATTGTTTAGTATATCTAAAATTTCAGAAGTATAGCCGTTTTCATATCCCGCATCAAACGTTAGATAAATCGTATTAGAGTTAGGATCCCCCATAAAAAAGCTATCGTAAGTTGATAAAAGTTCTGCGTCCGCATTAGCTATGGGAGGTTTTCCGTCTTCCTGAAAGCTCAGTCCCCAATTTGTAATTTCCGCAGCAGTTTTAAAGTTTTCATTTTCTACGGTAGAAACGCCGACCATAACTATTCCAATAATTATCATTACAATGAAAAGCGACATCAGATTTCTTCTTGCTAAATTTAGATATTTTTTAAATGCTTTACTCTTCAAAAAAATCACCCCTTAACCAATGAATATGGATTAAGAGGTGAAAAAATTCATATTTAATTATATATTTTCAAGTGCAGATTTAATATCCGCAATAATATCGTCAGGATTCTCAATTCCAACTGACAATCTTATTAAATCAGGACTTACGCCAGCTTCTTTAAGTTGTTCATCACTTAATTGGCGGTGAGTTGTGCTTGCTGGATGAAGCGCACAAGTTCTTAAATCGGCAACATGAGTAACCACAGAAATAAGCTCAAAGGCGTTAAGAAGTTTAGAAGCAAAGTCTCTATCTCCCTTAACTCCAAATGAAATTACTCCACAGCTTCCATTTGGCATATACTTCTGTGCAAGGTCATAATATGGATTAGATTTAAGTCCAGGGTAATTTACCCAAGAAATTTTTTCATGTGCCTCTAAAAATTCAGCAACTTTTTGCGCATTAGAGCAGTGTCTTTCCATTCTAAGTGCTAAAGTTTCAAGACCTAAATTTAATAAAAACGCATTCATAGGAGCAGGTGCTGCACCTATATCTCTCATTAAATGGGTTCTCGCCTTAATAATATAAGCAAGATTTCCGAAGCTTTCACAGTAAACTACACCGTGATAACTTTCATCAGGAGTAGTAAATTGTGGGAATTTTCCGCTAGCTTTCCAGTCGAACTTACCACTATCAACTATAACACCGCCAACTTGAACTGCATGGCCATCCATATATTTAGTAGTAGAGTGAACAACTATATCCGCACCAAATTCGATAGGTCTAAAGTTTACAGGAGTTGGAAAAGTATTGTCGACTAAAAGAGGAATCTTATTTTCGTGAGCTATTTTAGCAAAAAACTCAATATCTGTAACGACTAAAGATGGATTTGAAAGTGATTCAACAAAAATACACTTCGTATTCTCTTTAACATGTTTTTGAATCTCTTCAGCACTAGCATCAGGAGCCACAAAGGTAACGTCTATTCCCATTTGCTTAAATGTTTTAAAGAACAAGTTAAATGTTCCACCATAAATGGCACTACAAGAGATGAAATGCTCTCCAGCACTACAGATATTCATAATAGAAATCATTGAAGCAGCTTGCCCTGAAGAAGTAAGCATTGCACCTACTCCGCCTTCCATTTCGGCTATTTTCTTTTCAACTGCATCAGCAGTAGGATTTGCAAGTCTAGTATAAAAAAATCCAGCTGCTTTTAGGTCGAACAAATCGCCCATTTGCTCACTTGTATCATAGGCAAAAGTCGTACTCTGAACAATAGGAAGCACTCTTGCTTCGCCACTTTTAGGATCATATCCGGAATGAATGCATTTAGTATCAATTTTCATGATTAACAACTCCTTTATTAGCTAAATAATGATTTAATAAACCCAGCAATAAAATCTGAAAATAAAACTGTACCAGTAACCAATAGAAGAAAAATGATTGTAAGAATTATTTGACCCCCTATAGATTTTTTGTCTAAAGGAATATTCTCTTCGCTTAATTCCTCGGCTTCATCTTCATCACTAAGTATATCTTTAACCTTTTCAATGTTTTTATAATCGACAAATATAATTTTATCATTTGGCATTATTTCACTGTCGTAAAGCGACGAAACAAAACCCATGCTAAAATTTTTAACTTGACATTCTACCAAGTTTTGCTCTAATTTTTCCTTAATATCTAAAGCTTCGTACTCGCTGCATTTCATCAGAAACACTTTATCATCATCTTGTGCTTTTCTAATAGTTTTAGTTTTCTTACAAAAAGGGCAAACTAAAATTTCATTTTCTAAAATATTATGACATTTTGTACAATACTGCATAAACATTACCCCTCTGATATCTCTATTGTTTCATATTCTGAAGAGGTGAAAACCCAGTTATCATTAATTTTTTCATACAGCAAAGTACTTCTTCCTCTTAAAACTTTGTCATCTTCACTAGCATCTTCGATAAATGCTGTTGCAAAGTAATAATGATCAATTACAAGTTCAAAACTATGTTCAGCAACCTGAACAGCCTCGCCTTCAAAGCCAGCATAAGATGAATCGGCACCACGCCCAAAATTAACCGGACCATAAATAGCACCATCCATGTCAATATATTCAACGGTTGACTGCCACTGGGACCATAAATTTTCTGAAATAATTGAAAGAACAGTATTCTTAAATTCCTCAAAGCTTTTGATTTCATCGGTTTCATATCGACAATAATCAAGACCATTGTACTTAATTATCTCTTCTGTCATTGCATCGGCGTTTCCGCCTTTGTACCAATAATCATCAAAAGTTTTGAAATTATCATAAGCTTCAATAACATGATCTGCATTAATCTCGCTTTCAGACTGAGTACTATTTTCAGTGCTTGTAGAAGTAGTGTCATCGTCTACTTCTGAGGAAAAGTAAAATGATTCTTCACTACTAAAGCTTTCTTCAGAAACTTCACTCGAAGAAGAGCTTACTTCACTGCTAAGCTCGGATTTTCCAGCACTTTCACAAGCGCTAAGACAAAGTAATACCGAAATAAATGTGATTATTATGGATATTTTTTTATTGATTTGCACCGATGGAAACCGCCTTTTTATTAAATTCAATCATTTGTTTCTTTGTAGCCGGCACACATTTTTTAATTGCTTCTTCTAAAATTTCATCAGTACAAAAATCTGTTTCACTAATTAATTTTCCAACTAAAATTACATTTGCAAGTCCTTTAATTTCATTCTGTTCTGCTAATTGTGTTGCAGGAACATAAAAAACATTTACATCGGTGCGCTCTACTTTTTCGTTTATAAGTGAACTATCTAAAATGACAGTTCCACCCGCTTCAACATCATTAATAAATTTATGAAGTGAAGGCAAATTCATTGCAACTAAAACATTTGGATTTATAACAAGTGGTGAGCCTACCGCTCTATCGGAAATACAAACTGAACAGTTAGCGGTTCCACCTCTCATTTCAGGTCCATAAGAAGGAAGCCATGAAATTTCTTTGTCTTGAAGGAGACCTACATATGCTAAAAGTTTACCTGCGAACAAAATTCCTTGGCCGCCAAATCCGGCAAAAATTATGTTATAATCTTTCATTATTTTTCGCCCCCTTTATCTTTGTAAACACCTAGTGGATAATAAGGGATAAGATTTTCATTAAGCCATTTTAAAGACTCAACAGGAGTGAGTCCCCAGTTTGTTGGGCATGTAGAAACTACCTCTACAATAGAATACCCCTTTTTCTCTTGCTGATATTTAAACGCTTTCATTATCGCTTTTTTAGTAGCCTTAACATTTTTAACAGTGTCTACACTAACTCTTTCAGCAAGTGCAACTCCGTCAAGAGTAGAAAGCATTTCACAAACTTTAATCGGAAAACCAGCAGTCTCGACATCTCTACCATATGGGCTAGTCTGTGTAATTTGCCCTGGCAATGATGTAGGAGCCATTTGACCGCCTGTCATTCCATAAATTGCGTTATTAATAAAGATTACAGTGATATTCTCGCCTCTTGCAGCTGCGTGTACAGTTTCAGCAGTACCAATAGCCGCTAAGTCTCCATCGCCTTGATATGTAAAGATGATTCCATCAGGCAAGGCTCTTTTAAGTCCTGTAGCAACGGCTTGTGCCCTACCATGAGGAGCTTGAATAGTATCACAACTAAAATAGTCATAACTCATAACAGAACATCCAACTGAAGCCACTCCGATAGTTTTTCCTAAAACTCCGAGTTCTTCAAGACACTCGGCAACAAGACGGTGAACTATACCGTGTGTACAACCAGGACAGTAATGTAAAGGAGCATCAGTAAGTCCTTTAGTTTTTTCAAATACAACAGCCATAACTTATTCTCCTTTTCCTAAATATTTTTTTATTTGCTCTAAAACTTCATTTGGTGTCGGAATAATTCCGCCTGTTCTTCCGAAAAATTCAACATTTGTTTCTTTTGAAGCTGAAAGTCTAACATCGTCAACCATTTGACCCATGCTCATTTCGACAGTTAAAAGTGTCTTAGCTGTCTTACATGCATTTTTAATAGAATCTACTGGGAAAGGCCATAGGGTAATCGGACGGATAAGTCCTACTTTTAGTCCTTCTTCCCTTGCTTTGTTAACTGCGCTTCTTGCAACCCTTGATGAAGCACCATAGGCAACAACTACAAGCTCGGCATCTTCTACCAAATACTCTTCAGCCATTTGGTGATTTTCTTTAATTTTTTCGTATCTTTCAAATCTCTTTACAACCATTTCTTCAAGTTTTTCAGGTTTTAGGTATAAAGAATTTACAACATTATGTTCTCTTTGATTATTATGACCGTTTACAGCCCAAGGTTTGTCGATTTGTGACGTTTTCTCCTCAGGTAGCATCACGGGTTCCATCATTTGTCCAAGCATTCCGTCGGCTAAAATCATGGCCGGCATTCTAAACTCATCGGCTAAATCAAATGCTTTTTCTACTAAATCAACCATTTCTTGAACAGTTGAAGGAGCAAAGACTAACATGTGAAAGTCGCCGTGTCCGATAGCTTTAGTAGCTTGCCAGTAGTCCGCTTGTGAAGGCTGAATTCCGCCTAAACCAGGACCGCCTCTTTGAATGTTAATTATTAAGGCAGGTAAATCCGAGCCTGCAATATAGGATATACCTTCACTTTTAAGGCTTATTCCGGGTGACGATGAAGATGTCATTGTTCTGATTCCGGCGGCCGATGCACCAAGAACCATGTTAATCGCACCGATTTCGGACTCTGCTTGCAAATAGGTTCCACCTATTTTAGGCATGCGTTTTGACATATAAGCCGCAAGCTCAGTTTGCGGAGTTATAGGATAACCAAAAAAGTGCTTACATCCAGCTCTAATTGCAGCTTCGGCAAGTGCTTCGTTACCCTTCATTAATACTTTTTGACTCATCAAATATTCAATCCTTTCAATTTCGAAATATTTTAAGTTAAATTTTACTTTTCAATTCTTATTGCGCAGTCAGGACACATTGTTGCACAAAAAGCACAGGCAATGCACTTGCTCTCATCAGTAATCTCAGCGGGGTGATATCCCTTTTGATTAATTACATCGTCAGATAATGCAAGAATTTGTTTTGGACATGCGTTTACACACATCTCACATCCCTTACAAATATTTGTATCAATTATAACGTTAGCCATTCTCTCTCTCCTTTACATACTTTCCCATGGAAAAGTAACATATCGTTTTATAGTTTTAAAGCCTTCAGTAGGCATAAAATCAGGTGCAACCGAATATAAAAGCGGTAAACCTGAAATTTTTGAAAATTGATTAGCATACTCTATAGAATCTATAAGAATGCTTTGAGTAGTTTCTACTCCCAAATGCGTGTTATTTACTATTGCTGTTGCTTTGAGTTTACACGATGATTCAATTTCTCTTAACAACTCCAATGCAAAATCCTCATTTTGTGACTGAAGCCTACTCTTATTAATTACATATATCATCTCGTAATCGTCAATATATTGTCTAAAGCGTGAAAGAGCCCTTGCGCCTACATCGTCTCCGCCTAAATCAATAAAGATTTTCTTATTTTCACCAGCAAAACAAGAAAAAATTTCAGCAGAAAGAGCAGGACTGTCAAGCGTAGTTCCAGCACTTTTGGGGCTTATTAGCTTTATACCATTTTCTATTAATATTTCCTCATAGTCGGAGCTTCTAAAGTAAGGATTTACAATATCTAAATCAACCAAAACAACATCATTTGATAGTTTTGATTCTTCGGTAGCTAAATTTAGTATTAAATTTGTTTTCCCACAGCCATAATGACCACAGATTATTTTTATCGAATTCTTCATATTCACCACATATTACAATTACTTAAAGCATATTTTATCATAAAAAGTGAATTAATTCAAGTCTTTGATATTAAGTAAAAAAATAAAAACTTGTATTAAATTTGATATATATTCCATAAAAAATTGTTTAATTTATCTTAACACTTACTTTAAAATTTTATCTATATTAGTTAACAATTATCATTTATTATAATAATCACAAAATGAATCACAAATAAATCAAGAAATAAATTCATTTTTCAATATAAATACTGTCCGCTTCAGTTTTTTCACTGTCGTGATAAAAAATGAAGACGGCAGACCAAAAATTCCACCCTTACGGTTCATCGTAAGGGTGTTTTCAATTTTAGCTCAACCAAATATAGCAAAAAAATGTGCATATCAAGTGATATGCACATTCATCATATTAAATGATTATTTTGATTTTAAAGCTGCTTGTGCTGCTGCAAGTCTTGCAATCGGCACACGGAATGGTGAACAAGATACATAGTCTAGTCCAACATTATGGCAGAACTCAACGCTTGAAGGATCTCCACCGTGCTCTCCGCAGATACCTAAGTGGATGTTTTTGTTTGCTTCACGTCCAAGTGTTGCAGCCATTTTTACAAGTTTACCAACACCGTTTTGGTCTATACGAGCAAATGGGTCGTTTTCGTAAATTTTGTTTCCGTAGTATGAATCTAGGAATTTACCAGCATCATCACGGCTGAAACCAAATGTCATTTGTGTTAAGTCGTTAGTGCCGAATGAGAAGAAGTCAGCTTCTTTAGCAATTTCATCAGCTGTTAAAGCAGCTCTTGGAATCTCAATCATTGTACCTACTTCGTATTTAAGGTCAGAACCTAGCTCTTTAATTGTTGCGTCAGCAGTTTCAACAACTGTTTTCTTAACAAATTTAAGCTCAGCTACTTCACCAACTAGTGGAATCATGATTTGTGGAACAACGTCATAACCAGTAGCTTTTTTAACGTTGATAGCAGCCTTGATAACAGCTCTTGTTTGCATTGCAGCAATTTCAGGATATGTTACAGCAAGACGGCAACCACGGTGACCCATCATTGGGTTGAACTCGTGAAGTGACTCGATGATATCTTTAATTTCTTTAACTGTTTTGCCTTGTGTTTTAGCAAGAAGTTCGATATCAGCCTCAGCTGTTGGAACGAACTCATGTAGTGGTGGATCTAGGAAACGGATTGTAACTGGGAAACCTTTCATAACTGTATAAAGTTGCTCAAAGTCACCTTGTTGCATTGGCTCGATTTTAGCAAGAGCAGCTTCTCTTTGCTCAACTGTATCTGAACAAATCATTTCTCTGATAGCAGCAATTCTGTCAGCTTCAAAGAACATGTGCTCTGTACGGCAAAGTCCGATACCTTGTGCACCAAAGCTGATAGCTTGTTCTGCATCTGCAGGTGTGTCAGCATTTGTTCTAACTTTAAGTGTTCTGAATTTATCAGCAAGAGACATAATTCTATCAAAATCTCCACCTATTGAAGCTGGAACTGTTGGAATAGCCTCTCCGTAGATCTTACCTGTTGTACCGTCAAGTGACATAAAGTCGCCTTCTGAGTAAGTTTTACCGCCGAGTGTGCATTTTTTGCCTTCTTCGTCGATTTTTAATTCTGTACAACCAGATACGCAGCATGTACCCATACCACGAGCAACAACAGCAGCATGTGAAGTCATACCACCACGAGCTGTTAAGATACCTTGTGCATAGTGCATACCTTCGATATCTTCAGGTGAAGTCTCAAGTCTAACTAGGATAACGTTTTCGCCTTTTTCGCCTAGTGCAACTGCATCTTCAGCTGTAAATACGATTTTACCGCAAGCTGCTCCTGGTGAAGCTGCAAGAGCACTACCGATTGCAGAAGCTGCTTTTATAGCTTTAGCATCAAATTGTGGGTGAAGTAAAGCATCTAATTGTTTAGGGTCGATCATTAATACTGCTTCTTCTTCTGTTTTCATTCCTTCGTCGATTAAATCGCAAGCAATTTTTAAAGCAGCAGCAGCTGTTCTTTTACCATTTCTTGTTTG
>CAYJFP010000002.1:0-27093 GCA_964369415.1 uncultured Eubacteriales bacterium | reverse complement strand
TGGAGTTCTAACACCAGCAACAACGTCTTCACCTTGTGCATTGATTAGGAATTCACCCATTAATTCTTTTGCACCAGTAGCTGGGTCACGGCTAAATGCAACACCTGTACCAGAATCGTTATTTTTGTTACCGAAAGCCATCATTTGAACGTTAACAGCAGTTCCCCATGAATAAGGAATCTCGTTTTGCATTCTGTAGAAATTAGCTCTTGGGTTGTCCCATGATCTGAAAACAGCTTTAACAGCGCCCATAAGTTGCTCTTTAGGATCTGATGGGAAATCTGTTCCAAGTTTGTTTTTATATTCAGCCTTGAATTGTTCTGCAAGATTTTTTAGATCTTCAGCTGTAAGATCTGTATCTTCAGTAACACCTTTTTCTTCTTTCATTTCGTCGATTAGCTCTTCGAAATATTTTTTACCAACTTCCATAACAACGTCACTGTACATTTGAATAAATCTTCTGTAGCAGTCGTAAGCCCATCTTGCATTACCTGTTGTTTTTACCATTGTTTCAACAACATCGTCATTAAGACCTAGGTTAAGGATAGTATCCATCATACCAGGCATTGAAGCTCTAGCACCTGATCTAACAGAAACTAGTAGTGGGTTTTCTTTATCCCCGAATTTTTTACCTACTGTTTCTTCCATTTTTGAGATATTTTCCATAATCTCTTGTTGGATAGAATCGTTAATTTTTTCACCGTCGTCATAGTACTTTGTGCAAGCCTCTGTAGAAATTGTGAAACCTTGTGGAATTGGAAGACCGAGTTTAGTCATTTCGGCAAGGTTAGCACCTTTACCACCGAGAAGTTCTCTCATGCTGACATCGCCTTCGCTAAATTGATAAACAAACTTTTGGCTCATTAAATAATACCTCCTAAAAAATTAATCCGAACTTTTGTCGGACTTTTTCCTTTTTTGCCTACATATTATAGCAAGAAATCAGATAAAATACTATAGAATTTTTATTAAATATAATAATTTGGCATTTTAGATTAATTTAAATATGAAATCAAACAATAATTGTACGTTTTAACCTATAATAAAGTATCTATAATTCTAAAATGTAAAAATAATTAATAAATTTTATTATTAACAAATTTCGCTTGTCTTTTTTTTCAAATAAATATATAATTACGGATGTAAATATTGCATTAAAACTAATTAAGAACGGTGAAAATATGTTTTTTAAAAAGAAAGAAAAAGAAACTAACAGTCCTATAGATTTTATGATAGTGGGACTTGGAAATCCGGGTAAGAAGTATGAAAATACAAGGCATAATGCCGGCTTTATGGTCATAGATAGCATAGCCCAAAAATATAATGTAAAAGTGAATAAATTAAAGTTCAAAGGTTTAACTTCTTCACTTACGATTAATGAGAAGAAAATCTTGCTTTTAAAACCAGATACTTTCATGAATTTATCTGGTGAATCCGTTGTTCAAGCGATGAATTTCTATAAAATTGCACCTGAAAAGGTACTCCTCGTATTCGATGATATTTCACTTGAACCTGGTAGTATGAGAATAAGAAGAAAAGGCAGTGACGGCGGTCAAAACGGAGTTAAAAATATTATTTATTTAAGCGGCAGTCAAGATTTTTTAAGAATCAAAATTGGAATTGGTAAAAAACCGCATCCTGACTATAATTTGGCAGATTGGGTCTTATCTACTTTTTCTACAAATGAAGAAAAACTTATGAAAGAATCAATTCAAAAGGCATCTCTTGCCGCTGAGCTTATTATAAGTGGAGAAACAGATAAAGCCATGAATCTATATAATTCTTGAGGTTGATATGAAATTTATTAAAGATATTTTAAAACATTCGGCAGAATATAATGCAGTTTCGGACGCTGTAAGAAGTTCCATGACTCCTGCTGTTGTCACTGGACTTTCTTCTATACATAAGTCAATGCTTTGCTACTCTCTTTTTAAAGAGCATGGTAGGAAAGTTTTGTTTCTGTGTCCTGACGAGGCTGATTGCTACAAAGTTTTTCAGGATTTAAACAGCATGGGACTTAAGTGCTCATTGTACCCAAGCCGTGATTTCAATTTGAGAGATGCTGCCATTAGTTCACATGAGTATGAACAGCAACGACTTGAGGCTTTGACTAGATTTATTTCAGGAAATTGCGACTGTATCGTGGCTTCTATCGATGCGGCTTTACAGTATACACTTCCAAAATCTGATTTAGAAAAAAGAACTACGATAATAAATTCTGGAGAGAGTTTTCCACAAAACAAGCTCTTAGAATTACTGCTTTTATGTGGTTATCAAAGAGCTGAACAAATTGATGGAATAGGACAATTCAGCCACCGTGGTGGAATTGTCGACTTTTATCCGCCGGGGTCATCTAAACCTATACGAATAGAATACTGGGGCGATGACATTGACAGTATCTCTTCTTTTGACATGGATACACAAAGAAGAGAAGAAAATTTGGACTTCGTAAACTTATCTCCATCACTCGAAGTAATTCCAAAAAGCAATCTTAATTTATCAAAAAAGATTCGTGAATATATGAAAACCATAAAAGGTAAACACGCACCGAAGGTTAAAGAAAATTTGGAAAAAGACTGTCAAAAACTTGATAACGGTCTTCATATATATAATCTTGATAAGTATATATCACTAATTTACGATAAGCCATCTACCCTATTTGATTATTTTAAGAGTGATGATTCTTTAGTGGTTTATTCCGAATTTAGCAAATTAAAAGACCGACTCAAGACCACCTCTTGGCAGTGGAGCGAAGACATCAAGGACTTATTAAATGAAGGAATGGTATATAAAGGTATAGATAAGTTTAGTGAAGACTTTGTCTATGCCCTCACAAAATCCGAAGAGCTTCCATCGTTATTCCTTGACACTTTTGCAAGGGGCACTTATGAAGTTCCGACAAAAGCACTTGTCAATATGAATGTGAAACAGGTATCTTTATGGGGCGGAAGTAATGACTTATTGATAGAAGATTTACACGCATTTTTGCACCGAAAGTTGAGATGTGTAGTTCTAGGTGGAACCGAAAAAGCCGCAATTAATCTGGCAAACGACTTAAAAGCCGCTGGAATTCCCGCTGATTATTTAAAGGATTTTACAACTGTACAAAAGTCAACGGTTATCGTGACAAATGGTTCATTATCGGCAGGTGTGGAAATTCCATCATCTGATTTTGTTCTTATTTCTCAAGGCAGAATCACAAGCTCTAGTGATTCTACAAAAAAGAAAAAGAAGAAAAATAAACATTCACAAGATATATATAGCTTAGCCGAATTAAGTGTTGGCGACTATGTGGTTCATAGTACGCATGGTATCGGTGTTTTTCTTGGAATCCACAAAATTGAAGTCAAAGGGATATTGAAAGACTATATAAAGATTGAATACGCTAAAAAAGATGTCCTATATGTTCCTGTAACACAGCTTGATATGGTGGCAAAATACATCGGGCCAAAAGAGGACAACGCTGTTAAACTTCATAGAATCGGTGGTGCCGAATGGCAAAAGGCTAAGACAAGGGTACGAAGTGCCGTAAAAGATATAGCAATGGATCTTATTAAACTCTATGCCAAAAGAATGGAGCAAAAAGGCTTTGCCTTCCCAGAGGATGATACATGGCAAAGAGACTTTGAGTCATATTTTGAATATGAGGAAACTGAAGACCAACTTAGATGTATCAGTGAAATTAAAAACGATATGGAATCCATAGTTCCTATGGAAAGACTACTTTGTGGTGACGTTGGATTCGGAAAAACCGAGGTCGCACTTAGGGCAGCTTTTAAATGTGTAACTGCGGGGAAACAATGTGCAATTTTAGTTCCTACAACCATTCTAGCTTGGCAACACTTCCAAAGCGTTTTGAAAAGAATGGAAAACTTTCCAATAAATGTTGAGCTCCTTTCAAGATTTCGAACTCCAAGACAACAAGATGAAATTATTAGAAAGCTTAAAAGCGGTTCTGTCGATGTTGTAGTTGGAACGCATAGATTGGTTTCAAAAGATGTTCAGTTTAGAGACTTAGGCTTAGTTATTATCGACGAGGAGCAACGATTCGGTGTAGCACAAAAGGAAAAATTCAAAGAAATGTGCACTTCCACCGATGTTCTAACGCTTTCAGCTACACCTATTCCAAGAACACTTAACATGGCTTTATCGGGCATAAGGGACATGTCGGTAATCGAAGAAGCACCACATGACAGACACCCAGTTCAAAGTTATGTACTTGAATATGACAGCGGTATTATAACCGATGCGATTAACAAAGAGTTAAGGCGTGGTGGGCAAGTTTTTTATCTTCACAACGATGTTGCATCTATCGAAAGAGTTGCTTCGGGAATTAATTCAAGAATTCCAAGTGCTAGAATCGGAATCGGACACGGAAAAATGGAAGAGCATGAACTTTCCGAAGTGTGGAGACAGCTTGTCGAGCACGAAATTGATGTTCTAGTTTGCACAACTATCATTGAAACAGGCGTGGATATTCCAAATGCAAATACACTCATCATAGACAATGCCGATAAAATGGGACTTTCACAACTTCATCAAATTAGAGGCCGTGTAGGACGAAGCAACAGAAGAGCCTATGCATACTTTACTTATGCACCAAATAAAGTTCTCTCTGAAATTGCACAAAAAAGACTATCCGCAATAAGAGAATTCACCGAATTTGGAAGCGGATTCAAAATCGCTATAAGAGACTTAGAGATAAGAGGCGCTGGTAATGTACTAGGCGGAGAACAGCACGGCCATATGGAAAACGTTGGATATGACATGTATCTTAAACTACTAAATGAAGCCGTTTCATTAATCAAAGGTGAAGAACCACCTGTAGAAAATAGAGAATGTACCGTAGACATGCAGATGAATGCACATATCCCAGAAGATTATATCAGCAGTACTAGCCAAAGACTTGAAGTTTATAGAAAAATCGCCGACATCAGGGATTATGACGACTCTTGTGATGTTATCGACGAACTTATCGATAGGTTCGGTGAGCCACCAGCGGCTGTTCAGGGGCTTATCGACATCGCTCTTCTAAGAAGTACTGCCGCTTCACTTTACATTACAGAAGTTAAGCAACAAGGGCAAAGTATTTTGCTTTATTTAGATAGAATAGACATGGAAAAAATTTCAAAACTGATAGGCGCTATGAAAGGCAAAGTGCTCTTAAATGCTGGAACTTCTCCTTATTTAAGTATTAAGCTTTCTGGAAGAGAGGCGATAGACGTTTTGGAAGATGCATTAAAAGCAATGAGTGAATAAAGGAGAAATTGAATGAAAAAATCATTTTTAGTTTTGACGGTATTATTCTGTATAATCATATTAAACGCCTGTTCTACCCCATCTTATGCCATGAAATATGGTGAGTATGAAATATCTAAAGGTATGTACAGCTATTTTAAAAACCTAGCGTATAATACATCTGTTTATCAGAATGACGATGGAGAGATAGTCTATCCAGAGCCCGAAGATGTTAATGGAATGAGTGGAACTGAATATATCGAAAACAAGACCATGACTTACTGCCTAAACTATTTTTGGATAGAGAGCAAGTTTGACGAACTAGGTTTAGAGCTTACCGAAGAAGACAATGAGCTTGCGGATTATCAAACAGAGCTTCAATGGAGCAACTTGGAAAGTGGATTTGAAAAATCAGGCGTCAGCAAAGAAGAATTTAATCTTGCCTTTTCGGTTTATAACGTAAAGCTTGGCAAAATATTTTCAGAACTATACACTGGTGACGGAATGTTCGCAGTTTCCGAAAACGAAATAAGCGATTACATCATAAGCGGAAAATATGCTTATGAGTTCATGTTTTTGACGGTTTATAATTCAGAAACTGGTGAGCTTATTAGTGAAGAAGAATTAAAAACAACCGAAGAAAAATTAAGTGAATATTCTGATAGGATAAAAAATGGTGAAGACATGCTAACGCTTGCCGAAGAAGCGTATAACGAAGGTCTATACCCATCTGGTGTTCCCTATAATCTAATGCTAAACGACACCGATTCAAATTCATTTCCACCGAATTTTAAAGAAAATCTAGATGCAATGGCGGACAGTGAAATGGAAATTTTCATTTCAGAAGATAAGATGGTTTTGCTAAGAAAACTTCCTATAGAGGGAGAAATTCCCAATATTCTTTCTGATGATTACACCCTTAGCACCATACTTTTTGAGATGAAAGGCGATGAATTCAACGCCTATATTTCAGAAGATGCACTAGCTAATATCTCCCCTACTTTAGAGGTTAACGAAAACGTGACTGATAGTGTTGAATATATTTTGAATGAATACTAAATAATGCATAAAATTAAACCAAGCTGTCTTCATAATGGTGACAGCTTGGTTTTTTTATTTGTCTATTATTTAATTAATTAAAAGTTTGACTGCTAAAAAGTGTATTTAATCATTATTTTTAGTTGAATTTCAAAATCCATTCAAAGGCATCGTCTTTTTTGTGACGCTCATACATTATTTCAGTAATATTATCATCATCAAAAGCTTTTAATGTATCTAAAAACCCATTTGCCACATTGTTTTCATTTAGCTCACTTCGTTCTAACCAAAGCATTTCACCTTCATCTGATGAAATTAAGTCACCACTAAATTCATTAGTTTTAAAGAAAATAACAATATATCTTTCGTCATTTTCTGTTTGAAACTGCTTTATTCCACAAAGTTTTGGATTGTAAATTGTTAAGCCTGTTTCTTCATAAATTTCTCTTTTTATTCCCAGTAAAAATGACTCTTCTTTTTCAATATGTCCACCTGGAAATGTTAATCCAACCCAACCAGACACCTTGTTTTGAAGAAGTATTTTATCACCATCATAAATCATACATAAAGCAGTAACTATAGCTTTTTCACTTTTTGACACTTTTATCACTTCCGACTTATACCTTATCATTATAGTCATAAAACGCTTTTATTGCTTTATAACACATGTATACATCAAGTTTTGAGACTATTTCGAACGGAGAATGCATTGATAGAACTGGAACACCTAAGTCAATTACGTCGACATTCATGTTTGCTATCATAGACGCAACTGTACCGCCGCCGCCTTGGTCAACCTTACCTAGTTCGCCGATTTGCCATAGCACCTTTTCATCGTCAAGCATTTTACGAAGCCTTGCAACAAACTCGGCGCTTGCATCGGACGAGCCACTTTTTCCTCTACTGCCTGTATATTTTGAGAAGCTTGCTCCGTGATTTAGATAACAAGAATTTAGCGGATCATAGGCGTAAGCGTGATTTGGGTCAAACGCCGCCGTAACATCGGCTGAAAGACAACTAGATTTAGACAGAACATGTCTTCCCTCAAGTCCCTCTTGCTGTGCTAAATCTTCAATAAAATATCTAAGAAAATCTGACTGCAAGCCTGTATTTCCTTCGCTTCCGATTTCCTCTTTGTCCGCTAAAATAGTGATAACCGTGCTTTGTGGTTCTTTTGTTTCAAATATTGCCTCTAAAGCAGGATATGCACAAACTCTATCGTCATGTCCGTATGAACCTATCATAGAGCGGTCAAGTCCGACATCTACTGCTTTTGCGGCGGGTACGAATTCTATTTCAGCAGAGATTAAATCAGCTTCGGTGATATCATATTTTTCATTTAGAATTTTCATTATGGCAAGTTTATAAGCTTCCTTAGCATCTTTATCGTCAACTGGTCTGCTTCCAACTAAAATATTCATGTCTTCTGCGGCAATAACTTGCGCAACCTTTTTTTCATATTGGTCCTTGCCAAGATGTGGCAAAATATCAGTAATACAAAACTGAGGTTCTCCATCCTTCTCACCGACACATATATTCACGCTTGTACCATCTTTTTTCACCACAACACCGTGCATCGATAAAGGAAGCGCAAGCCATTGGAATTTTTTAATTCCACCGTAGTAATGTGTTTTAAACATGGCAAGTTCATTTTTTTCGTACAATGGAATTGGTTTTAAATCAATTCTTGGTGAGTCAATGTGTGCAGCGGTTATTCTGACACCGTTTTTTGCACCTTTTTTACCGATTACCGCAAGACAAATTGCCTTTCCTCTATTATCAATATATACTCTGTCTCCAGATTTATATTTCTTATTAAAGTCAAATTTTTTAAACCCGTGTCTTTTCGCTTCTTTAATAGCATATGAAGCTGCTTCTCTCTCTGTTTTTGATTCGTCAAGAAATTTTTTATAATCATCACAAAAATTAAAAGCTTCATCGGCCACGTCTTCACTTACTGTAAAAAAGCCGTTTTCAGTCTTATTCACAAGCAAATCTCTTAATTTTTCAGTTTCTTTTTTCATCAGATTACTCCTTTTCTACATTTAAAATAAAATTATTTATTTGTTCTAAATCTATATCACTATCGTCATTTTCAATAACAAAATCAGCTCTATCATTATAGTATTGACATTCTTTTTGGGAATTAACCCTTTTTTCTACTTCTTCTAAACTCAAGTTGTCTCTTTTAATTATTCGCTCAATTCTAGTTTCATAGGATGAAGAAACAGAAAGAATATGTGTGCAATATCTGTCAGCACCCGCTTCAAACAAAGTCGGTGCATCGAGAAGGATTTTTTTATAGTTCACATCTTTACTCTTATTGATTTCTTTTTCAACTTTCAACAAAATATACGGAAAAGTGATATCATTCAAAGCCTTAGTATTTTCTTTTGAAGAAAATGCCTTTGAAGCCAAAAGTCTTCTATTGAGCACACCGTCTTCCAAAATGTCACTTCCAAAAAAATCAGCAAGCTCTTTAAGACAGTTTTCGGTATAAGTGGCCGGGTCTTTCGTTATTTTGTCGCAGTCTATTACTTTAAATCCGTGCCTTTCGATGATTTTTGAAACAGTCGTCTTCCCAGCTCCCGATGGACCTGTAAGACCAATAATTTTGACATCGGGATTAATCACGTTAAATCCACAAGCCCTGATAAGCCTGTTATAAACCGCCAGTCCAACACCTTTAGATTTAGGCATCCTTGCATAAACTTTCTTAAATCCAAATTCATCAATTTTATGAAGTGCACTAAATAAGTTTTTGGCTTGAGAGATACTGTCAAATCTTTCACCATAAGTAACTGCTTGTACTGGTAACTCTAATTCTTCGCCGTCAAAGCAAAGTGCATTTGCAGATTTGTCACACTCAAAAAGCTTTATAAAATCGTCAAAAGATAGCTTGCATCCTATAATTTTTGCTTTTGGAGAATAATGCTTATACTTCATTCCCGGCGAACTAACCTGAGTCTCGTCTTTAACATGCTCAAAAATTGAATCGTCAATTTCTAAATCGTTTATAGTCTCTTTTAATTCTTCAAAAGAAATTTTCCCAGGTCTTAACAATAAAGGTGGATTTGTAACAAGACTTATAACTGTCGATTCTAGCCCTACTTTACAGTCTTTATCCTCTACAATGGCATCAATTCTTCCATTCATAAAATCAAAAACATGATTAAAGCTAGTCGGACTTGGCTTGCCAGAAATATTCGCCGATGGCGCTGCCAAAGGACAATTTGCCGATTCAATAATTGCCCTTGCCGTCTTATTTGCTGGTACTCTAAAGGCTGCAGTTTCAAGTCCACCACTTGTTTCGTGTGGAATTAATTCACTTTTTTCTAAAATAATTGTAAGAGGTCCTGGCCAAAATTTATCTGCAAGCACATAAAAAATTTCTGGAATATTTTTTGCGAGCTTTTCCACATCTCCTACTTTAGAAACGTGGACTATCAGCGGATTATCTGATGGTCTACCTTTTGCTTTGTAAATACTTTTAACCGCATTTGAATCAAGTGCATTTGCTGCAAGTCCATACACAGTTTCGGTAGGAATTGCAACAAGTCCGCCGCCGTTTAGAATTTCGCCCGCTTTTCTTATATCATCACTTATTTTAGAATTTAATATGATTGTTTCCATCACTGATTCTCCATGGAAAGTTTTAGCATTTCTGCCCTATCTGCGGCTATTAGTGAATTTATAACCTCGTCTAAATCACCGTTTAGCACATCTTCTAGTCTATATAATGTTAGTTTAATTCTATGGTCCGTAATTCTCGATTGAGGATAGTTATAGGTTCTGATTCTCTCCGAACGGTCGCCCGAGCCTACTTGAGACTTTCTATCGGCTGAGATTTCGGCATTTTGTGCCTCAATTTTGGCGTCTAACAATCTAGCCCTTAAAACTTTCATCGCCTTGTCTTTATTTTTAAGTTGACTTCTCTCGTCTTGACACTCTACCACTGTACCTGTAGGTAAGTGAGTTATTCTGATTGCCGATGATGTTTTATTGATGTGCTGTCCACCCGCACCGCTTGACCTAAAGGTATCAATCTGTAAGTCTTTGGGGTTTATATCAAGCTCGACTTCTTCGGCTTCTGGAAGTACTGCAACAGTTGCCGTGGACGTGTGGATTCTACCTTGAGTCTCTGTTTCGGGAACTCTTTGAACCCTATGAACACCGCTCTCGTACTTAAGCTTTGAATACGCTCCGTCGCCGTCAACTGTAAATGAAACCTCTTTAAATCCACCGATTTCAGTTTCATTAAGGTTTATTATCTCGGTTTTCCAACCTTGCTTCTCGGCATACATGCAGTACATTCTATAAAGAACAGCAGAAAACAAAGCGGCTTCCTCGCCGCCGGCACCGCCTCTTATTTCAACGATTACATTTTTGTCGTCATTTGGGTCTTTAGGCAAAAGCAAGATTTTTAGCTCTTCAGAAGCGGCTTCAATAATTTTTTTAGCCTCTTCTGCTTCTTCTGCCGCCATTTCTTTAAGCTCTTTTTCCACCGAGCTGTCATTCATCATCTCTTTCGACTCTTCAAGAGTGGTTTTAGCCGCCATGTACTCCCTGTATTTTTCGACTATAGGGCTAATTTCTTTATGCTCTTTCATAAGAGTTCTGTAAAGATTCGGGTCCGACACCGTGGTGGGGTCATACAGCTTTAAATTTAGCTCCTCGTATCTATTTTCAAATATTGCTATTTTTTCAAACATAATTATTCCTTATTCTCATCTCTGATTATTTTCTTAATGTTTTTTTCGCATTTAAGCCTTGGTATCATGAGTTCTCTTGAACAGTTAGTGCAAGATATTTTAAAATCCATTCCAACTCTAAGGACTTTAAATTCTTTTGAGCCACAAGGATGCGGCTTTTTCATGACGATGATGTCTCCAACTTTTACGTCCATAAATTACCTCTTTTTAAGCAAACTGGCTTGGATGCTTTGAGAAAAAGTCTACTCTTGGCTCTAAGAATTTAAGCTCTCTTTTTTCGTCTTGGAAATATGATAGTGGCTCGAAAATATAGTCCCAACTCCAAATTTTTTCGTCGGCGTTAAGATAATCTCTAAGCATTTCGCAGCCTACTGGAGCTATTGAATGTAAGAGTGTTAGACCGACTCTTAAACCGTGGAAACAATCTGTCAGAGTCTTCGCTCTTTTGTCGTTATCGTCCTCTTTATCCGCTTCTTTTATATTATTTGCCCATATTTTGTTCATGAATCTTATATACTCGTCAAGCACATAAGTCAGCCTGTGAAAATCGTGATTATACATATGCTTTTCAAATTCAAGAATCTGTCTTTTACTCTCTTCTAAGACGTTTTCGCTAACTTCACCGCTTGGAATGAAACCGTCAAAATAGGTTTGTGTGGTGTAAAAACAAGACCTAGCAAGCCTGTTGAACACGTTTGTAAGCAAATTACCCTCTTTAAGCACTGGATCTTTAGGCTCTCTTTCATTTTCTGGCAAATAGATATTCGGCTGGAATGAAGCGTTTTTATTTGATAAGCCTAAGCTTAAAAAGTGAATTCTTAGCTGTTCAGCGGTGTAGTGATTCAATAGTTCAGCCGCCATCGGTGGTTTTAAATCCGATGAAGACGAAGCTTTTTTATTCATAAATAGAATATGTTTATTTGCGATTATATGAGGTAAATTTACGCCTTTCCATGAGAATGCATCTTCTTTTTTATCTGCATAATAAGACAGAAACATGCCCATTTCGGCTATAGCGTAGAAGTAAACATTGTCTTCACCTATAAACTGATACACTTTTGAGTCTTCATCTTTCCACCATGATTCCCACTCGTCATCTTTTGCACCAATATCTTTTAGATACTGTCTTGAGAATGAAATAGGTGCCCATAAAGACTCAGGCCATACCCAAAAAGTTAAGTCATCTAGTCCATCAACGGTTGGAACAGGCACGCCCCATTCGCAGTTTCCAGAAATCCTAAACGGAACCAAAGTTTTGCCGGTTCTGTATCTTATACTGTTTTGCGATAGGACATCTTTTGCGATATCACGGTCTTTTAAGGAATTAAAAATAAATGTATACGACGGTTTTTTCTCTTCGTCTATAATCTCGTGATTCGGCAAAGCATTTCTTAAGCTTTCTAAGTCTTCAACTTGAGTTTTTTGGACATAGATTATTGGTTTCTTTAAAAATTCATCTACAGCTCTTAATATAAATTTTCTTGTGTTGCTGTTTGCCTTTAAATCTGTAAGTATTTCTTCCATAACTTCAAGATAATCTTCAAGCTTAAAGTACCAGTTTGTAACGTCTCTTAGCTCTGGTTTATTGCCTGTCATGCTTGAAATCGGGTCTATTAATTCTGACGGATTATACTGATGACCTAAAGAACACTCATCCGCATAACCATTCTCAGATTGACATCCTTCAAACGGACATTTACCCGTAACTTGTCTACCGTTTAAAAATATTCCAAGCTCTGTATCAAAAAATTGGGGAATTGTATCTTTTATAAGGCAGTCGTTTTCATGAAGCTTTAAAAATAATTCTTTAGACACTAATTCGTGCATTTTAGCGGCTTCACCCAATCCAGAAGCTGCAAAAAGGCTTAAGTTTATATCAAATTTATTTAATGTATCTTTTTGCTTTAAATGGTTCTCTCCGATATAATCTTCAATAGTTCCTTTAAATCCGTTTTCAACTTGTTTGCGGTAGCCTTCAAGCGCCGGAGAACCATAACAGTCAGTACCCGAAACAAAAATTACATTTTCCTTGCCTATTCTGTCTTTTAGAAATCTAGCAAATGTATCTGCATGAACAAAAACGCCACCGACATGACCGAAATGAAGCTCTTTGTTACCATAAGGCATGCCTGCAGTAACTATAGCTTTTTTAGGAAATGTGGGGCGTTCGTTCTTATAATTATTCATGTATAATGCTCCTTTTATATTATATAATATCTAATAATACATTATACCAAATTAAATTTTGTTTGTAAATTAGTTTATGCCATTTTTTTAACACCTGATTTTTCGAGTGCTAAATTAACTGCTTTAGCTACAAAAAATGCTAAAATCAATGAAACTACATCTTTTATCAAGTAAGGTGCAGATACTAAAAGAAAAGAAGGCAACAAAGCATTTGTGCTGACTATAGAGTACTGAATCGTTCCTAAAACATGGCAAACGGCAAGTCCGATTAAACTAAATGATGCTTTAAAAAAATAGTTCTCTTTTTCTCCACCAAAGCCACAGAAAAAGGCTAAAATTATAAATCCCCAAATAAATCCACCAGTAAAGCCTAAAATTGCCCCTAAACCTGAATTAAATCCTGAAAAAACAGGAATTCCAATAGCTCCTAAAAGCAAATAAATTATCAAGGCTATAGTTGCATTTTTCTTTCCGAGAATAAACCCAACCAAGGCTATGCCGAAAGTTTGAAGTGTAATCGGTACACCTGAGGGCATCGGAATACTCACAAAAGTAAGCACGACAACTATCGCTGTTCCGAGCGCAATTAATGCTAAATCTAAAATCTTTTTACTTATACTATTCATAATTATCACCATGTCATGTTTCCCGCACAAAACTGTATATAAACAGCCAATTTAATGCACGGTACCCATGCCTTTCTTATTTTTCTACATTCCTATTTTTAATTATAAAGGCTTCTCCTGAGGAAAATGCCATTTCTTTACCATCTTCTAACATCAATACTATTTCAGCATTCTGGTTTATCTCTTTAACTATTCCCGAAAAACTGTTATTTCCTACAGAAAGATTTACTTTTTTTCCGTCAAGCCACGAACGCTTTCTATATTCGTCCATGAAGTTTTTATTCTCCAAATTTTTATATAGAATGAAAAAGTTGTCTATAATTTTCGCCGCAAGCTTTGCTCTGATTTCATCTGGGGCCTTTTCATCAAAAACACTGCCAGCAATGTCTTTGATTTCCAGTGGAAAACCACTTTCAGGCTCTTGGACATTTACTCCTATTCCGACCACCGCATAATCAAGATTTCCACTTTCAAAGTCGATAGCCGCCTCTGTAAGTATTCCACAAACCTTTTTATCTTCGATGTAAATATCGTTCACCCATTTGATTTTCGCCTCTTTATCAGATAAGGATTCTATCGCCTGTGAAACTGCAACCGCCGCTGCAGTCGTGATGAATAAAGATTCACTAACGCTGAATTTTGGCCGTAAAAGGATACTTACATATACCCCTGTACCCATTGGAGACTCAAATTTTCTGCCAAGTCTTCCCTTACCAGCTGTTTGCTCTGCTGCGATAATTATTGTACCTTCCATGCCTTTATTTTGTGCCCTTGATTTTAAGAGAGTGTTTGTTGATTCAACAGTCTCATACACATGAACATCAAGATTTTTATTAACAAGATAGGAAAGAACAATTTCTTTGCTCAGTACATCTCCACTTGAAATCAACTTGTATCCCATGTTTCTTTGACCTTCAATTTTATACCCATCATTTCTAAGGCTGTTCACTGCTTTCCAAACGGAATTTCTGCTTACGCCAAGCTCATTGGCAAGCCTATTTCCCGAAAAATTCTCACCTTTTAATAACTTTTGCAGTACGCTATATTTCACTGTCATTTGTTTTCTCCTGATCGCATTTAAATTTCACTTATTATATTATCTTATCTTATCTAAACACATGTGTCAACCGAAAATGAAATATAGGGTGACAATATAGATATACAACAAAATGTGAAGAGCTTTATATTATGCTGAGAATAGATTAATTTAAAATTTGATGCTAAAAAAGTGTTGTGATATTCACAACACTTTTTGGCAGATTATCATAATTCACAAAAAATTTAAAATAATAGACTTTCTAATGACATCCAAATACTATCATAACCAAGTAATTCTTAATTTAGCATTTCTTCAGCCATTTTATAACTAACGCTTCCTGTTTTACTACCACCAATTATTCGTGCTAATTCATGAATACGTTCCTCTCTATTAAGCGGTAAAACTTTAGTGTAAGTTTTACCCACTTCAGTAGTTTTTTCAATTAATAAATGGTTATTGCTCACACATGCAATTTGCGCTAAATGGGTTATACAAATTATTTGCCTATCTTCTGATGCTTGCCTTAACTTTTCGCCTACTTTACTGGCTGTTTTTCCACTTATTCCAGCGTCTACTTCATCAAAAATCAATGTATCAATATCGTCTGCATTTGACAAAACTGTTTTAATCGCTAGCATAATTCGTGAAAGTTCACCACCCGAAGCTACTTTACTCAATGGTTTTAGCTCTTCACCCTGATTGACTGAAACCATAAAATTTAACTTGTCGCATCCCCATGAGTAAAGATTTGTTCTCTCGAGCTTTGAGATAAATTCAATATTAGGCATATTTAAAAATCTTAGCTCAGATTTAACTTTTTCGCTAAAATCCAAAGACGCTTCTTTTCTTTTATTAGATAATTTTTTTGCTAAATCTATAGCTTTAACCTTTGTATCTTCAAATTCCTGAGACAAAAGTTCAATTTTCTCTTCGCTAAGCTCTGTATCATTGAGTTCTGTCGTCAATGTTTCTAATAGGGAAATAATATCTTCTTCACTTTCCCCATATTTTAAACTGAGTTTATAAAGCAAATCTAGCCTTTCCTCAATTTCAGGTAATGCCGATGGATCAAAATCTTCCATAGATTCATATTTTCTAAGTTCCTGAGAAATATCCTGTAAAGCATACTCTGTATCTCGAATTTTTTCTACCAAAGCGGTCAAAACTTCGTCTGAATCAGAAACCTGCTCCAATTTTTTTGCAGCGAGTTCAGCCATTGTCAATATCCCTTCATTTTCACTGCTACCATCTATCATTTCTTTTGAAAAATTGACAGCTTCAAGGATGTTTTGTCTATTCTTAATTATTTGAGAATTTCGTATAAGGCTTTCTCTTTCCCCTACTTTTATCTCGGCTGACTCAATCTCTTCTATCTGAAACTTTAGTAAATCCATACGTCTTTCTTTTTCATTTTGATTAGACAATAATGAATCTAGTTGGATTTTTATTTGCTTTAATTTATCATATTGCTCTTGATATTGCTTTAAAAGTGGATTTAATCCAGCATAGTTATCAATATAAGTTCCATGAATTTCAGGCGATAGCAGCTCATAACTGTCATGCTGACCGTGAACTGAAATCAACATTACTCCAATTTCTTTAAGCATTGAAGCAGTTAAAGGTACGCCGTTCACTTTGCATAAACTTTTTCCATTTATCCTAATTTCTCTATATATTTGAAGATCATCATCAGCATCTATTTGAATATTTAATTCTGCTAATTTATGTTTTACTTTATTCGAAACATCAGTAAATAGTGCAGTAACAGAAGCCTTTTCACATCCAGTTCTTATCAAATCTTTAGAAGCTCTTGCACCTAAAATAACTGAAAAAGCATCTACTATAATTGACTTTCCAGCTCCTGTTTCTCCAGTTAGAGCTGTAAATCCTTTTAAGAAGTCAATAGAAGCTTCTTCAATTACCGCAATATTTTTAATAAATAATCCTACTAGCATAATTACTCACCAATCATTTTTCTTAGCTCTTCCATTTTATCGATAGCAATTTCAGTTGATTTGCATATGACAAAAATTGTGTCATCCCCAGCTAGTGTCCCCAAAAAACCTTGAATATTATTCGCATCCATTGCGGCACATACTGCTTGAGCCATGCCAGACATGCACTTAATTACTAACATATTTTGTGCAGCTTCTACAGACAGAACAGAATCATTAAAAAGAGAAATATATTTAGTTGAAATATCCTTGGAATTCTCATTTCCAGTTGAATATCTATATTTCCCCTTACTTGAAAGAACTTTTACTAGTCTTAGTTCCTTAATATCTCTTGATACTGTTGCTTGTGTAACGTCGCAACCTGACTCACGAAGCCTTACAAGAAGTTCTTCTTGAGTGTCAATGTCAAATCTTTTAATCAACTCTTTTATTTTATCATGTCTCTTCGCTTTCATAATTGCCTCCTCTAGCTAAAAAACTTTTTGTTAACTAAACGTAAAAAGTTATGTTTCTTATTTAGAATTAAGTGTACTTTTTCATTAGATGCAGTAAATGATACTTGATCATTAATCTCGATAGGCTCTCCGCCATCTAATGTCAATATTACTTTTTCATTATATTTGGGATTTGCTTTAACTTTTAATACAGTGTCTGGAGAAAAAGCAATGCTTCGGTTAAATAGAGAATGTGGGCATATCGGTGTAAACAGCATACAACTAATAGAAGGATCAACCACTGGACCACCTGCTGATAGTGAATATGCCGTTGACCCCGTTGGAGTAGAAATAATAATTCCATCTGCTCGATAACTAAACTTCGATCCTGAAATCACGACATCAAAATCAAGTAATCTTGCAAGCTGTGCGGAAATTACGCCATCATTTAGTACTGTACCGACTACTTTTTCATCAATTCTAACGTCAATTAACATTCTATCTTCATAATAAAAATCTCCTGAAAGAACCAAAGGCAGTTTTTCAATTTCGTGAAATTCTAGGCAGGTCATATATCCTAACCTACCTAGATTTATTCCTAGTATAGGCTTTCCATTTGCTATTTTGGAAGTATAGATTATTGTGCCATCGCCACCGAGTGTTATGAAAATATCACAAAGTTCAGATAAACGATATTCATCTTCAGTATATATTAATTTTTCATTGTTAATGAAATTTTTATCCGATGAAAAAACTGTATGTCCACAATTCAATAAAATATCTAATATTTTCTGTGTAGCTTCTTCAATTTTCGGCTTTTTATTGTTTGAAATTAAAGCAATTTTCATGAATACCCCTTAGTTTAAATCTTTATGAGAGTTTTTTACTATCTCTTCAACAATAATATTTTCTGTGAATATTGGACTATTTTCTTTTCTTAAGTGAACAATGTATTCAATATTTCCCTCTGGCCCTTTTATAGGTGAAAAATCCAAATTTAACACTGAGTATCCGTTTTCAACAAAAAAAGGGCACAGCAAATTTAAAACTTCAATGTGTACTAATTTATCTCTTACTACACCTTTTTTTCCAACTTTTTCTCTACCAGCTTCAAACTGTGGCTTGATTAAACAAACAAGTTCAGCGTTTTCGCTTAGTAATTCATAGATGGAGGGTAAAATTATTTTAAGTGAAATAAAGGATACATCCACTGAAGTGAAATCTATTTCATCTAAAATAGTTTCCTTGGTCAAATATCTTGCGTTTGTTCTCTCTAAATTGACAACTCTCTCATCAGTTCTTAATTGCCACGCCAGTTGCCCATAGCCAACATCAACACTATATACTTTTTTTGCGTTATTTTGTAGCATACAATCTGTAAAACCGCCCGTAGACGCACCGACATCCATGCATACCTTACCGCTTAAATCAATACCAAAAACTGACATCGCTTTTTCAAGTTTTAGGCCACCACGACTGACATATTTCAATGTATTTCCTCTAACCTCAATCTTTGAGTCAAGACTTACATTAGTACCAGCCTTATCTGATTTTTGATTATCAACATAGACTATGCCGCTCATTATCATAGACTTCGCCTTTTCACGACTTGGAGCAAGCGACTTTTCAACAAGTGCCAAATCTAGTCTTATTTTTGAAGGCAAGATTATCATCCTTTCAAATAAACTCGTTTAATTTTTTTAAAATACCATCTTCATCAAGCTCTACAAAAGCCATTTGATCATCCATACTCATATGCTCTATGTACGGATTTTTTATATCAGCAACTTTAACACTCCCATTATACCCTCTGTTTAGAAGTTCTAAAGAAAAAATACAAGCAATACCGCTAATCGCTTCTTCTATAAAGAGTATTTTATTATGTTTCATAGAAAAATCAAACACTTCATCAGGAATAGGATGAATTTTTGTTAATTTAAGAATATTAATAGGCAAAGTAAATTTCTCACTCGCCTTAGCTACATTTTGAAAAACTCTACCATAACAAACAACACATATTTTTGCATTAGGTGCTTCAATGATATCAAAATCCTTGTTACTTACAGTAAAATTAGTAGGCTTATAACCCTCAGTTCCCCTTGGATATCTAACTGCTACAATATTCGTACATTCATTCACTGCTTTGTAGAGTGAATTTGAAACTTCGTCAAAATAAGTAGGTGAATATATGGTAATTTTAGGAACGGTTTTTAAAAATGACACATCGAATAAGCCGTGATGTGTCTTACCATCATCACCGACAAACCCAGCCCTATCTACCGCTAAAATTAACTTTAGATTTTGTAGTGCAACGTCATGCATTATGCTGTCATAAGCTCTTTGTAAAAAGGTAGAATATACAGCGAAAACAGGTAAAAATCCACCTCTTGCTAGCCCTGCTGAAAAAGTTACCGCATGGGCTTCGGCAATTCCTACATCGAAAAATCTATCTTTATGTGTCTCAGAAAATCCATTTAGGCCTGTTCCTATCCCCATTGCAGCTGTTACAGCACAAATTTTATTGTTTTTTAGTGCCATATCTGTAAGTGTATTCCCAAAAACTGCAGAAAAAGAGTCACGGCTTAGTTGAAAATCACCTGTGTTTAAGTCAAATTTTGGCACTCCATGATAATCTTTTGGATTATCCTCTGCATGCTCGTACCCTTTGCCTTTTACAGTCTTAACATGAATTATTACTGGTTTTTTTATCGTCTTTGCAGTCTTAAAAACATCTGAGAGAAGTGAAATATTATGCCCATCATAAGGTCCATAATAAGCAAATCCCATGTCTTCAAATATTGTAGATTTGTAAAAGGCTCTTTTAATAAAATCTTTAATTCCTCTAACTATTCTTGCGATACCTCTTCCTATTAAAGGGATTTTTCCAAGTATATTTTCAGTTCTATATTTTACTTTTAAATAGGTTCTGCTTGCTCTTATAAATGTAAGATGTCTTGCAACTGCGCCTACATTTTTTGAAATTGACATATTGTTATCATTCAAAACAATAATCAAATTTCTTTTTTTTCGGCTTGCATTATTTAATCCTTCAAATGCTAATCCACCAGTCAAAGAACCGTCACCAATGACCGCAATAGTATACGCATTTTTCCCGTCTAAATTATCGGCTAAAGCAATTCCAAGTGCAGAGCTTACCGATGCACTGCTATGTCCAGTAGTAAAAGAATCATAAACGCTTTCAGCAATATCCGGAAAACCCGAAATGCCATTCTTTGTTCTAAGCGTCTTAAAGTCTTTATAGCGACCAGTTAGCATTTTGTAACTATAGCACTGATGTCCTACATCAAAGATAACTTTATCATTACCGATATCAAATGAATTAAACAAAGCAACTGTTAGCTCTACAACGCCTAAATTTGACGCTAAATGTCCACCATTTTTAGAAACAGTCTCAATTATTTCATTTCTAAGTTCACTACATAGTGTATCTTTTTCTTCCGAACTTAAAGATTTAACATCAGAAGGAGAACCTATTCTCTCCAGTATTAAAGCCATATTTTACATTCCATTCTGAATTTTAGCCGCATTTAATGTGTTTTTCATAAGCATCGCTATTGTCATTGGACCTACTCCACCAGGAACAGGTGTGATATAGGATGCTATAGGTGCGACATTTTCATAGTCTACATCTCCACATAGTTTACCGTTTTCATCTCTGTTCATTCCAACATCTATAACAACTGCACCGTCTTTAACCATGTCTTTTGTGACAAACTTAGCCCTACCAACAGCGGCTACAAGTATATCAGCATTAGAACAAATTTCCTTAATATTTTTAGTCTTACTGTGACAAACAGTGACCGTTCCATTACTATGAAGAAGTAGCATTGCCATTGGCTTTCCAACTATATTGCTTCTGCCTATTACAACGCAATTTTTAGATTCCACTTCAATTCCCGTACTTTTGATTAACTCCATAACGCCGGCTGGTGTGCATGGTAGAAAATCGTAATTTCCTATCATAATTTTCCCAACATTTACAGCGTGAAAAGCGTCAACATCTTTTGAAGGATCAATAGTAGCAATTATTCCTTCTTCATCAAGTCCTTTTGGAAGAGGTAATTGTACTAAAATTCCGTTAATATTTTTATCATTATTTAATTTATCTATAAGATTTAAAAGTTCTTCCTGAGTAGTTTCTTCGGGAAGTGCGTACTCAGTTGAAACTATATCGCAGGCTTCACATGCTAACTTTTTGTTTTTTACATAAACTTTTGAAGCTGAATCGTTTCCTACAATGACAACTGCTAACCCCGTTGATATTCCCTTTTCTTTTAAAAGTCCAACTTCTTTTTTTATCTCTTCTTTAATCTGCGCTGAAACTAATTTTCCGTCAATAATATTACTCATCACTCTCATCCTCTCCTAGTTCTTCGGTTTTATCGCTTGCTTCTTCATCATCTGACTCATCGTCAGCAGGATTATACATATATTCTTTACCTTTAAAAAGTGTACTTTCTGTCGGAGCTTCCTCTTCTTTATTTTCTTTTTTAGACGAAGCTTCTGCTGAGCCTAAAACAACATTATTTAACACCATGATATCTGCATTTCCAGCACCTGTTAGTTTAGTTCTGTTTCTAAATACAACTAAAAGTGCAATCGCTATAGCAACACTTAAGAGTGCAACAGCTTGTGAAACTTTAATTCCAATTCCAGGTACATATAGACTATCTGTTCTTAGTCCTTCGATAAAGAATCTTGAGATACCATACCAAATCACATATAATAAAAAAGTTTGTCCATCGTATCTTCTCATTTTAGCATTAAAAAAATGTAGTAAAACAAAGCCTAGTAGACATAATATAGACTCGTATAAAAAGCAAGGGTGAACAGTCACTGGTGTCGAAGTGCCAGGCAAAACTGTGGCATCGCTAATCATTCCCCACGGTAAATCCGTTGCATCTCCGAAGGCTTCTTGATTTACAAAATTTGCCCATCTTCCGATACCTTGTCCAATTAAAAATCCTAAAACACCTATATCTAAAATAGGTAACATACTTAGCTTTTTAATTCTCGCTACTATAGCCGCTCCTAAAAGACCACCAATAATGCCACCGTAAATACCAAGTCCACCGTCTCTAATATCAAAAATTTCAAGCGGATTATTGATATATTTATCACCAGGATAGAAAATCACATAATAAAGTCTTGCACCCACTACCCCTAATACCATTCCGGCTATAACCATATCGTATAAATCATCTTTTTTGATATTCATATACTTTGTTCTTGAAAGACCATAACCTACAGCCAAAACAAATCCTAGTGCAATTATAATCCCATACCAATACACTGCAAAACCAAAAATTTCAAATGCAATAGTATTTAGCGTAAATTCCAGTCCCAGTCCGGGAAATTCAACAAAATGTTCCATATGTAATGTTTGTACCGATAATCAGCACAAACTTTCACCAACCTTTCAGTTTCAATTAATTCTCTTCAGGAATAATTACTGATAACACATCGTTATCATCTTTAAATAGTTCACCAAGTCTTCTGTTAGCGTCACTAACAGTTAAATCAGAGAATGACTCAATATATCTATAAAGCTCACGGTTTTTAAACCCTAAAAATGAAAGTGCATTTGCAATAGTTGAAACGCTATTTAGGCCTGCAATATTTGAGCCATATATAGCTTTTTTTGCTCTAGAAAATTCCTCTTCATCAATTCCATTTTGCTTCAACTCATTTACATAAGATTTTATCTCTTCTAAAACTTTTTTAGGATCCTTTGACTCACCGCCAAAAAGAACAGAAGAAAAACTTTCACCCTCAAAGTATTCATAGCTAAAAGAAGATTCATTTATAAGCTGTAAATCATAGAGTTTTTCATAAAGTTTAGAAGAGCCAGAAGCGATTACATCTAATAAAATTTCAGTTAGCGCTACTTCTTTTTCAGTTTTTAGCCCTTTAATATTTTCTTTAAAGCCAATTTGGAAAAGCTTTGAAGCTACTGAAAGTTTTTCTTCTACATAATGTGTACACACATCGTCTGGTTCATCTTCAAAATACCTGTTAATTGTAACGTCTGGAGAAGGCTTAAGCATTTTATCGCACATATTAAGCACTTTGTCAGTATCAAAGTTACCGACGACAACTAAAGACATATTATTCAAATTGTAAAATGTTTTATAGCAGTCATAAAGATATTCAGGTGTTATTTCTGAAATGCTTTCGACAGTTCCAGCTATGTCCTCTTTAATTGTATGATTTTTATACATTCCCCTTAAAAGATTGAACATGACACGCCAGTTTGGGTCGTCATCGTACATTTTAATCTCTTGCGCAATTATACCTTGCTCTTTTTTTACTGTTTCTTCTGTAAAATACGGTGATTGCACAAAATCAAGCAAAATTTCAAGCGATTCATAAAAATTCTGAGTAGTAGAAAATAAATATGAAGTATTTTCAAAAGAAGTAAAGGCATTTGCACTAGCTCCGGTCTCTGCGTATCGCATAAATGCATCTCCATCTTCACTCTCAAACAGCTTATGCTCTAAGAAGTGCGCTATTCCAGCTGGGACTTCGTGAATTTTGTCATCAGAGCTGAGTTTAAATCTAGTATCAATAGATCCGTATTTAGTGCTAAATGTTGCATAAGTGCTGTGAAAGGAATTTTTTTGATAAAGATATATTGTAAGTCCTGTGGGATGCATTATTTTTTCATAGCTCTCTCCCACTATTTTATCTTTAATTATTTCTTTAGTCATTTGTTTGCTCTCCTTTCAAAACATATATTGTATCAAGTTTAAGTTTTTTAGCAGCCTTAACAATGTCATCAAAACTAACAGCCATAACAAGATCTTCCATTTGTTTAGGAGTTAACAGTTTTTCGTTGAATATTTGATTTAAATAGAAGACTTCTGTGTAGTTAAGAGAGTCTTCTACAGACTTATAAGAATTAAGCATAGCAAGTTTTGCATATTCAACATCTTTATCAGAAAAAATCCCATTTCTAATATCTTCAACTTCTTTTAAAATAGCTTCTTTTGCAGTCTCTATTTTGTCTGTTTCAACACCACTATCAATAAATAATGCACCCTTTTGCACATCCATAGTTGAAGAACAATAATAGCACAAACTCATTTTTTCCCTAACATTCAAGAAAAGTTTTGAGCTGACAGACCCACCAAGTAATGTACACATCACTCTTGTTGCAAAAGAATCATTCACTAGTGTACCAGTCCTAAACCCCATAACAATTTTAGACTGAGAAAGCTTCATAGTTTCAGTCTTTTCTTTTAATGCTTTTACATCAAGTTTAATTTCATTTGTAGCTTCGGTAGAACTTCTTTCAAAAGAAAAATATTTTTTTACACTAAGCAAAATTTTGTCAAAATCACAACTTCCTAGGACAAAAATTTCAATTCTTGCAGTATTGATTAAGTTTTCAAGCAAATCTTTTAGCATAAGTCTATCTTGATTTACTAGATTTTCTCGGCTACCGTATCTTCTAATTCCAGCGGCTTCATTTTCAAACATAATTTCTTTGCATTTAATTTTTGCATAAATTCTCTTTTCGTTAAAATCAGAATCCATAGCCTCAATTAATTGTCTCTTCTCTTGATTAAATGCTTCTTCTTCAAAATAGCCATCATCGTCAACAAGAGGCGAGAAAACACATTTACAAAGTAAATCAGTCAAAATTCCACTTAAATCTTCGTTTTCTAATGCATATTTATCCGCTATTCCTGATACATAAATATTCAGTATTTGGTTGTCACCAATCTTAGAAACCGAGCTGTTAAGTGAAGCACCATATAGCTCTGCTAAATGTTTAGATAGAAGACTTATCGTCGGATGTTCTATTGTCGCACGTGTTATTAGTGACGGAATCAGTGCATATGCAGACGACAACTCCTTGTCAAGTGGTAGTACAAAACTTATAGACACCCTCATAGTTTTAAATTTGTCATCTGTTAAATCTCTAACTGTCACAGCATTGTTTATTATTTCCATATTTTCCTCCCAATATATAAAGTTGGAAGTACACCTGCCTCTCATCTTATATTTAAAATTACACAAATAATTAATATTTATACAAAAGATTATACCACAAAAATGTATATTTTAAAAGTAATTTAATAAAAATTCATTAAACATTAGATGGATAAATTTATATTTTAGTAAATCTTTTTACTTTTATACCATTTAATTCCACTTCTTCATCCCACATTTTTAAAGGTCTAACCCATATACCATGCTCTCCATAAAGCGCCCTATACACTGCCATTTCTTCTAAGGTTTCAGAGTGTTTTGATATATATAGTAGTTCATATTCATTTCCTTTAAAGTGCCTGTATTTTCCTAAAATATTTTTATTCTCCATAAAACCTCCTAATTTAAAACTGGCTGGTCAATTTTCGGCAATTTTCGCCTTGCGTATATGTAAAGAATTCCGCTTGCAAGTGCAGTGATTCCCCATGAAATCGGAAAAATTACAAATATCGAATCAAACTGACCGAAAACGGGAAACAAAGTGTATATCCAAAGAATTCTTAAACCACACGCTCCTACTAAAGATATAACCATAGGTAAGACAGAGTATCTCATTCCTCGTAGTAATCCTATTAAGACATCCATAACTCCGCAAAGGAAGTAGAAAGGCAAAAACTTTAAACGCTCCATGGAAAATACTATTACATTTGGGTCGCTATTATAAATGCCTATAAGTGATTCGCCAAAAGTCAACATCAAAACACCCATAGTAAAACCGAGCACAGCAGCACTTAAAATACATTGTGAAGCAATTTTATTTATTCTACTATATTTACCTGCTCCAATGTTTTGGCTAATAAAGGTAATACCAGCTTGATGGAAGGCATTTAGTGAAACATAAATGAAATTCTCTAAACTTGAAGCCGCAGTATTTCCAGCTATCGCATTTGAACCGAAAGAGTTAACTGTCGACTGTATAACAGTGTGAGAAAGAGCAAAAACTGCACCCTGAAGTCCAGCGGGCAATCCTATTTTTACTATTTCTATAAACTTCTTTTTATAAATTTTTATTTGTTTCAATTTTACAGCATAAATCGACTCAGATTTAACTAAACAAAGCAAAACTAAAATTGCCGATACAAGCTGAGAAATAATGGTAGCAATAGCAACACCGGCTACACCCATGTCAAAAACTATTACAAGAAGTAAATTTACAAGCACATTTAAAATTCCAGCAATGGTTAAAAAATAAAGTGGTCTCTTTGTATCACCCACCGCTCTTAAAATCGCCGAGCCAAAATTATAAAATAAAATCGCTGGCATTCCTAAAAATATTATTCTAATATATAAGGTGGCTTGCTCTATGACATCTGCTGGAGTTCCCATTAACAGAAGCAAATGCTCTGACAGAAAAAAGCCTACAAATGTCAGAATTATTCCAAATAATACGCTTATAGCTACAGTCGTATGTACAGTTTCTGATAAATTTTTCTTGTCTCCTGCCCCAAAATATCTTGCACATAAAACGTTAACACCGACCGAAAGTCCCATGAATACATTAATGATTAAGTTCGTCACCGCACCAGTCGCCCCTACTGCCGCAAGAGCCGTGTGTCCCGAAAAGTTTCCAACTACAATAACATCTGCTGCGTGAAATAATAATTGCAAAATGCTAGATAAAATTAATGGAACCGAAAACTTAATTATTTTACTGAAAATTGGACCCGAACACATGTCAATTTCAAAAGATTTTTTCTGAGATTTGCTATTACCCCTAGTCAAACTTTTTAACATCCTATTTACCGCACTTTCATTATTATATTTAAACAAACAGTTTGTTTAAAATCTGTAAAGATAAAAAACAAACTGACATAAATTCTATAATATTACTTCTTTAACAGTTAA
>CAYJFP010000001.1:196692-199799 GCA_964369415.1 uncultured Eubacteriales bacterium | reverse complement strand
AATCCTTCATTATGCCATGCGAAAATTGGCGCCGAAAAAGCGTATAAGTTCCTTACCAAGAAAGGTTTTTCAAAAAAGTTTTCCAGAAAAGTGGCAAGTGCCATAAGCACACATAGATTTAGAAAAGGCAGTCCGCCCAAAAGCCTTGAATCTAAGATTTTGTTTGACTCTGACAAAGTAGATGTATCAGGTGCGATAGGAGTGGCAAGGACACTGCTTTATCAAGGCGAAATAGGCGAGCCAATTTACTCTTTAAGCAAAAAAGGTGAGGTCTTAGATGGTAGCAAGGATGAAAAGGCTTCGTTTTTTAAAGAGTATAAGTTCAAACTTGAAAAACTTGATGAAAAACTATTTACTAAAAGAGGTAGAGAGATAGCTAAGGAAAGAAAAAAGGCAGCTAAAAACTTTTATAAAAGCATGCTGAAAGAGGTGCTTGATACACATCAAAATGGTGAAAAAAATCTTTTAGATGTGGTGAAATAATAAAAAATCCGAGTGTAAAAACTCGGATTTTTTTCTTTAGTAACTTATGTCGTCAGTAACAATCCTATAGTAGGTAAAACCGTCAAGTTCATAAGATTCAAACACGCCGGTTAGTCCGACTGTAGAGTACTGTTCAGGATAGACAACATCTGAAGTGCACCTAAACTCTATTCCCTGAGGGCAACATCCTGTTGCGTCTGAAATAATTATAAAGCTAAATACAGAATCAGTCACATCATAGTAAGTTGAGTAAAATTCGCCCTCGAGCTTAATGGTTTTTCCCACATAATCAGCGGGATTTACCATCATGTCCGAAACCTGCGCATAGACAACTATCGGACTCATCTCGGTGAAATCAAAGTCAATTCCATTGGTACTTTCCTCGGTTTCTGCCACTTCTTTAAGTGATGATTCGGTATCTAAAGCCGAGGAAGAATTCTCGCCCGAAGAACATGCGACAGCACTTATCATGCTGATAATCGCAAGGGATATAACTAATATTTTTTTAAGCATTTTTATGCCCTCCTAAGTTTTGAAACACCAAATGAACTAAGAAAAATGATAATATTTGCAACTACTATTGTTGAGCCTACTGGCGTGCTAAAAATTATAGAGACTAAGATTCCGACAGCTGCGCAAAATACAGAAATCACTGCCGAACAAAATATCACCGATTTAAAATTTCCAAATATTCGCATTGATGAAAGTGCTGGAAATACAACAAGTGCCGATATTAGAAGTGAGCCGACTAAATTCATCGCAGTAACGATTACGGCGGCTATGATAATGGCGATTAAAAGATTATATCTTCCAGTTTTAATTCCCGCCGCCTTTGCAAAGGTTTCATCAAAGGTGATGGCGAAAATTTTGTTGTAAAATAGAAGAAAAAGTATTATAACCAAGGCTGCTAGTATGGCGCAAATAACCACGTCGGTAACCGTTAAGGTGAGTATCGAGGTAGAGCCAAAAAGCGTTGTGCAAACATCGCCCGCCAAATTTCCCGAAGTCGGAAAAATATTCATAAGAAGATAACCTACGGCAAGTGATCCGACCGACATAACCGCTATGGCGGCATCTCCATTTATCTTTGTGTTTTGCCCGATTCTAAGAAGAATAATTGCACAAAGTGCGGTGACTGGAAAAACCAAAATGCTTTGATTTGTAAGTTTTAGCACCGAGGCTATGGCAATGGCGCCAAAGGCAATGTGTGAAAGTCCATCACCAATATACGAAAGACGTTTTAATACAAGTGTCGCCCCTAAAAGAGATGAGCAAAGTGCAATTAATATTCCTACAATAAATGCATACTGAACGAATGGAAAAGAAAAATATAATGTCAGCTGTTCAATGATTTCATTCACTCTTATCACCTGCTAAAGTTTTAACAAACTCGTCCTTTTCCATGTATTTTACCGTCTCGTCGATAGACAAAACGTAGTCCGCATAATTAACCGAATTTTCAACATCGTGAGTTATCATTATGACAGTCGTGCCCTCTTTATTTAGCTTTTTTATAAGCTCGTACATCTCCTCGGTCGACTTAGGGTCAAGTCCCGAAACAGGCTCGTCTAATAGCAATATTTCTCCAGTAGCACAAAGTGCCCTTGCCAAAAGTGTTTTCTGCTGTTGACCACCCGAAAGTTTACTGTAGCTTTTCTTCTTTAAATCAGATATGCCGATTTTTTCAAGGATGTTAAGCGCCGTTTCTTTTTGTTCTCTGCTATAAAACAAGCGTAGTCCTTGCTTTTTTACAGCGCCGGAAAGTACTACTTCCCACACGGAAGCCGGAAAATCCTTTTGAATCTGCGTCTGTTGTGGCAAATACCCGATTCCGCCTTCTATAAGTTCTTTTGACATCTCGGTTTTTCCTGAAATAGTCGGCAAAAGGCCCAGTACTGTCTTCATTAAAGTGCTTTTACCTGCTCCGTTTTTGCCGACAACACAAATGTAATCGCCCTTATTTACAGAAAAATTTATTTTATCTTGAACTATGTTGCCTTCATAGCCTATCGCTAAATCGCTACAGATAAGTTGTTTCATTTAATCTCCAATCAGCTCAGTGCTGTCACAAGCACTGAAAGGTTATTTTCCATAATGCTTAAATAAGTCGTGCCACCCTCGGATTCATCGCCGGTGACGGTTTGCATCGAATCTAAAACTAAAATATCAGACGCTTTCTTTTGGCTGTTGTCTATGATGGTTCTTGCCAAGTCTTCGCTGGCATCGTCTATAATAATTATGCTACTAAAGTCAAGCTCGTCAACTTTTTCTGAGAGAAAAGCCACTGTCTCAAAACTAGCCTCAGTCTCGGCGGAACAACCTGGAAAAGCTGCATAATAGTTAATGTCATAATCATCGACTAAATATCTAAACGGAAATCTGTCGGCAACTAGAATTGTATCTTTTGAAACTCCGCTAAGCTCGTTTTCGTATCTGTCATCCAAAGCATCTAACTTAGCAATATAGTTTTCTGAATTTTCTTCATACTTAGCTTCGTTTTCTGGATCTAACTCGGATAAATATCCGTCAAGAATATCCACTAATTCGATAGCGTTTGAAAGAGAGAGCCAGATGTGCTCGTCATAAACACCCTCGTGTGTGTGGCCGCCATCGTCATGGGTTTC
>CAYJFP010000001.1:190109-196592 GCA_964369415.1 uncultured Eubacteriales bacterium | reverse complement strand
TGGTCGTGCTCCTGCATGCCTGATACGACTTCTTCCTCTTTTAGTCTATCTGGAATTTCCTCCATGAGGTTTACCACTTGCATATCGCTGTTTTGAGACTGCGAAACAACTTCCTCTACCCATGCATCAGACTCGCCTCCGATATGAACAAACATGTCGGCGTTCATAATATTTGCGATATCTTCGGTTGTTGGCTGAAAGCTGTGCAAATCCACACCATCATTAGTGATAAATGAAAGTTCTATATTGGAATTATCTCCGATAATATTACTCATCCAGTCGTAGATAGGAAAAGTGCTGACAACTATTTGAAGTTTTTCACCATTTGATGAATCACTCTCACTAGATTGACTGTTTGAGATTTCCTCAGATGAAACAGCTTGACTGGACGAGCTCGAAGGCTGTGAAGTGCACGCGCTTAGCATTATAGATGCAGATAAGGACAATGCCGCCAAAATTTTAACTTTAAAATGTTTTTTCATGTTTTTCTCCTGTGAATTTATTTATTTGTTTTGAATTTGCGAACAATTTTCACATAGACCGTAAATAATGGTCTTCTGATTATTCACTTTAAATCCGAAATTGTCAAGAGCCATATTACTTATCAGTTCTGAAACATATTTATTTAAGTGCTTAGTAATACTGCATTTATCACACACTAAATGAAGAGCACCTGAACAGCTCTCTGTATGATTGAATTGATATAAAGTTTCTCGGCTATTTTGACCTGCAATACGGCATAATTCGCCGTCTTTTTCCATTAAAGCCAGATTTCTATAAATTGCACTTATACTGATATTACTGTTTTTAAGTTTTTCTTCGATTTGTTTTGCCGAGAAGGTTTCGTGGTTATTTTCCATAAAAAACATTCTAAGAGTTTTTCTTTGATCAGTAGAATACTGTGCCATATATATTTCTCCTTTAATAAATTAGTGAAATGAATTTGCGAATGAATATCGAATTTGATTATATACTCTTTCATTATTTATGTCAATGTTATTTTTATAAAGAATTAAATATTTACATTTGATGCTTTTTTGTGATATAATATATAAAAAGAAAAAATACGTTTTTTAGTATGGTTTTGGCTTTTTGTTTTAGGTGTTTTAAGGAGAATGCTTTATGAAAAGTTTTGATTTTGTAATTAAACATGAACAAGGAATGCATATTAGACCTGCAGGTTTACTTGCAAAGCAAGTGAAAAATTATGAAAGTTTAGTCTGTATTGAAAAAAACGGGAAAAAGACTGATGTTACAAGGCTGATGTCTGTAATGACACTGGGTATTAAGTGTGGCGAGAGCATAAGAGTTTGTATTGAAGGGGTAGATGAAGAATTTGTTGAAAAGGAAATTTATAAATTTTTTGAAGAAAATTTATAAATTGGAACTTTAATACATCGGTATCTTTTTGATAAAAAAATCATACATTTGTATTATATTTATCAAACTAAAGGCGGTGTGAGTATGAAGATATTTAAAATAAAACTTGATAGCGTTGATGATGTTCGGAATTTTGTATCTGCAGTAACGCTTCTTGATGGTGATTTCGACATAGTTTCTGGAAGATATATGGTAGATGCAAAGTCTATTATGGGAATATTAAGTCTTGATTTTAGTCAGCCACTTGAGCTTAGGATAAGTGCCTGCACCGAAGAAACCGAAGCTAAACTTCAAAAATTCATTATAGACTAATTTATAAAAGAAAGAAGAGATGTAATTTTTACATCTCTTCTTTCTTTTTAGGGGTGTTATTCCTGTTAAGAACTTTCAGCTAATTATTCCTCGTTTAAAAGATGCTTTAGATATCCATAACCCTCATCCGTCATGGATTCAAAAGGTACAAATCTTAGCGAGGCGCCGTTGATACAGTATCTAAGCCCGCCGTCTTCCTCTGGTCCATCGGTAAAGACATGCCCTAAGTGGCTAGAGCCGGCACGGCTTTTTACCTCTGCTCCGTAGTAAGTGCCAAATCCAGTTTCGGCTTGAATTATCACCTCGGGTGAAATGGGCTTAGTAAAACTTGGCCAGCCTGTTCCAGAATCGTACTTATCGGTTGATAAAAATAGCGGCTCGCCTGTTATGATATCCACATAAATTCCCAAATCATAATTTGAGTTAAGCTCGCTTGAAAACGGGGTCTCGGTGCCACAAGCTTGAGTCACATTAATTTCTATTGGCGAAAGTTCGTCCTTTAAATCTTCAAATGATACTAGATTATAGTCGCTCTCGTCTATCAATTCGTCCTCGGTCGCAAGACTTAGGTCAATGTGGCAGTAACCGCCGACATTTTTTTGTAGGTAGTCTTGGTGGTATTCTTCTGCTTCGTAGAAATTATCAAGCGGTAAAACCTCTACTACTATATCTTTTGAGTAATTCTCAGCTAAAGCTTTAATGTGCTCGTCGATTATTTCTTTGTCGTTTTCATCCACATAATATACGCCCGAACGATACTGTGTGCCCCTGTCGTTTCCTTGTTTGTTTAGACTGGTCGGATCTACCACCTTGAAAAATTTTTCCAAAAGCTCATTTAGAGTTACTTCATCGGGGTTATACGCCACTTTAACGGTTTCGGCATGACCCGTGTTATTGTAGATAACATCTTCGTAGCTTGGGTTTTCGGTGTTTCCGTTTGCATAACCTGAAACGGCGTCGTAAACGCCCTTAATTCTAGTCATGTACTCTTCAACACCCCAAAAACATCCTCCGGCTAGATAGATTGTTTTTAGGTTCTTCTCTTCTATTAAGGTGTCGATGTCTACTTCATCGGCGTTTACTGTGTTGTTTTCTGGCATCATCTTTACCTCCTGCGATTTATTTGAATTGATTCCCAGTAATATAGCACTTATAGATACAAGTGCTATCATTGATAAAATTACTACTGTTTTCTTTCTCATAGTATTCCTCCATTCCACCGTCATACGGTATTGGCTTGCCTATGTTTCTGTTAATTAATTTCGGGTAATTAAGAGAAATATTTTCCACATTACTAAACTGGTTTTACTACCTGTAAGCTTAATATACAATTTTTAATACAATAAATATACATATATTTTAAATATTATCTGTTAATAATAAGTGAATTGTACAAATAAATAATAAAAATAATCGTTATTATAAAAATACTCACGCTTTAGTAAAAGAAGTTATGTAGTAATAGTTTTTATTCGGATTTATACAATAAATTAGTTGACTATTACCATAAAATAAGATAGAATAAATCTAATTAGAATGTTTTAAAATTATTTGATAATAAATAGTTTGATGGAGGGAAAATTCATGAAAAAACAAGGAAAAAAATTACTCTCGCTAGTCTTAAGTCTTGTGCTTATTATAGGGCTAGTACCGGTCTCACTTTCGGTAAGCGCAGGTTCGGCATCTGAAAGTTACAGCACTTGGGATGAGGTAGCGGCAGCGGCAAAGCACTCGGTGGACTACACCGTAAGTGCGGACACCACAGTTGTCGAAATAAACACGGCAAAAGGTCTTGCGTGGCTTGCCGAACAGGTAAACAGCGGTGCGAACGATTTTGCGGGCAAAACCGTGAAATTAACCACTAACATCAACCTAATGGATGCGGGCGTGACAGGATACAACGGCGATGTAGACGCCGACACAGGCGAGCTCGTAAACGTAAACGAAACAAACAGCTGGCCGGCGATTGGATATTTTATATTTCCTTCAGATTCAGCCACAGGCATTAGCATAGACAGAGGTTTTGCAGGTACATTTGACGGACAGAACTATGTAGTAAGCAATGTGTACATAAACAGCGCAAATAATCACAAAGGTTTATTTGGACGTACAAAAGGCGGCAGTGTGATAAAAAATGTTGGTGTGGTGAGTTCGCACATCACAGGAGCTAATTTTGTCGGCGGTGTCGTAGGATTTAATCGTACCACAGTGCAAGACAGCTATAATACAGGTGCAGTCAGCGGAAACGGCTATGTCGGCGGTGTTATTGGAGGTAGTGCAAGCACAGGCACAGTGCAAAATAGCTATAACACAGGTATAGTCAGCGGAAGTAGTGGTGTCGGCGGTGTCGCTGGAGAAAGCTATAACACAGTACAAAACTGCTACAATACAGGTGCTGTCAGCGGAAATGACAGTGTTGGCGGTGTTGTAGGACATAATAACAAGGACGCCACAGTACAGAACAGCTATAATACAGGCGATGTCAGCGGAAATGAGCATGTTGGCGGTGTTGTAGGATATAATAACGAGGACGCCACAGTACAGAACAGCTATAATACAGGCGATGTCAGCGGAAATGATCATGTTGGCGGTGCTGTAGGAAGAAATTATAGCACAGTGCAAAACAGCTATAATACAGGCGATGTCAGCGGAAACAGATATGTCGGCGGTGTTGTAGGAGATAATAGCGTTGGCACCGTGCAAAGCACATATTTCAAAAGAGGTAGTGCCTCAAGTGGCATAGGCGAAGGCGGCGGCGAAGCCATGGCGAAAACTACTGACGACATGCAGTCACCTGAATTTACACAACAGCTTAACGACTGGGTTATAAATAGTAAAATATCTAACCTTAAATTGTGGGTATCACAGGCAAGCGACTACCCAGTGTTTGGCGAACTACATGTCACTTGGAACAGCGTAGCAAGTAGCGCGGTAGAGGGCAGTGACCCAAATACGCACGACTACACCATAGACAGTAACGGCGATGTAGAAATCCACACGGCAAAAGGTCTTGCGTGGCTTGCCGAACAAGTAAACAGTGGTGCGGACGATTTTGCGGGCAAAACCGTGAAATTAACCGATAACATCAACCTAATGGATGCGGGCGTAACAAACTACAACGGAGCAGTAGACCCTGTTACAGGCAAGCTCGTAAACGTAAATGAAGCAAACAGCTGGCCGGCTATCGGTTATTTTGAAGATGATTTAGTAGCAGGCACTATAATAGACAGAAAATTTGCGGGCATATTTGACGGACAAAACTACGAAGTAAGCAATGTATACATAAAAAGTGAGAATGGTTACAAAGGTTTTTTTGGAAGTACAAAAGGCAGCAGTGTGATAAAAGATGTCGGCGTGGTGAATTCACATATCACAGGAAATGATACTGTCGGCGGTGTCGCAGGGGCGATCAGTGGTACAGTACAAAACTGCTATAATACAGGCATTGTAAGAGCAGGGGATTATGTTGGCGGTGTTGTGGGAGCTAACGGTGGCACGGTACAAGACTGCTATAATACAGGCACGGTCAGCGCAAAAAATAGAATGGTTGGCGGAGTTATTGGAACTTCCGAATCTGCTGATGAGGCAGTGAAAAACTGTTATAACACAGGAGATGTAAGCGGAAATAGCAATGTCGGTGGAATTTCGGGACGTAGCTATGTAACATTAGAAAACTGTTATAACACAGGTGTGATTAGTGGAACAGACTATGTCGGCGGTGTTGTAGGAGATGGCAGCAGTGTACAAAACAGCTATAACACAGGAGATGTTAGCGGAACAGACTATGTCGGCGGTGTTGTAGGGAGGAACGATGGCAGCGGAGTGCAAAGCACATATTTCAAAGAAGGTAGTGCCTCAAGTGGCATAGGCGAAGGCGGCGGTGAAGCCACAGCGAAAACTACTGCTCAAATGCAAGCACCTGAATTTACACAACAGCTTAACGACTGGGTTATCAATAATAAAAACGCTAACCTTAAATTGTGGGAAACAAAAGAAAATGACTACCCAGTGTTTGGCGAACTACTTGTCACTTGGGAAAGCGTAGCAAATAGTGCAGTACAGGGCAGTGACCCAAATACGCACGACTACACCATAGACAGTAACGGCGATGTAGAAATCCACACGGCAAAAGGTCTTGCGTGGCTTGCCGAACAAGTAAACAGTGGTGCGGACGATTTTGCGGGCAAAACCGTGAAATTAACCGATAACATCAACCTAATGGATGCGGGCGTAACAAACTACAACGGAGCAGTAGACCCTGTTACAGGCAAGCTCGTAAACGTAAATGAAGCAAACAGCTGGCCGGCTATCGGTTATTTTGAAGATGATTTAGTAGCAGGCACTATAATAGACAGAAAATTTGCGGGCATATTTGACGGACAAAACCACGAAGTAAGCAATGTATACATAAACAGCGCAGAGCATTTTAAAGGTTTATTTGGACGCACAAAAAACACTAGTGTGATAAAAAATGTCGGCGTGGTACAGTCGCACATAACAGGAGTATGGTATGTCGGCGGTGTCGTAGGCGACAATGATGGCACAGTGCAAGACAGCTATAATACAGGTAATGTCAGCGGAGTCGTTGCTGTTGGCGGTGTTGTAGGTGGCAATAATGATGGCACAGTGCAAAACAGCTATAATACAGGCGATGTCAGCGGAGAGGATACGGTCGGCGGTGTTGTAGGTGGCAATGATGGCACAGTGCAAAACAGCTATAATACAGGCGATGTCAGCGGAATTGGGCATGTCGGCGGTGTTGCAGGAAATAATCGTGACACAGTGCAGAAC
>CAYJFP010000001.1:164753-190009 GCA_964369415.1 uncultured Eubacteriales bacterium | reverse complement strand
CGGAATTGGGCATGTCGGCGGTGTTGCAGGAAATAATCGTGACACAGTGCAGAACAGCTATAATACAGGCGATGTCAGCGGAGAGGACAGTGTCGGCGGTGTTGTAGGTGGCAATGATGGCACAGTGCAAAACAGCTATAATACAGGCGATGTCAGCGGAATTGGGCATGTCGGCGGTGTTGCAGGAAATAATCGTGACACAGTGCAGAACTGCTATAATACAGGCGATGTCAGCGGAACAGACTATGTCGGCGGTGTTGTAGGATTTAATATCGCCGGCACCCTAGTGCAGAATAGCTATAATACAGGCGGTGTCAGCGGAAACGGTCATGTCGGCGGTGTTGTAGGGTATAATAGTTATGGCACAGTGCAAAACAGCTATAATACAGGCGATGTCAGCGGAGAGGATACGGTCGGCGGTGTTGTAGGGTGTAATAGTTATGGCACAGTGCAAAGCACATATTTCTTAAAGGAAATAAGTGGAATTAACGATGGCATAGACGGCATAGGCCTAGACAGAGGCGACGGCGAAGCCACAGCGAAAACTACTATAGAAATGCAGTCGCAAGATTTCACAAACTTATTAAACGACTGGGTTATCGAGAATAGAGGTACAATAAGCGGACTTTATTTCTGGCTACAAGAAACCACTACTTCATATCCTAGCTTAAAAGAAGCATATGTCGTAACAGTTACAGATGGAAGCGTAAGCAATTATAAGGGCATAGCCTTTGTAGGAAACACTGTAAATCTTACTCCAAATACAGTAGAGGGCAAAGTTTTTTCTAGCTGGTCGGTTACACCAAATACTGTAACGGTTACAAATAACAGCTTTACAATGCCAAGCGAAGACGTAATGGTAACAGGCATTTACAAAGATTTATTCACAGCTACCTTTAACCTAAACGGCGGTAATATAAGCGGAAGCACTACAGATATAAAAATTTATGCAAAAGTGGACGACACAGTGGTAATGCCTAGCCAAAATCCTATGATGTCGGGCTATACTTTTGAGGGTTGGTTCACAGAAATGACAGGCGGTACAGAAATCACCACGGCTACAAAGCTTACAAAAGACACCACTTTCTACGCTCAGTGGACAAAAACTGCACTGCTCCCTCAAACTTTAAGCTTCTCTCAAAGCGAAGTTAAAAAGGTAGCAAACGAGGGCAAATTCACAAATACACTAACAGGCGTTAAAACCGAAGTCACATACACAAGCACCAACGAAGACGTGGCAAAAGTTGACCCTAAAACAGGCGAAGTCATGGTAGTTTCTGCGGGTACGACAAATATTATAGCGACTGCGACAAAGGATTTGACCTACGACATGGCTACCGCAAGCTACAAACTCACGGTCGATTCAGTCAAGGCGTTAAGCTTTGATGAAATTGTAGATTATGTGGCATCGTTCGACGGAAACTTTGACGAATTAGCAAAAATTTACTTTAACGGTGTAGAGCTTACACTCAAAAAGATTGATAACGACACATACGAATTAATGGGCTACCCACAAGGCAGCAGTACTGTTATAGGTAAGGCAGAAAGAGGAAGCATAGTCGTTACACTGTACAAAGAGTTCTTGAAAACTCTTCCAGCAGGCAATTACGACCTAGTGATAACTCTAAACGGTGCACCAACAGTGCCAGTAGGAAGTACAGTGGTAAGTGTTCCAGAGGGTGCACCAACTGCAACACCGACACCGACTACTGCACCAAGTGGCCCACAAACAGGTGACTATTCAAATCCTATTTTGATTGTTGGCGTGATGACTTTATCACTTGCGGCGGTTGTGGTGTTAATGAGAAGAGTTAAAATTCTAAATAGCAAAAACAAATAAACAGGTTGACACTATAAATTGAAAATAATTACTAAAAAACTCATATCGGGAGTATAAGCTCGATATGAGTTTTTTTGTGTAAAAATAGTTTATTTAACGGTAAAGTAAAAAACATATTTTAGCAAATTATAGCAATTATTTTGAATAAAAAAATATTTATTAGTTGAATTTAACTAACTTGTACATATATCGGATTTATTTCTTGACTAGTTAGTTAGAATATGCTAATCTAAATAAGTTAAAACAAACTAACGGTTTTTGTGAGAGGACTTTGTATGAAAAAATACGGTATTACGATAATAATGATTCTTTTAACCTTAATACTTTCTGTGGCATCAATTTTTATTGGCGCTTATGATGTTTCACTAAGTGGTATAATGGAAGGTGATTTTTTACAGCTAACAGTTCTCTTAAATGCGAGATTGCCAAGACTTCTTGCAATACTATGCACGGGAATCGGGATGAGTATAGCGGGTCTTATCATGCAAAATCTTTGCATGAATAAATTTGTCTCACCTACTACAGGTGCTACAATTTCTTCATCACAGCTTGGAATTTTAGTGGCAATGTTGTTTTTTCCGTCTGGAAATCTTACGGTAAGAACAGTGTTTTCATTTGTATTTGCAATACTTGGAACATGGGTTTTTGTCTGGTTTATTCAAAAAATTAAGTTTAAAGATGTAATTATGGTTCCACTTATAGGTATAATGTTCAATAGTGTTATCGGCGGAGTGGTAAGTTATCTTGCCTATGAAAATGACTTAACACAGGTTCTTTCAAATATGCTTGTCGGAGACTTTTCTTTGATTCTTGCAGGAAGATACGAAATCGTATTTTTAATAATTCCTCTTGTGATTGTAGCATTTATCTATGCTAATCACTTTAATATTGTGGGTATGGGCGAGAATTTCTCGACAAACCTTGGCGTAAATTACAAGTTAATCATGTTCGGCGGGCTTTCGATTGCGGCGGTAATTACTGCAAGTGTTGTCGTTACTGTCGGTACAATTTCTTATATCGGTCTTATAGTTCCTAATATAGTAGCGATGTTCAGAGGCGATAAAATTAGAGGCAGTATCTTAGATGTTGGAGTATTTGGTGCATTTTTTGTCCTTTTATGTGACATCATAGGAAGAGTGGTAATCCAGCCTTATGAAATGCCTATCGAACTTATCTCAGGAATTATCGGAAGTGTAATTTTCATTATTCTTCTCTTTAAACGCCTAAGTTCAGGCAAACCAAAGATAAAAAAAGAGGAGGCAACTTGCCGTGGATAAATCAGCTACTGTAATAAATAAATCTACAAATGCTAAAATTAAGGCTAAAAGCAAGAGAAAACCTTTCACCATAGTTCAAAAATTAATTGGTCTCGCCATTATTTGCGTTATATTCGGGCTTGTTTATCAATTCATCTTTGTCGATATGAAGTTTTTTGGTTATGCAATGCATATCAGAACGCCAAAACTAATCACCATGATAATAGCGGCATTTTGCATAGGAACTGCGAGTATAGTTTTTCAGTCAATTATTAGAAATAGGATAGTCACTCCTTGTCTTCTTGGAATGAACTCACTTTATATACTAATACATACAGCAATCGTTTTTGTTCTTGGCTCAAGCAATATTTTAGCCTCTAATAAATATGTATCATTTATTGTTGATATTGCACTCATGGGACTTTTAGGCACTATCATTTACGGAGCTTTGTTCAAAAAAACTAAGTACAATATTCTTTATGTTTTGCTTGCAGGTACCGTACTTGCGACATTTTTTACCAGTATTTCAAACACGATGACAAGAACAATGGACCCGAATGAGTACGACAAACTTCTAACAGAGCTTGTTGCGGGATTTGACCACGTTAATGCAGAGCTTATCTTTATAGCTCTTGGATTTATGGCGGTGACTGTGGTTGTATTTTGGAGAGACATTAAGCTTTTAGACGTTATTACGCTAGGCAAAAATCAGGCGGTTAATCTAGGAGTTGACTACGATAAAACAGTTAGACGCCTTTTGATAGGAGTTACGTTTTTTATCACAATAGCAACTGCTTTAGTCGGTCCGATTTCCTTCTTAGGACTGATAATAGCAAATCTATCAAGAGAGCTTTTTAAAACCTACAAGCACAGCTATTTAATGATAGGTTCAGCACTTATGGGTGTTGCCGTGCTTCTTGGTGGGCAGACCTTAATAGAGCATGTTTTTGGATTTGGAACACAGATTTCCGTTTTTATCAATCTATTTGGCGGAGCATATTTCTTGTTCCTAGTTCTTAAAAACAAAGGAGTATAAGAGATGAAAATTAAATCTATAAATAAATATTACGGCGAAAAACAAGTTGTAAAAGAGGTTAGCTTTAAACTTCCTCGTGGTAAGGTTATTTCACTTATAGGGCCTAATGGTGCTGGTAAATCAACCGTGCTTAACATCATTACAAGACTGATAGCTCAGGACAGCGGCGAGGTTAAGCTTGACGAAACCGAACTTACAAAATGGAAAAGCAAAGAGCTTGCAAAGAAACTTGCGATTTTAACCCAACAAAACAATATCACCATGAAGCTTAAGGTTAGAGAGCTTGTGGCCTTTGGTAGATTTCCGTATTCAGGAAGCAATTTAACGGCAGAAGACTACGAAAAAGTAGACATGGCGATTGACTATATGGAGCTTGGCGAATTTACTGAGAGATTTATCGATGAATTATCAGGTGGACAGCTGCAAAGGGCTTATATTGCCATGGTTATCGCACAAGACACCGAGTTTATCTTTCTTGATGAACCAACAAACAATCTTGACATTTACCACTCATCAAATTTGATGAAACTTGTTAGAAAGTTAAGTGAAGACCTAGGTAAAACCGTCATTTTGGTACTTCACGAAATAAACTTTGCTTCGGTTTATTCCGATTATATAGCAGCTTTTAAAGACGGCGGACTTTATAAATTTGGCGAAGTAGCAGAAGTCATGACTAAAGAAACGCTTAAAGACCTTTATCAAGTTGATTTTGAGATACAGATGATAAAAGGAAAGCCAGTTTCTATTTATTATTAAGGAGTAAGCTAATGGAAAAGAAAGAATTACTAGACCAAGTGGTTAACTGTGGAAATTTAATCGAGAAAAAAAGAGAACACTTTAAGAAAATTGACGTAGATGACAGCGTTTTACTAAATGGTTTAAACGATGATGAACAAGAGACACTAAGTACTTTACTTTCAAAAATGAAACAGTACTGGATAGAAGCACACAAGGCTAAACATTCAAAAAATTAATTTTATGCCTCGCTTTATGCGAGGTTATAAAAAGAGAAAGTGTTAGTTAAGCTAAACTAAGGTATCAAGGCAAAGTGCCTTAATATATTAATTTTTTTATCAAAAAGGAGAAAACACATGAAAAAACTATTAGCATTAGCGTTAGCAGGCGCTATGGCAATTTCACTTGCTGCTTGTGCAAGTGCACCGGCATCAAGCTCATCAGAATCAAGCAGTAGCTCATCAGAGGAAAGCGAAGCAGAATCAAGTGCATCAGAGGAAGCATCTTCAGAAGAGAGCGAATCAGAAGCTACAACAGTAACAGTAACAGTTTTAGACGCTGAAGGAAACGACATTGATGTAGAATTTCCAGTAGCACCTGAAAAAGTTGTTGTACTTAACTGGCAAACAATGGATTTCTTAGATGCAGTCGGCATGGGCGACAGCGTTGTTGGTCTTATTAAAAGTGGATCTTACCCAGAACATCTTCAAAAATATGTTGACGATGAAAGCATTGTAAACGTTGGCGGAATGAAAGATGTTGATATGGAAGCGGTTATGTCTTTAGAGCCTGACGTTATCTTCTCAAGCGACAGAACAGAAAGCCAGTACGAAGAGTTTTCTATGATAGCTCCTACAATGTCAGCGGCTGTTGTATACGAAGATGGCTTTATGAACAGCTACAAAGAACTAGCTGCAAAACATGGCCAAATTTTTGGAATCACAGACGAAGTTGACGGGATTATTTCTGATTATGAAGCAAGAATTCAAGCTATTGCAGATTTTGCAGGCGAGCAAACTGCTTCACTTCTAATTTTTGCCGGCGGACTTAACGCTCTTGGTGATAATGGACGTTGCTCTATCATCGTTAACGAAATGGGCTTTAGCAATGTAAAAGCTGATGAAGACGTAAACCACGGTGATGCTATTACTTATGATGGTCTATTAACTCTTAACCCAGACTGGTTCTTTGTTCTTGATAAAGACAATGCAGTAGGTGAAGAAGCTACTGCGGCTAAAGAGCAAATGGAAAATGAAATCATCATGCAAACATCAGCGTATCAAAACGATCAAATCGTTTACTTAGAGCCAGGCTCATCTTGGTACTTATGCGATGGTGGTATAACTGCAATGGATCAAATGATTACTAATATTGAACAAGGTGTTGGACTTAAATAATTAAGAAAAAGGTGCTAATTTAGCACCTTTTTTTATGTGTTTTTATATTCTCTATAAGATTCTTCTAATGCCCAAGCTTGATGAGGTAAGGTCAATTTTTGCCTTGCCTCTTCTACACTAAGCCACAAAAGCTCATGGTCGAGCTCTATGGGTTTAGAAACTACACCGTTTACATCCATCAGATAAAAATAACCGATAAAGTGAAAATGTTTTTGCCTTTTTTCATTAAAGAAATAATAATCACCCTTGCAAACACATTTTTTAGGTGTGATATCAAGACCTGCTTCCTCTAAACATTCACGTTTTAGGCAGGTCTCGTGATTCTCACCGTCTTCGATACCTCCACCTAATAAAAAATAGGCAAGAGCATCGTTGAAAAATGGAGCCTTTACCACCGCCACTTCACCTTTTTTATTAAATCCAACACCATAAATGCCGACTCGATCGAAATACTCGGTTCCATCAAGTTTTACTCCAAAAGTTTTCTTGGTCATAAAATAACACCCCTATCCTTCGGTAATAAATGTACTAAAAAGCTAATTGCTATCGTGTTCGTGTAAGTTTTCAAGTGCGTTTTTTGTAATATCTGGGTTTAAATTCATGTATTTTAATAAATCTTTTGTCGAAAGCTTAATGTCCGGTAGTCCCATAAGTTTTATGAATTCTGCCTTGGCTTTGGCGCTGTTTTCCTTGCCGCTTATCCCGTGATTATATAAATCGGTGGAGGTGTAGATTGTTTTTACCTCGGCGATATTTCCGGCTCCTGCTTTTTTTAATGCTTCTATAATGTCCGCTGAACTAGCCGCTTCCACGCCCAAAATTCCCTCTTTTGAATAAGCAGATTTTCTTTTTTCCTTGCCCTCTATTTTAGGGACATAGGCATTTTTTATGAGTGAAGGCTCGACAAAGCTTTTAAGGTGATTTCTAATCACTGCTCCAGCGCCGTCGCTGTCGGTCAAAATTATTATTCCACGTTCGTTAGAGAGTTTTTTTATATATTCTTTTTTAGATTTATTCTTGAAAATCCCAAAACCTTCTGTCGCAATTATCACGGTGTCCACACACTGAGAAACCCTCATTTTATCGTATCTGCCTTCAACGATTATAGCCTCTTTAATTTTCATAGCGCTACATCCTTGCCTTGTTTGATTAATAGTAGCTTGGTTATAAGCTCTTCAAGCAAAATTTTTCCATTTGCAGACGAACTTTTAAGTTTTAAATCGGTATTAGTGAGCAAATAAATACATTGTCTTAGTTTCTCGTGAGACAGGTTTCTAAGGTTTCTTTCGGCGTTTTTTAGCTTCCATTCTCGGCCTTTATAATTTCCGTATTCCATGGGTGCGTTAAAGGCTTTTCCCGATTCGAGAGCCGCCCTAACACGGTACAAATCTATATAAGTATCCGAAATTCTTGAAAGAATCGGCACGGGCTCTTCTTTCATAGTGAAAAGAAGATTTAAAAGGTTATAGGCTTTTTGTGTTTCAGCGTTTAAAATCGCCTTTATCAAAATAAAGACAGTGGTATCGGGATTTTTCGTGACTAAATTTTCGATGTCATCCGTAGAAATTTCACGGTTCTTAGCATAAGAAACAAGTTTTTCAAGCTCGTTTACAAGGTTTGTCATGTCGTTTCCGGTGTATTCAAGAATTTTTCCAGCATGATATTTACTGATAAAACTATCGTGTTTTTCGCAGTAATTTGTGATAAATTTAGTTAAATCAGAACTTTCTTGTTCGTCGAATTTAACTGAAACACCTTTTTTATTTACAAGCTTAAAAAATTCTTTCCATTTAGCCGATTTAGTCATGTTAACTTCAAGCGTGTTTAAAACAAAAATCAGCACGCTGGATTCACTTAAGTCTTCAAGAAGCTCTATGAGTTTAGCGTTTTCGGACTGGTTTTTTGATTCTACATTAAAGTCTTTGACCACAACACATTTTCTATCAGCCATAAATGGAAGTGAAAGTGCGGCGTCGGCAATTTCATCTACAGTGCTGTCGTCGGTGAATTCATTATAGTTAAACTGTTCAAAACTTTTTGGGGAAATTTTTGAAAACAACTTTTTAAAAGACTTTTTTAAAAGGTATTTTTCATCTCCCCAAAAAAAGTATACTGGAAATATTTCATCTTTTTCGGTTAAAGATTTAAACTCTTTAGGGCTTGTTTCAGGCATTAGTCGGTGCTCCTTATTTTTATATTTTCATCTAAAGCTAGACAGTAATATTTTTCATTTTCCAATGTGTAAGAATTGTTTTCTATAGTCAATATCAAGTTACTAGAATCTTTGATAAAGCAAACATCAGCTTCAATATTTTGACTTTCGATAGGTATTTTATCAATATAAAATACTTTGTCGTTATAGGTGATTTTAATTAGACTTTCGCCAATAACAAAATCAAGATTTAAATTGTCAAATAAATTAAAACTGCTTTTGTCATTTATATTTTCAATAGTTGAAATTTCAAAATCTTCTACAATATTATTATAAGGCATCAAGTCGTCACTTGCAAATATGGTGTCAATTTTTGAAATGGAATAAGTCTCTAAAATATCACGAATATCATCTTCTTTATAGTCATCTAAACTTATAACAAAAGCTTTCGAGTTTTTAATGAGTAAGATTATGTCTTCGTTAATTATTATGTGAGTAGCTAAATTAAGGTTTATGAAAGTGGCAAGATAAGCGGATGAAATTATTAGCATAATAAGTATGAATGAAGTGATTTTTACACTCTTATTAAATTTAAAAAGAAAAGCTAAAAAGATTATCAAAGAACATCCGATTAAAAGTAAAATACTAATATTTTCAGGTAAAACAAGAAACTTTCTGCCGATATTTGCCATTAAGTCACAAAAAGAAATCATAAATTCTGAGAGAAGGTTTACAAGAAGCACGAGTATGCTTGTAAAGCTTGAAATAAGAGGCATAAATGAAATTAAAACGGATAATGCCGCTAATGTCAAGAATAAAGTAGATGGCAGGGTAAGAACTATAGAGCTAACTAAAGATAGCGGGTTTATAGTTCCAAAGGTGAAAACCAGAATCGGTGTGATAAACAAAAGCGCAGATGTAGAAACCGCCACGAGTTTTAGAATAGGGGAGAGAATAGACTTCATTTTTATCGGGGTGAACTTCATCATCTTAAGATGTAAAATAGGTGAGAGGTAAATTATGCCTGCAGTTGCTGAAACGGAGAGTAAAAATCCGATGTCTACGGCAGAATAGGGATTTAAAAAGCATATGAATAAAGTAGCAAATCCGAGAGAGTTAAGCGAATCGGACTCTTCACCGAAAAGGTGAGATAAAAGAAGAATGATGAACATTACGGCGCTTCTAAAAACACTGCTACCAAAGCCTGAAACAAACATATAAAGAATTATTATCGGAATAAGAACGCACATGCAGACAAATCGATTGCAGTTAAATTTCTTAAGTAGAGAATAGATAGAACCTACGATTATTGCAAGATGCATACCCGAAACTACAAGTATATGGCTTACACCAGAAAATCGAAAATCAGAATAAATATCATCATCCAAATAATAATCGCTTCCAAGAAGCATAGCATTAATCAAATCAGAAGAACTCTCGGTATAAAGGGTGTTGATTCTAAAATTTATCTCATTTCTAAGATTGGGAATCAGTGAATTGAAATTTTCGCTCTGATTTTGGGCGATCAAAACCGCAGAAGAGGTATCAGTAAAGGCAGCGCACTTATATCCGTCACCTAAAAGGTAATTTTTGTAAGAAAAACCTAATTCTTCGTCTAAATTACTAAATTTAATACTGCCCTTAAAAATATCGTATGGCTCAAAAATAAAGTCTTCAAAAGAATAGTAAAGCACTTTAAATGTAGATACTTCCTCTTCGTCTACTTCAAAAACTTCTAAATTATATGCAGTGAAGCTTTCGTCTTTATCCACGATTTCCACAATATATGCAGTAACGTCGGCAGTCTTTCCATGATAATCTTCATAAGGTGTTACAAAGATTAAGGTAAAAACAAATGAAAATACCATAGAAAGAGAAAATGCAGAAAGTGAGAGGATAAGAGGGGTTTTTCTGAATTTAAATACAGCAATTAAGATAGGTATAAGCGAAAATAGAAATATAAAAAGAATAAAATCGGGGAGAAAAAAGGAGACAAAAAGCCCCACAAGGTATGAAAAACCAAGGTATGCAAACGGCCTGTTCATACTCATTCCCCCCGACTGATATTTTAAGATTATGCTAGTTCAAGAATTTCAATCATTGTGATAGTATCCGACTCGTCGGTAGTAAATTCGAGAATCTCTTTCTCTAATGTGTAGGACATTCTAGTTCCGACCATTTCGTAATCGCTTCCGTAAATAGCTTCAATGTCAGCCTTTGTCATTCCGGTAGTTGCCCCTAAGGCTGTCGGTGCATTCTCGCTTAAAAGCTCAATTAGATACACAACATTCTTGTCGCCGTCCTTATAGGTGTAAAGCGTGATGTCAGAATAGTAATAAATGGTGTCATTGCCGTCAAAGTGACAGCTAGGTGCTTCCATAGTGTTTGTAGGCTCACCTAGTGAAGAAAGGATGTCGTCATCCATTATCATTCCGATGTGATAATTCGTTCCGTTTAAAACGCCGCCCATGTCAAATTCGGATTCAGAAGCTTTAGACTCTTCGGATTCTGATTCGGCTTCTGATGATGACTCTTCTGTTTCAGCGGACTCTTCACTTTCTACACTTTCACTTTGTGAAGATGAAGAAGCTTCAGAACTGCTAGAAGGTGCGCCGCTACAAGCGGTCAAAACCGCAAAGGAAGAAGTCAAAAGCAAAGCAATAATGATTTTTTTCATAATAGTACTCCATTCTGCCGACCTTGCTCGGCACTTTAATTTTCGGCTTAGCACAAGGAAAAATATAAGCCTTATATTTCAAAAAATATCTCAATATTTTCTGTTTCAGATTCAAGATAGAAAGAAAAATAAACCAAGCCGTCATATTCATGACCCGTTTCACAAACAGGAAAAGCCTCGTAAAACTCTCCATCTACTTTTGCATAAATTGCCTTTGGATAACTGTCTTGGCCGACTGTTCCGTAGTAATTTGTCAAATTTCCGGCGGCTTCGGTAGAAATTTGAGCAGAAACCATGTTTAAGTTTTCTTCGCTAATTTCTCGTTTAGGTGCTGGGATGACAGCTGCGTTTGAGAGTAAATTTACAAGATTTCTCTCGACAATTTCAATCACTACATAGTCGTATTCTGGGGCTAAATCCAAAGAATATGGCACCACACGGCTGTAGTAAAGCTCTTCAAATTGTAAGGCAAAATAGTCAAAAAGTGCGTTTCCGAATGAGTCCCTAAAGACTAGGGCGCTTCCGCTACCGTTTTCGTTATGCGTCTCAATTATCAAGTCTTCGGTAGAATTAAACCTCGAAATAAATTCGTAGCTAGAGTCAAATTCATAGTGGATTTGTTCGTCATAAATTTCGGCTGACGGATAAAGCATGCCGAGTAAATCGGCATCATAATCCTGTCTAATTTCTTCTCCTACAATAGAAAAGTTTTGCTCTGTTATTGAAAGGTTATCCAAAATTTCTGAAAAGCCGATATAGGCGCCCCTGTTGTTCCAGTGAGTATCTTTTTTATAATACACAAGTTCATCACTTTCGCTTAAAACCTCGTGCATATCAAGGTAAATATCAGGCGAAAGAGAAGAATAAAGCGACTTAGTACTGCTAATATTTTCCGATTTTAAGTAATTATCAGGCATGTATTCAGGGTAAATCGAGTTTTTATTAGGTGCGACAAAAAATAAAAATTCTGAGCCTACTGAGCTTACATATTCCTCCATAAGACTAAGCGTTTTACTGATTCTTTGAATATCACTCTCACTTAATGCGTGAAGTCCAAGAAAATCATCTACGGTGTCATGGTAAAATAGAAAATCATCTTTTCCGACCACAACTTTTGGTTGTGCGCTAACACCGAAAACCGACTCGAAATAGAGCGAGTTTAGATTGACAAAATCACTTCGGAAGTTAAAATTATCGCTTAAATATGTGTCAAGTTCGCTAAAATATTGAAGGTTAAGACCCTCGTCGTTGCTAATTTCAGGAAGTTCTGCCTTTGTTCGGTTTTCACTGCCAGAATCACTTTCAGATGAAAAGAAAGGCATGGATAAAACGGGGATAAGGCAAATTATAAAGAAAAAGGCGATGTATATAATTTTTCCACCTTTATTAAGCATAAAGCATCCTTCCTTTCTCAAAATCTAAAGTATATAAATGGGTTGTAGGCGTTGCCTGATAAAATCAAAATGTTTAATATAAATAAGAAAGCGGTTATGATATAGGAAGAAACTTCACATACATTTATAAGTGCGGTGTTTGCGTTAATCCTACTTTTAAATGATTTTAAAATGCCGAACGAAGCGATAAAGGCTATGCCGATGATAATCAAGGTGTAAACGTTTAAATATTGTAGCGCTATGGCAAAATTGGCGGTGTCAAAGTTAAATCCAGTGAACATAGCACCTAAATAACTAAAGGCGTGGCCGATGTCGTTTGCTCTAAAGATTACAAATAAAGTCACCACTATAAGTAGTGTGTAAATATGCTTGAAGAATTTAAACTTTTGCGGTTTTAAGACTCCGATGGTTTCCAAAACTAGGAAAAGTCCGTGAAGTAGGCCCCACACGATAAAGGTGAAATTTGCACCGTGCCAAAGTCCTGTGGTAAAGAACACGATAAACTGATTTAAATAAGTTCGTGCTTTTCCTTTTCGGTTGCCGCCCAGTGGGATGTAGAGATACTCCTTAAACCAAGTTGAAAGTGAAATATGCCATTTTCGCCAAAAATCCTTGATTCCGACCGCTGAAAGAGGATAGTTAAAGTTTTCTTTAAAGTCGAAGCCAAACATTTTTCCAAGGCCTATCGCCATGTCACTGTAGCCAGAAAAATCAAAATAAATTTGAAGTGTATAGGCTATCGCACCTACCCAAGCCGAAAAAATATTTAAGTCTGAAGTGTTTACGGAAAAGAGGTAATCCGCCATGACGGCGACATTATTGGCAATTAAGACCTTTTTGCTAAGGCCTAGGATAAAGCGTCTTAGACCGTCCGCTGTTTTATTTATCGTCATTTCCCTTTGGTTTATCTGCATCTCGATGTCGTGATACTTCACGATAGGACCTGCGATAAGTTGTGGGAAAAGCGAGATGTATAAAAGTAGATTAAGAAAGTTTTTCTGAACCTTAACCTCTCCTCTTTTAACATCGAAAACATAAGATAAAGCCTGAAATGTAAAGAAAGATATTCCGATAGGAAGCCTGATTTCAGGCACGGTAAAGTTTGCAAAAGGAAGTAAATTGAGTATTTCAACAAAAAACTCACAATACTTAAAGTAGAATAAAATTCCAATATTAAATATTATAGCAAGTGCTAGGAAAAAAGTTTTTTTGCTTTGAAACTTACCTATAAATAGTCCGAAAAGATAGTTCATAAACACCGAGACTATCATCAGTAGCACATAGACGGGTTCGCCCCATGCATAGAACAAAAGGCTGAACACGGTAAGCAAAATATTTCGTGCTAAGGTGTTTCGTATTAATAAATAAAGAACAAAAATTACAGGTAAAAATAAAAACAAAAAACTGACAGAGCTAAATACCATTTTATATGTCCATTCCGCCTATTAAAGGCATAAATTTTAAGAAAGTGGCGCCCATGTGTAGCCGTAGGATATTAAAGTTTCCTCGCTGAGTCTTGAAGAAGAATACATCGGGTCGTAGTATCCCCATTGTCCATCGCCTTCGTTTACAGCAATCCATGCATGTTCAGTAGGGCCAACTCTGCCTGTTCCAACGACATATCTTACGTCATAACCCATCTGTTGGAACAAAATATAGGCAAGAGAAGCAAATTGATAACAAGCGCCTCTACCGCTGTTTATAGCTTCTACAGCGTTGTCAACGACTCCGCCATAAGAGCCCATCGCCCTATAATATACGGTGTTTCTAACCGCATTACAAGCTCCGCCAGCGCTCCAACCGTATTGGTTAAGTAATTCTTGTGCATAGGTGTAAATGTTTGAAGAGTTTGCGGGTTGCTTTGTCGCAACGCCGTTACCGTCGATGGCGTAAAGTCCGATTACAGTATTTACTGCCATGACTCCGTTGCCATCAAAGTAGTATCTACTTCCACCTATAGTTTGCCAGCCTGTGATAACTGCGCCGTAGGAATTTTTGTAATATTTATTGCCGTCTATAGTTTGCCAGCCTGTGGTTATTGTGCCGTCACTGTTAAAATAGTGAGTAATTCCGTTTATATTAAATGGTTCTGTAACTTTTTGGTTGTTGTGATAATAATACTGGACGCCTCCTATGGTTACCCAACCATTTGCAAGAGAGCCGTTGCTTAAAAAGTAATAAGAAACGCCGTTTACAGTGGCTTGACCAGAGTGAGTTCCGCCGCCGCTTAAATAGTAGTATCTTGCGCCGCTATGGTCGACCCAGCCGTACTGCGGAACGCCGTCGGAAAAGTAAAACGATTTTCCATCCACGGTTAAAGCACCGCCGACAGTGGTACAAGCACTGCTGAAATAGTAGTCAGTGCCGTCTATATTGTTCCAACCGCTTACAGCAAGTCCTGTTTCAGGTGAGAAATAATATCTGCCGCTTTCGTTAGAATACCAACCGGAAAGCCTTTCGCCCGTTTCATCTGATAGGAGATAATATCCGTCTTCAAGCTGAACAAAGCCTTTTTGCATTGTGAAATTTTCTGAAAAATAGTAGTGAAGCTCGTTTATCGTTTGCCAGCCTGAAAGTGCTTTTCCATCTTCGGGTGAAAAATAATATGTAATATCTATCGTGGCAGGAATGACAGGCACTTCTTCGGTGGTTTCGCCTTCGGCTGCTTCTTCGGTTTCTGATTCAGCCGCTTCCTCGGTTTCACCCTCGGTTAAGACTTCTTCACTTTGTGCCATTTCTTCAGAAACTGGAATGGCATCAGGATTTTCCTCGGTAACAGTTTTGAATCCATCTATTCTTTTACCAGTAGCATCGTCAAAATAGTAAAGTGACCCTTCAATATTTTGAAGTCCTAGTAGCAAATCGTAGTTCTCATTTATATAGTATGTTTCGTTTTCGTAAGAAGTTTCACCAGGAATAGTACCCTCTTTTAAAAACAATTTTTTAGTGCCATCGACTGTTTCAAACCCGACATATTGCTTTGCTTCATCGTCAAAAAAATACGCCTTTGAGTCAATGATTTTATATCCCTTTACAAGCTCGCTGTTTTCATCATAATAATATGTACTGCCCTCGTCGTCGATAAAACCGATTAAAAGAGCGCCGTTTTCTTCATCAAAGTGATACATTACCGAGTCGACCTCGTATTTGCCTTTTACCAGTGTCGCATCAGAAAGTGCGTAGTATTTAAGGTTTTCATTTTCAATCCAGCCGAAATTTACATAGGTATCATCTGAAAAAAAATAGAGATTTCCGTCAATTTCCTGCATTCCAGTCAGGAATTCTCCAGTTTCTTCGGACTTGTATTTAAAGCCTAAATCATCCTCTTTCCAGCCTGGCTTTAAAATTTCATACAAAATAAAACCGCCAACTGCCAATAGGACAAGTAGAACGGAACAAGTTATTATAATTATAAGCTTTTTTTTCTTATTTTTATTATTAATTACAGAATTAGTACTAACGTTATCAGTCATAAAAAATATCATACCTCTCAAAAAAATAATTGTTATTAAAATAATATCGAAAAATGATGGAAAAGTCAAGTAATTAAGATGTAATCTAAATCTTAAGTGCTTAGTAAATACTTGAAAAAATAGGTGCTGTGTGATAAAATAAAATCTATTATATTAGACATGGAAAAAGTGAAAATGGTTCCAAAGTGTATTTATTTTTGCGGTACCATTTGTGAAAGGGTTATACTTGTGAATAAAATACTTATAGTTACGGATTATCAAAACGATTTTGTAAATGGCACGCTCGGATTTGACGGCGCCGAAAAACTTGATTCATTAATAGCGAAAAGAATCAGGCAGTATGGTAAAGGACAAGTTTTTTACACCATGGACACACATAGCAAAGACTACCTTAATACAAGAGAAGGCACGAATTTACCGATTAATCACTGCATAGAAAACACGAATGGTTGGCAGCTTTTTGGAGAAACTAAAAATGCTTTAGAAGAAGTGAAAGCTGTAGGTTTTAACAAAAAAAGCTTTGGGATTAATATACAACTTGAAACAAATAATCTTTTGCCAGAAGAGGTGGACGAAGTCGAGATTGTCGGACTTGTTTCAAACATCTGCGTTTTAAGTAATGCGGTGGTGTTTCAGACGTGGTACCCCGAAGCTAGAATTATTATAGATGCAAATTTGACGGCAAGCTTTGATGAAAGTTTACATCAAAAGACTCTAGATGTTTTAGAGGGGCTTCAAGTTAAAGTTATTAATAGAAAGATGGTTTAATTTATGTACGATTTTATCCGTGTGGCAGCAGCCGTGCCACCGATTAGCCTTGGTGATACAGAGTATAATGCTTCTAAAATGATAGAATATATCAAAAAGGCAGAAACTAAAAACGCCGATTTAATAGTTTTTCCAGAGCTTTCAATAACAGGATTTACGCTTGGAGACTTGTTTTTGCAAGAGAGTATTTTGTCGTCTTCGATTAAAGCTTTAAAACTGATTTTAAAAGAGACAACTAAAATAGATTTAGGTGTATTTGTCGGTCTTCCGATTTCTATTTTGGGACAAATATATAACTGCGCCGCCTTTCTATATAAAGGAAAGGTGTTAGGAGTTATTCCAAAGACTTTCATCGCAAATTATAATGAGTTTTACGAAAAAAGATGGTTCTCGTCTTCAGTGGATTTAAAGGAAAAAAATATCAGCTCTTTAGATTTGTTTATAGAAGAAGAGTATGAAATTCCTGTCGGCAGAGACCTTATATTCAATCTAAAAAACAGGCTCAATGTAACGGCTGAAATTTGTGAAGACCTATGGTCACCGATTGCACCGTCTACAAAGGCTTGTTTAAACGGATGTGAATTAGTGGTGAATTTATCGGCAAGCAACGAGACTATTGCAAAAAGAGACTATAGAAGAAGCCTTGTCAAACAGCAGTCGGCCAGCAGTATTTGCGCCTATATATACTGCTCATCAGGATCGGACGAATCGACTACTGATTTGATTTTTTCAGGGCACTCACTGGTAGCTGAAAACGGCTCTTTATTAAATGAAAACAAAAAGTTGATTGAAAGCGACTATATTCTATATTCCGACATAGATTACGGCAAAATTAAAGCAGATAGAAGAAGAAACAAGACCTTTAAGGATGCCGCCACTCTTTATACTAACGGCGAAAACTACAGATTTATTGCAGTTTCTGACAAAAATTCTGATTTTAAATCAAAGGGCGAACTTTACGATGTTAAAAAATATCCATTTGTGTTAGAAGGAGAAAAAGATAGAGAAAGACGCTGCCTTGAAATATTTGAAATGCAGGTTGAGTCGCTTAAAAAGAGGATTAAGGTAACGAATGCAAAGCTTGTAGTAGGAGTTTCGGGCGGTCTTGACTCGACTCTTGCACTGCTTGTCGCTAAAGAAGCGGCAAAAGAGCTAGACAAACCCGAGGATTTCGTCACGGGAATCACCATGCCTTGTTTTGGAACGACTAACAGAACCTATAATAACTCGTTAGAGCTTATAGATTCACTGAAAATTGTAAAAAAAGAAATTAATATTAAAGAAGCATGTATAAAGCATTATGAAGACATCGGGCACGACATAAGTGTCCACGATGTGACATATGAAAACGTACAGGCTAGAGAGAGGACTCAGGTTTTGATGGACTATGCCTCTGAAATCGGCGGTTTGGTTGTCGGTACGGGAGATTTAAGCGAGCTTGCGCTAGGCTTTTGTACTTATAATGCTGATCATATGAGCATGTACGGGGTGAACTTGGGAATTCCGAAGACCTTGGTCAAGTGGATGATAGAAAGCATAGTGAAAAGCAATATTTTTAAAGAGAGCACAGAGGTTTTAAAGGACATTATCGACACGCCGATAAGTCCCGAACTTCTTCCACCGGATAAAGACGGGAATATTTTGCAAGAGACCGAGAGTATAATAGGGCCGTACACTCTACACGATTTTTACTTGTACTATACTTTAAGGTATGGCTTTGAGCCCGAGAAAATCTTTCACCTTGCCGTGCTTGCGTTTAAAGGCGAGTACACCTCTAAAATCATACTAAAATGGATGAAGCTATTCTATTCAAGATTTTTCACCCAACAGTTTAAGAGAAGTTGTCTACCGGACGGGGCAAAAATCGGTAGCATATGCCTTTCACCAAGAGGCGACCTTAGAATGCCGTCCGACGCAAGCTCGAAAATTTATATAAAAAAGATAGAAGAGATGGAAAAAGCACTTTGATTTTGTAAGTTTTTTTAATTTAGTTAGCTTGTAAAATGAATAAATATTCACAGAGAAAAATATTTTTATCCAATTTAGAAATATACAATGAGTAAATTTTTGCAGTTTTAAGTTATAAACTTATTTTCACCTAGATTATGTTGATAACCATGTTGAAAATGTTAATAAGTCGCACGACAGCTTGTTTTCATAGTGAGAATAACTTTCAACGTTAAGAAAATTATGTTAATCTGAAAGAAAAAGTGACAAATTACATCAAATAACTATCTGTAAATATCTGAATTTTTGAGGACAAGTATTAGTGGTTGGAAAATTTTGGCGCACAACATATTGAAAATAAATGTCAATACCCTTTTTTTAAAATGGTTTTTTTTAACATGAATCTAATGTATATTACATAATACAGTGTTTAAACTTAAAAATATCCGTTTTCACCATTAAAATATCTCAAAAAGTCACAAATTTCTATATTACGGAGATTATTTACAAGAAAACAGCAAAAATAAAATGAGAAAATTGAAATATGGGAAAAATAATAATGAATAAATATTCGGAAGGAAGAATTTGATGAAACAAGATATATGTTCGATACCGATTAGCGATATTTTTGAGCCAAAAGACGGCTGTCCTTTTTGCACAATGAGGGACATGCTAGAGGACAGAATGGCGACGTACATAACAGGTGCGGCGATGATGGAGCCCGATGTGAGAGTTGAAACAAATAGAGAAGGGTTTTGCAAAACACACTTTGACCAGATTCTAAAAAGAGGTAGTAAGCTTTCGGTTGCGCTGATTTTAGAGTCGCTTTTGGCAGAAGTGGACGAGGAATTATTAAACGAAAAATTGCCGCTTAAAAAGTTAGCCATAAACGGAAAAAGAAGAGAAGAAAGCTGTTTTGTATGTAGTAATATAGATAAAAACATGGATAATTTGATAGTAAATACTCTTGTCCTTTGGCAAAAAGAGGAGGACTTTCGAAAACTTTATGAAGAGCAAAGTCATATTTGTGTGAGTCATTACTCAAAGGTCATGGAGCTTTCACAAAAGCATGTCCATAAAAAGAACTTGCCGTATTTTACAAAAGTTACACAAAATTTAACCAAAAAATATATGGCAGAAGTCAGAAAGGATGTCACGCATTTTTGCAGAATGTTTGACTACAGAAATGCCGGCGGAGATTGGGGGAATTCTAAAGATTCAACCGAAAGGGCGATAGAATTTTTGACATCAAGAAAGGTAGAGGAGTCCGCCGTGACACAGGAGAAAAACAGATGAGTGAGCATATTATTCCACTAAATTTTGACTTAGCAGAAACGCTTGACTGCGGACAGGCATTTAGGTGGGAGGAAAACGACAGCGTGTGGACAGGCGCTGCATTTGGAAAAATACTTAAACTTAAGGCGGATGGCGACAAGCTATATTTATACTGCACAGAAGACGAGTTTAACGAAATTTGGAGCGACTACTTTGATTTAAAAACCGATTATCAAAAAATAAGAGAAGAGTTAAGACTAATGCATCCAGTTTTGTGTGAAGCGGAAAAATTTGCACCTGGAATACGAGTCTTAAGGCAAGAGCCGTGGGAAGCGCTTTGTTCATTTATAATTTCTCAAAACAACAATATAAAGAGAATAAAGAAGATAGTAAAGTCGCTTTGTGAAACTTTTGGCGAAGATTTAGGCGGGATTTACAGCTTTCCAAGCGCCGAAACCCTAGCTAAATTGAGTGAAGAGGACTTAGCGCCTATTAAATCGGGCTTTAGGGCAAAGTATATTTTAAGTGCGGCGCAAATGGTGTCGTCAGGTGAAATAGACTTAAAATCTCTTTACAAATTAGAACTTAACAGTGCTAGAAACGAATTGATGAAGATTAAAGGAGTAGGGCCAAAAGTGGCGGACTGCGTCTTACTTTACGGATTTCATAGGACGGAGTGTTTTCCGCTTGACGTGTGGATGAATAAGGCGATGAAAATGCTGTTTCCAAACAACAAACCCGAAGATTTTGGCACGAACGCAGGCATTGCCCAGCAGTTTATTTTTCACTATAGCAGAATGCATCCGGAACTGTTTAAGTAAAAGTATTAGTTTTTCAGAAAAACTGAGTAAAACATTGACTTTTTGATGGTGTTTTGATATCATTTGAGATAAGTGGTTTCATATAAAATCACAGATAATTGTTACATAATAAAATCGGTAGAACATAAAAAATTAAGGGGAGAAATAGGTATGAGGAAATTTAAAAGAAAAACGCTTAGTTTATTGCTTGCACTTACAATAGCATTGTCACTTTTTTCGGTGTCACAGGCACAAACTATCTTGGCGAATGAATACGGTATCGAAGAAGATACAGCAGTAGAAGTGCCACAAACAGTAGCAGCAGGAACGCAAGCGCAGAATATCTGGGCGGACGGCGTGAAAATTCTAGATAACGGAGTGGCAACACCCGAAGCTGCAAATGAGTACAGCGTAGGGTACGACACGGTGACAAATACCCTAACGATTAAAGCGTCCATAGATAATCAGGTAACCGCTGGAAATATCACGGCGGGAATTATTGCAGACGGCGATATGACAATTTTTTTAAATGAAGATATGGTGGTTTATTATGGAATTTATGTAGACGGGAATTTAACTGTAAACGGAAATACTGACCGTGTGTATATGTATATGCACGATATAGATTCAAGTGTAGGTGGTGTTACCGATGCCGCAACTGGAAATACTTATGGTTTGTATGCATCTGGGAGTTTATCTGTAAGCGGAAAAATAACTTTGCTTACAACGGTGTATCCAACGGCCAAAACTGCGACATCATACGGTGTTTATGCAGGTGGAAACATCACTGTAAATGATGGTGACATTTCATTCAATACCGATTTTAACACTGGTAGCAATTCAGTGGCAGTGTATTCCGGTGGAAGCATTGTCTTAAACGATGGAGGCATTTCAAAAGAATATTCTGAAAATGAAGTGCCAGTGGGCATAGGGGTAAGGGCGAATGAAATTGTGCTAAATGCCTATAAGACACAATATATAGAGACAGCTTCAATTAGTGTTGAGGCTGAAATTGGAGTTTATGCTAGCAGTATTACGATTAATAAACAAACACAAATTAGTGCAGTTGGAACTATCCATGCTGTTGATGGCCCTCAAAATTCGGTGATGACTATTAATGGAGGAAGTATCGGCTTAGGTACGACTTCGGGACAAGCGCAAATTTCAAATAACTATACTGTAAAACTTGGCGGACCTTTGGTTTCGTACTGGACGGATGTGGCGTATTTAAACGAGGATGAAACAAAACTTTTGTTAAATAATCCAGTTAGGTTTAAAGACCTTCCTGGCTTAGCTACAAGTAATTATATTAATATAATGTGTCCATGGACAGATGAAAACGGCGTTCAGCGCTTTCTTACAAATGACTCTACAAATAGAGAAGTTGTAGTTTTTGAGGGTGCTACGGATGAACAATTTACAGGGTTATACAATAGTGCTACAGAGAAAATTATATGGAGTGGTGATATTGAAAATTTATCTACAATGGTGAGTACGGCTCCGTACACGTTCAAAATGTATATTGGTGATATTTATTATGGAAATGGGTACGACTTGTCGGTGCTTCATCATCCGTATGATTATGCTAGCGACCCTGAAAATCCAAGAGATGAAATAGCTACTCCGTCAAATGAATACCGTGAATATAAAGTAGGTGTGCCATACACTGTAAAAGATGCGAGTGGAGCGGTGCAAACCACGGTAAGTATGACTTATTCAAACGGCTGGATAACAATTAGTGGACTTGATAGATTCTCACCGTTTGCTATAGTGTCATTACCGTCATCGACAATTCCAAATAATGCAAATGTTCCGGCGACAGGCGATGAAAATTCACTGGTGCTTTGGATAGCAGTAGCTATGATTTCACTCACAAGCAGTGCTTTTATTGCCACAAAGAAATTAAGAAAACAAAACTAAACTTTATATCTTGCTAGACCAATATCCTCTGTCTTCTTGGCAGAGGATATTTTAAACTTTTTTGTTGTGTTTTTATGGCTGTTATGCTATAATTATTAATTAGACGTGGTAAGGTCGTTTAGCAGTGAAACGATAGAACAAAGTGCAGATAAAATAGAACTGTTTTATGGTTTAATTGTTAAACTCCTTATCGAAAAAAACTTTAGCCACATGAAAATATGTGGAACTAAAAACTAAAAGTGAATGGCGGTAGAGCTTTTCACCATTAATCATTAGTTTTTAGTTGTAAGTGCTTTGCACTTGCCTAAAATACCTTAAATGGTGGCTCAAAAGAGCGGAAAGGACAAACTATGTTTTTTGAAAATTTTAGAACATTTGAAACCGAGTTTGCGGGTAGACCTTTTATCGTTGAAACAGGTAAAATGGCGCAACTTGCAAACGGACAATGCCTTGTTAGATACGGCGAGACGACTGTACATGTCGCTATTGCTGCATCGGCAAAACCTAGAGACGGAATCGACTTTTTCCCACTGTCAGTTGACTTTGAGGAAAAACTTTATTCGGTAGGTAAAATTCCAGGCTCTTTCTTAAAAAGAGAGGGAAGACCTACAGACAAAGCAATTCTTGTTTGCAGAATGATTGATAGACCGATTAGACCTCTTTTCCCAAAAGACATGAGAAACGACGTTTCTATCGTGTGTACAGTTATGTCAGTTGACCCTGATTGTTCACCTGAAATTGCGGCTATGGTCGGTACATCTATAGCGCTTTCAATTTCTGATATTCCATGGAATGGCCCTATCGGTGGCGTTTCTGTCGGACTTATCGACGGTCAGTTTATCATGAATCCAAGCCTTGAGCAAAGAGCTGTTTCTGAAATGGCTGTAACTGTTGTTTCTACAAGCGACAGAGTTGCGATGATTGAAGCTTCGGGTAACGAAATTCCTGATGATATTATGTATGAAGGAATCATGGCGGGTCATGCAGAAAACCAAAAGATGATTAAATTCATCAGCAAAATTAAAGAGGAAATCGGTAAAGAAAAATTCTCATATCCTACAAATGATCCTGATGAAGGAATGTATGAAGCGATTAAAGAATTTTGTATCGAAGACATCAAACTTGCTCTTGATACAGACGACAAATTAGTCAGAGACGAAAGACTAAAACCAATTTACGAAAAAGTACACGCAAAATTCGACGAGTTATATCCTGAAACAATGGGACAAATCGAAGAGTGCCTATACAAAATACAAAAATATGTTGTTAGACGTTGGCTTTTAGATGAGCAAAAACGTGTTGACGGCAGAAAAATGAACGAAATCAGACCTTTAAATGCAGAGGTTGACTTACTTCCTAGAGTACACGGAAGCGGTATGTTCACAAGAGGACAAACTCAAGTTTTAACTATTGCAACACTAGGCTCAATTAGAGACGAGCAACTTTTAGACGGTATTGACGAAGAAGGAAAGAAGAGATACATCCACCACTACAACTTCCCATCATATTCTGTTGGTGAGGCTAAACCTTCAAGAGGCCCTGGTAGACGTGAAGTAGGCCACGGTGCACTTGCTGAAAAAGCACTTGTTCCGGTTATTCCAAGCGAGCAAGAGTTCCCTTATACAATTAGACTTGTTTCAGAGGTTCTATCTTCAAACGGTTCAACTTCACAAGGTTCTATCTGTGGTTCGTCACTTGCGCTTATGGCGGCTGGTGTTCCAATTAAAGCTCCTGTTGCGGGTATTTCTTGCGGTCTTATCACCGAGGGCGACAGATTCATGACTATGATAGACATCCAAGGCCTCGAAGATTTCTTCGGCGACATGGACTTTAAAGTAGCCGGTACTAAAAACGGTATTACAGCTATTCAAATGGACCTTAAAATTTCTGGTCTAACAGCTGAAATGATTAAAGAAGCTCTTGAAACTACACATGAAGCTAGAAACTATATCCTTGATGACATCATGGCTAAGGCTATCGAAACACCAAGAGAAGAGCTTTCTGAATATGCTCCTAAGATGCTGTCAACTTCTGTTCCAGTTGACAAAATCAGAGAAGTTATCGGCTCAGGCGGAAAAGTTATCCAAAAAATCTGCGCAGAGTGCGACGTTAAAGTTGACATCGATGACGAGGGCAACTGCTATGTTTCTGGTATCAACAAAAACAACTGCATGAGAGCTATAGACATAATCGAAACAATCGCTAACGACCCAGAAGTTGGTTCATACTACAACGGTAAAGTCACTAGAATCATGGATTTCGGCGCATTCGTTGAAATTGCACCAGGTAAAGAGGGTCTAGTACACGTTTCAAGACTTGACATCAGAAGAGTTGAAAACGTGACAGATGTTGTAAACATAGGCGATACTGTTAAGGTTAAAGTTTTAGAAGTTGACGAAAAAGGAAGACTAAACCTAAGCCGTAGAGATGCACTTATCGACTTAGATGGTTTAGTGCCTGAAAATACAGTTTCAGACGCACCAAGAAGACCTTCTTTCAGAAACAATGACAGAAACAACGACAGAAGAAATGATAGAAGAAACGACAGAAGAAACTGATAAATCTTTAAATAAAAAAATCTCAGCC
>CAYJFP010000001.1:158080-164653 GCA_964369415.1 uncultured Eubacteriales bacterium | reverse complement strand
GATAGAAGAAACGACAGAAGAAACTGATAAATCTTTAAATAAAAAAATCTCAGCCGATGTCGGCTTATAAAGAAACTACCACTATCAAAAAAGATAGTGGTAGTTTTACTTTGTTTAGGTTATTTTAGTAAAGATTTTTGCAGTGTTCGGGAATTCGGAAGGGGGAATGCATCCACTACAGGGGCTTTTTCATAATGTAATCACACTGCTTACTGTCTCCCATCCTAAAATAATGGGTATCTATTACGCTAAAACCATTCTTTTCATAGAAGGCGATGGCGTTTTTGTTGTTTTCCCAAACACCAAGCCACACATAGGATTTCTTTAAGTCTAAAGCTATTTTAACAGCCTTATCCATTAATACTTGCCCTAGTTTCAAGCCTTGAAACTCTTTTGCGACATAGATTCTCTCGATTTCAAGTGAGTCTTTATCATAATCTTCGGTTTGAGCCAAATATTCGTTTAGCTTTAAATAAGCAGCTAATTTATCATCAGAAAACAACAGGTAAAACTGCGAGTTTTCATTTAAAATTTCAGATTTAATCTTGTCGTAAGCAAATGCGTTTTCTAAATAAGTTTTCATGTCATCTTCACTGTTATCAGCGGAAAATGTTTCATAAAAACAGGCTTTAGAAAGTTTGATTAATATGTCTATTTCATCTAATGTGCATTTTTTAATTGATATGTCCATAAATTCTCCATTTTATTATAGATAAGGGAAAGCGGATTTCGATTCTTCGATACTCATTCTGTAAGTTAACTGCTTTCCACTCGTCATGCCCCAAAAAATATCAGGAGAAACAAGGGTGAAAGTGCCTTGATCGGCTGAATAAGTAAAGGTAACAGGGAAAATATCGCCCATCATATATTGGAGATTTTCAATAGGGATTTTATCTATCACCACTTGGTCACCCGAAGCGGAAATTGTAGCGGGGTAGAAATACTGCGAATCGGTGGCATAGTCGAAAACGCCAAATTCAACCGAGCCGTCATCGTATATAATTACATCGACAGATGGCATACCAGTGGATGGGTCCACATAGGTGTAGACTCCCGAGGCTATCGTAGCGGGTTTCGCAGGAGGTTCTGGCGTAGCTTCAAAGCTTGGGCTTATAGAGTGAATATAGTAATAACCTATGCCGCCTACACCGCTGAAGTCAATTTGACTTCTGTCGTTTCGTCCGCTTCCAACTAAAGTTCCGTCCGCTTTAAGTCCGACTGCATGAGCGTATCCAACATCGACAGCGACTAAATCGTTCCACTCTGAACCAAGTTCTAGCTGTCCGTACTCATTACCGCCGATTATGACAGCAGTGCCGTCATTTCTAAGACCGATAGTGTTAAAGTCGCCCGCTGAAATGCCAATAATACTGTTCCAACCGCCAACATCGCACTGGCCATCGTCGTTAAGTCCAGTGGCAACGACAGTTCCGTCACTTTTTAGACCGACAGTATGAGATGCACCGCCGTTTACAGCGACAATATTTGTCCAAGATTCAGTATTGCACTGACCGTTATCGTTAAGCCCTGTAGAAACGACAGTCCCGTCAAGTGTAATGCCTATGGTATGGAAGTCACCCGCCATAACCTGAACGATATTAGTCCAACTTTCGACATCACATTGTCCATATTCATTATCACCGGCTGCGAGTACTGTACCGTCATTTCTAAGTCCGACAGAGTGATAAGCACCGCCTGAAATTTGAACTATATCTCTCCAGTGATTTACATTGATTCCGCCATTGCCAGTTGTTCCTATCGCTGATGTAGAACCGTCACTATGAAGCACAACAAGATGATTAGAACCCGCAGCGACTGAAATAATATCCGTCATCTGGCTCATGAAATCTTCATAACCCTCAAGGCTACTTACAAAACTCAGTGTGTTATCATTATGAAGAGCAATGGTATATGCCGCACCCGCACCGATGCTTGTCATGTATGTGTCCATGAAGGTAAGATTTCCACGGGCAGGAAGCATAGAACCACCCGAAGGATTTGTGGTGGGGTCGGGATTTTCGGTAGGCATAGGCTCATCTGTAGGAGGTAGTACAGATGGTTCGGGAAGGTCAGTTGGCATAGGAGTGGTAGTAACGCTAGGTAAAGCCGATGTAATATTTAATTTAGGTGTATAGGAAACACCGATACCAGTAATCGTATCAACATCGGTTTGCCCTTTGTAGTACTCATAGTTTGGTGAACTTGCATGTGGTGTGGTAGAGTACAAAGTTCCGTCTGATTTAAGTGCTAGAGTATGCGAGCTTGAAGCTGTGATAGCGACAACGTTCTCCCAGTAAGTAACCTGATTTTGATTATTGTCGGCAAGGACAAGTAGATAATCGGCGGTATTTGGGTCGGCCTCTGAAACATCAAGCACAGTGCTTATGACTGTTCCGTCATTTTTAACTCCGAGGGTATAGTTTTGAGTAGTGGCAATAGCCTTTATGTCCGTCCAAGTAGATACATTTAGTTGCCCTGTAGAGTTATCTCCGACCGCCACGACTGTTCCGTCCGATTTAAGTCCTACAGAATGGCTATAAAATGCCGATATGTCGGTAATATCAGTCCACGATTGAACGTCCATTTCGCCGTGGGTTGCAAGTCCCGTAGCTACGACAGTTCCGTCATTTCTAAGGCCTAAAGTGTATTCATAGGCTGCAACAACTTTTATAATATTAGTCCAAGATTCGACATTGCACTGCCCACTACTGTTATCACCTACGGCGGTAACAGTCCCGTCGCTCTTAAGTCCGACAGCGTGGAAATTTCCGCTTGAAATCTCTACGATCTCAGTCCATTCAGAAGAGCCCTCTTGACCATAAATATTTGAACCTGTAAATAAAACAGTACCATCACTTTTAAGGCCAAGAAGATAATTATCGCTTGCAGATAAAGAAACAACATCCGTCCAAGAGGTAGTGTTTATAGTATGGATACTCTGTGATTTTCCCGCTACCACGACAGTGCCGTCTTTTTTTATCGCAGCCGAGTAAGTGTATCCTGCGGAGATACTGCCCTGATACTCGCTTGAACCACTATCACCAAAAAACGGAATCATTTTGTAAATTCCTGTAAGCCAAACCACAAGTACGGCGGCGATAAGCACGACTCCTATGCCCGAAAGCGTGATGATTAAAGGAAGTGGGTTTTTTTTCTTAACGGCTACTGCAGCCGTGTTAGTAGTCTCAGCGTTAGCATATACAGTTTGCCTTTGTTCATTTTGCACATTTTGCTGATACTGCGGCTGAGTTGACTCTTGATTTTGAAAAGTCTGATGATACTCTGGCTGAGTGCCTACCTGAGTTTGCTCTACAGTCGGCTGAGTTTGCACGGACTGAGTCGTTTCAGGTTGTTTCTTATAAGATTGCTCGGTGTAGGTGCCGCTTACCGTGTCAAAATAGGTTATGATTCTCAGTAGTTCGCCAGTATTTTGATCGAAACCTTCTCTTTCGGTGTAATAATAATTCGTTCCGGGATAAGGTTTGTATCCCTCCGGTGGGGTAAAAGCCATAATACTACCTCCTCTTTATTAGACTAAAAGCTAAAGACTAATAGTGAAAAACTCATGTTGTTTTAATAGTCATTCACCTTTAGCCCTTAGTTCTACATGTTAGATGTTTATTCGGGTCTTCCGTAAACGTTTTCGATATGATCGACAGGTGTCCAGTCTAAAATTAAATTGTCCTCTAAGGATAAGAAATATAAACTTGGAAGATTGGCAAGTGAGCTTATATCTACAATAAAGTTTGTACTAGCGGTTAAATACTCCAAATTAGGAAGCGCAGATACTGGTGAAATATCAGAAATAAAGTTTGTACTTATATATAAGGCATCTAAAGATACAAGAGTGGAAAGCGGACTTAAATCTTCGATATAATTATTGTCTAAATCGAGTATAGTAAGATTTACAAGTGGTGAAAGTGGCGTTAAATCTTCGATAAAATTGTCATACAAAGTTAAACTTTCTAACTGAACAAGAGACGAAAGTGGACTTAAATCCTCTAAAAGATTGTCTGGTAAATCTAAGTATAGTAAAGAGCTAAGAGTAGAAAGTGGAGTTAAGTTCTCAATTAAATTACCGCTTAAAGTTAAATATTCAAGATTCACTAAGCTAGAAAGCGGGGTTAAATCCTCAATGTAATTGCCACTTGCAGATAAAAATTCAAGATTTGTCAAAGTGGAAAGAATATTTAAATCGCTTAAAACCATGTCATCTAGTGAAAGAGATTTTAAACCAGTCATCGAAGAAATAGGGCTTAGGTCTTCGATAGAAGTGTTTGCGATTAACGATAAGGTTTCAAGCCTTGTAAGATTTACAAGCGGTGAAATATCGCTTATATAATTGTAACTAAGTTGCAGTTCGTAAATTCGTGTAAGGTCCTTAAGCGCACTTATGTCTTCAAGTTCACAACCAGAAAGAGAGAGAGATTCTAAGTTAATAAGTGATGAAATAAAGCTGAAATCGTCTATAATTATGCCGTCTAAAGATAATGAAATTAGACTGGTCATAGAAGAAAGCGTAGTAAAATCACTGAAATTTTCATTTTCTCCAAGAAATAAATGGGTTAAATTATCAAGTGAAAGAAGTGGAGAGATATCACTTACATTATTATAAGTTAAATCTAAATACTCTAAGGAAGTAAAGTGGGATATGTCAGAAATATCAGTTAAAGGTTCATCAGAATAAAGATACAAAAAATCTTTATCCTTTACATCGCTGTACATTATTTCCCCGTTTTCTATTCCAAGATAGTTTCTCACAGCTGCTTCAAAATTAGGATCGTTCCACGCTATGACATAGTCATCGGTAGCAGTAGAAGAACTAGAGCTTTCGGGAGATAAAGTGGGGTTTGGAGATAGGTCCGGAGTAACAGCTGAAGCGGCGCCTTCCTCAAAATTGGTAAATCTAGGTGTGTAGTTAAATCCTACATTTTTCCACGAAGAAATTTCGGACTGTCCTTTTAAATATACTGAGAAATCTTCTGTCAAGGTGTTGGTAGACAGCAAGATTCCGTCATCTCTTAGTGCTATGGTATGGTATGTTCCCGCTGAAACAGCGATTATATCATCCCAAGCAGTTACAAGTGTTTGACCTTGTTCAAAATAAGATGAATCATATTGTTTTGCAAGGTCGCTGTCAAGAAGAATCTCGGTACTCAAAATACTTCCGTTATTTTTAAGTGCGACAGTGTGATAAACAGAAGCCGAAATAGACTTGATATCTTGCCAAGATTGTACATTTAGCTGTCCAAAGTCGTTATTTCCCGTGGTGATTAGTGTTCCGTCGCTTTTAAGACCGACAGTGTGATTTGCCGCAGCGGATATGTCGGTGATATCTGTCCAGTCGATGACATCATTTTGACCGTAGGAATTATCACCGTAGGATATCACGGTTCCGTCATTTCTTAAGCCGACAGAATGGTATGCGCCCGCTGATATACTAATGATGTTATTCCAACCTGAAACAGAACACTGGTTATAGTCGTTAAGTCCAGTAGCGACTACGGTGCCGTTAGACTTAAGCCCTAAAGTGTGAAAATCTCCCGCTGAAACCATTACGATGTCGCTCCAAGACTCGACATCGCACTGTCCGTACTCGTTGTTTCCGACTGCCACGACTGTTCCGTCATTTTTAAGGCCTACGGTGTGCACATAGCCAGCGCTTACCGAAACGAAGTCATCTGTCCAAGTGCTTACGTCTAAATTACCGTGCTCGCCAGAGCCTGCTGCCATTACACTTCCATCTTTATCAACGGCTAGTGTAGTAAGCACGCCAGCAGAAATACTGTAATCGTAGTTTTCTTCTTGATTACCGCCAAAAATCGGTATCATTTTATAAATACCAGTAAGCCAAACCACAAGAACGGCGGCGATAAGAACTACACCGACACTTGAAAGTGTGATTATAAGCGGAAGATTGCTCTTCTTTTTTGAAGTTTGGCTTGTTTGGTTATTGGTGCCTACAACAGCGTAGCCTTGATGATTTTGCATAGGCTGATTTTGACTAATAACTTCTCTAGGGTACGACTGCTCGGTGATACTGCCGTCTAACGTGTTAAAATATGTGATAACTCTAACAGGTTTACCCGTTTCAGAATCAAAATCGTTTCTTTCTTTATAATAGTAAGTTGTTCCAGAATACGGTATAAAGCCTTCCGGTATTTGAAAAGACATAGTTTTCCTCCAAAATTATTCGTATAGCCAGTAATAATACTCAGCCATTTCTGCTTCGCTCATTGTATAGTCAGAAACTTGACCTGCGTATGCTGTCCATAAAACAGAAGGCGAAACAAGTGTGAAGTTAGAATCGTAAGTTAGCGTTATTGGAAAGCTAATGTCCATGTTTAGCATTTGCTCATCGACTGTACCAGAAAGTGTTACAGTATCGCCACTTATTTGCACCTCGACAGGGCTAAAGAATGTGTCGCCACCAAGTGTGTATCCAAGATAAGTCGTGTAACCAGGTCTTATAAGGATTTGCACAAAATAGTCACCAATATTGGGTTCGTAAAAACCGTATACACCAGGAGTGATATCCACACCGTTTACAGGCTCAGGAGTGGGTTCTGGAGT
>CAYJFP010000001.1:114742-157980 GCA_964369415.1 uncultured Eubacteriales bacterium | reverse complement strand
GGAGTGGGTTCTGGAGTAGGTTCGGGCGTAGGTTCTGGAGCGCCGTATACATTTGGTATATGGGAAACAGGCGACCAGTCTGAAACATTGTTGCCATCAGCGTATAGATACTGTAAATTTTGAAGATTAGATAGAGGACTTAAATCACTGATTAAATTGTCTTTCAATGCTAATTCATATAGATTAGTTAGATTAGAAAGTGGTGAGATGTCCTGTATATAGTTACCATTTAAAAATAAAGTATCTATATTAGTTAAATTAGCAAGTGGTGATATATCTGATATATAGGCATTATTCTCGGCATAAAAATACTGTAAATTAATAAGGTTTTCAATGCCATCTAAAATTACAACTTCATTATAGGCTATGTCTAAGTAGTACAAATTAGTAAGGTTTTTAAGTGGAGTTAAGTCTTCAATTTCATTATAGCTTAAATCAAGGTCCATAAGAGCGGTGAAATGCACAATGTCATCTATATCATCAAGCCCATAGTCACTTAAAGTAAGCGAGTTTATATCCTTTATATCACTATGCATGATAAGTTTGTCTTCTCCTGGGAAAAGAACATCACGGATGGCGGCTTCAAAAGCTTCATTTGTCCATTCTATAGGATAATCGTCGCCTATGACAGCTTGAGAAGAGGAGGATGAGGCAGGGGCGATAGTCGGTAAGACTTCGTCAGAGAATGTAGGCGAATAGGAATATCCAACGCCACTCATACCGCTTACTGCAGATTGACCCGAATAAGCCGAAAGCATAGTGTCGTCATTTGGTGTTGTGGAAAGAATAGTTCCGTCCGATTTAAGCGCTATAGTGTGATAATTTCCAGAAGAAATCGCAATTACATCTGTCCAAGTGCTTACAGCGTCTTGATTCTGTTTGCTAAAAGATATGTCGATATCTACAGTGGGTTTGAACTCGGTGCTCACGACAGTTCCGTCAGATTTAAGTCCGATGGTGACAAAGGTTGAAGCCGAAATAGCCGTAATGTTTTCCCAGTCCATGACATCGGTTTGATTAGTTTCATTAACTCCGACGGCTACAACGCTTCCTGATTTTGTAAGGCCAACAGAGTGAGACTCACCCGCTGAAATATCTTTGATGTCACTCCAGTACGATACATTTCCTTGACCGTAGTTGTTATCACCAGCGAAAACCACGGTTCCATCAGATTTAAGCCCCAAGGTATGAGCACCACCGGCTGAAATCTTAACTATATCTGTCCAAGTGCTAACGTCGCACTGGCCAGAATTATTATAGCCTGTAGCGACAACAGTGCCGTCTTGTCTAAGGCCGACAGAGTGGAAAGAACCCGCTGAAACAGCGACGATTTTATTCCAGTTTCCGACATTTAGTTGCCCGTCAGTATTCACACCGGCGGCGATAACAGTACCGTCTGATTTAAGTCCTAGGGTATGGTCGCCATAAGAAGAGCTTGAAATAGCTACTACATCGGTCCAGTTGTTTGGATCTATTTCATAGGCGTCTTGATAACCTACAAGTTCTACCGTTTTATCAGATTTAACTACGGCTGTAGTAAAATAACCCGCAGAAATACTGCTGTTATATGAAGCTGAAGAGCTATCGCCAAAAATCGGTATCATTTTATATATTCCTGTAAGCCAAACGACAAGCACAGCAGCGATAAGCACGACACCGACACTTGAAAGAGTGATGATAAGAGGAAGCGCACTTTTCTTTTTTACGTTTGTTTTTACCGCTGTACCTTGAGTTTGTGCGTTTTGTGGCTGAACGTTTTGCGTTTGTGCAGTAACCTGTTGTTTTTGAGTATCTACACTTTGTGCCGCATTTACAGCCTGTTCACTAGGCTGTTTAGGATAACTTTGTTCACTGTATGTACCTGTAGTGGTGTCAAAGTATGTGATGATTCTCAAAGCTTCTCCTGTAGCTTGGTCTACGCCTTCCCTTTCGGTATAGTAATAGTTTGTTCCGGGATACGGTTTGTATCCTTCAGGTGCTTGATATGTCATAATTTAATCCCCCTATATTAAAGTATTTAATATTAGTTTACTACATAATCAATTATATTACTTTAGAATGAAAAAGTCTACAATTTTTGGTAAAAACTATATTTTAAGATTCAGCCAATTTCCTTTTTTAAATCGTAGAAAACTTAGGATAAATCTTGCTAATTGGTCGCATCCAAGGCCGAGCCAAATTCCAAACAAACCAAGACCTAAAGGATAGGCTAAAATATAGCTTGCAAGCGGCCTAATAATCGTTACAGATATCAGCGAGATAAATGCGGTGTACTTTGTATCTCCAGAGCCTCTTAAACATCCCATTATACAAACTTGCTGAATTTGCAAAATAATAATCACGCTTAAAACCAGCATAATCATGTTTCCGTAGTCAAGCACGGCCGTGACATCCGAAAAAAGAGAGAAAAGACTTCTTCCAAAAAAGATAAAAATAGAAGAAAGGAACAAAGAGCAGAAAACGCCGATTATTTGACAGGCGGTGGCGTATCTTTTAGCAAGGACCGACTGTTGCTGTCCAAGACTTCTGCCGACAAGTGCGACAGAAGCGACGGCAAGTCCATCTGCAAAGGAAAAAGAAATTCCGATAAAATTCATTCCGATTTGATGTGCCGCAAGCTCTAAAGTGCCAAGGCCAGCGACGGCTCTTACAAATAAAATAAATCCGATTCGCATAAAAATTTGCTCTACAAAAGAGCTTGTTCCGACATTTATAAGTGATTTAACGTCCTTACTATTTGCCAAAAGGCCTTTGACCGCCTTTAGATAGATGAAGCCGTCTTTTTTAGTTATTGAAATAATACTCATGATGCATGCCACGGCACCGCCTATCACGGTGGCATACGCCGCACCGTTTGCCCCAAGAGCTGGAAAGCCAAAGTTACCCTCAATCAAAAGGTAATTGCACAAAACATTTACCACGTTAGAGGTGATGTTTGTCACCATCGAAACCCTAGTCCTACCCGCACCACGCTGGGAAGCATTAATAATGATGGAAACGGCACTAAAGCCAGTTCCCGCCATGATAATTTGCAAATATTCTACTGAAATTTGATGTGTATCCTGATTCGAACCAGAAAAAATCATTATGTAATCGGCAAAAAACACAAAAGTGAAGGTGATAATTGCAGTAAAAATTAAACCGATTATCAAAGAGGTTCTAAGCACTTTATTTGCACTTTTTCTATCATTTTCACCACGCCGTCTTGCGGTTATCGAAGAAATGGCGATTCCCATGGCAAAAAACACGCATAGTCCCAAAAATTTAGGCTGCGAGGTGAGTCCGACTGCCGCAACAGTGGTAATACCCAATGCACTTACCATTATCGTGTCCAAAAAGCCTGTGAGTGAAATCAAAAAAGATTCAAGTACGGCTGGCCAAGCCATGTTTAAGGTATTTTTGTAGAGTGTAGACCGATTTAAACTGTGTGCTTCTGTAGAACCCATGTTAATTCTCCATTCTTATTCGTTTACAATAGAACCGATGAAATCTGAGATGTTGAAGTCGTAATCTGTCATAAATTTGAAAAATAGCTTTTCGTCTTTAATATAAATTTCTGATATGTAGATTTCTAAATATATTCCCCAAAAATCAAGCTCGAAGCTAGGGAACTCCATTTCAAGAATTTTATCTTGCTTATCGAATGATACACCGTCTAAATTGTCAAAATTAGGTGTAAAACCAGTGTAAAACATGTCGGGGACTTCAAAACTGCCGATAAAAATTTTATCAAGCTGTAAGGAAATACTTCGGCTTTCACTGTCGTAATTTAAAAGGGAAAACTCTATTTTGATGTCACTTTCGTCTATAATAGGAAGAGTTTCCTTAAACCAAAGATTTATTTTATCATCGTTTACCGCAAGTACAGTATCGCTTCCAAAACTTTTACTCATATAAAAGCTTAAAATTTCAGGCGGGACTTCAAGGGATTGTTCGTCTAAAATAGAATTATAAATATTCACGGTATAGTCTTCAAAACTAAGATATTCAAGCTCAGGCATGGTTTTTTGACCCATTTTATTAAGGGTATTAACCGTGAAAAACGTGAGAATCAGTATGGGCAAAACGATGCAAATTAAAATAATAACTTTTTTCATAGACTTTTCCCTTCTATTTTATCTCCGCCACGGTAACTCCGTCTTCGCCTTCGCCAAACACACCCGGTCTAAAACTTCTGATGCTAGGATGCCTTTTTAAATGCTGTCTTATCGCAGTTCGTAAGACTCCTGTGCCTTTTCCGTGAATAATTGTCACCTCGTGTAGACCCTGTCTTACAGCTCTGTCTAAATAAGAGTCAAGCTCCATAATGCCCTCGTCGCAGTTCATGCCTCTGATGTCGATGTTCATAGAGAGACTTTCAGTACTTATGGTCTTGCTAACGGTTCTAAAACCTGTTTTTTTGCTTTTTTCTTCTTTTTTCTCGGCAAGTCTAAGATTACTTATATCGACTGTAGTCTTAATAATTCCCGCTTGAACAGTGATTTTGTTCTTGTTAATCGCAGTTACCACCGCTCTTTTGTCGATGTCAAAAATAATGACATCGTCGCCAATTTTGAGTTCTCTTGGAAGTTTGTAGTCTTCCTTTTTTCGCTCTTCGACAGGATTTGAACTGCTTTCAAGGTTTCTGATTGAACTTTTAAGGGTGAATTTATCATAGTCTTTCAAGGAGTTTGCATTCATCTTCTTAAGCTTGTCCATTTTGTCCATGAGTTCATCTGCCTGTGCTCTTGTGGATGATACGATTAAAGATGCTTGATACTTTGCACTTTCAAGGGCGTTTTTACTCTCTTTTTCAGCGGATTCCTTTATTTTCTTTGCTTCTGCTAGTTCAAGTTCGGCTTGTTTTCTTAGTTTTTCGCTCGCTGATTTTTCGTTTTCTAGTGCTTTTCTGCTTTCTTCAAGTTTCTCTACGACAACTTCAAACTGTGAGCTGTTTTCTGAAACAAGATTTTTTGCCCTTTCGACAATGTCGTTTCTCATTCCAAGTTTTTTGGAAATGGAGAAAGCGTTCGACTTTCCAGGGATTCCGATGAGAAGTTTGTAGGTAGGGCTTAGCGTGTTTACGTCAAACTCACAACATGCATTTTCCACTCCGTCGGTTTTGAGTGCGTATTCTTTAAGTTCGGCATAGTGGGTGGTTGCGGCAAGCCTTAGTTTTTTTATTCTTAGCGATTCGATTATCGCACAAGCAAGTGCCGCACCCTCTATAGGGTCGGTTCCCGCTCCAAGTTCGTCTATCAAAACCAGTGATTTATTATCGGCCTTTTCGATAATTCCAATTATATTTGTCATATGAGAAGAAAAGGTGGAAAGGCTCTGCTCGATACTCTGTTCATCGCCGATATCGACAAGAATTTTTGAGAAAAACGACAGCTTGCTACCCTCGGCACAAGGCACCATCAGGCCACACATCGCCATTAAAGAAAATAAACCTAAAGTCTTAAGACACACTGTTTTACCGCCTGTATTTGGCCCTGTTATTATTAATGAATCGAAGTCATAACCGAGGTTGATATCGGTGGGAACGACGTGCTTAGGGTCGATTAAAGGATGTCTTGCACTTTTGAGTAAGACTTTTCCGTCGTCGTCAAAAAGTGGCACTACCGCCTTCATTTTATAGGCTAAATGAGCCTTTGCAAATATCAAATTAAGCTTTACCAAGATGTCGTAGCTTTTTATGATATCGTCAGAGAAAGTGCCGATTTCTGCCGATAAAACCGTCAAAATTCGGTTGATTTCCTCTTGCTCCAAAGATTTTAAAAGCCTGATTTCATTGTTGGCTTCAACCACCGCCATAGGCTCTATGAATAATGTAGAGCCGCTTGAAGAGCTGTCGTGCACCAAGCCTTTTACCTCATTTTTGTGCTCGGACTTAACAGGCACAACGTATCTGCCGTCCCTTTGAGTTACAATGTATTCCTGAAGATATTTTTGATAATGGCTAGAGCGCACCATTTTGTCGAGTTGTTCCTTGATGTTTAAAGAAGCTCGGTTAATTTTTCTTCTGATGTTAGCAAGTTCAGGTGAGGCGCTGTCGGCGACTTCCTCTTCGCTTTTAACAGTCGTGCTTATTCTGTCTTCGATATATTTATTCGGAGTCAGTGACTGAAAATAGTAGTCGATAGTGCTTGTGGCGGATTCGCTCTTGCTTTTCCACTCTTTAACGCCCCTGATTACCCTTAAAGTAGCGTCTATAGAGATTAAATCCACAAGGCTTAAAACTCCGCCTACCTCGGCTCGTCTAAGTGGGTTTTTAGTGTTTTTTAAACCGTAAAAAGACGGTGCGCCAAATTTTGAAAGAAAAACATAGGCATCGTCTGTCTGTTTTAATAATTTTAAAATTTCGTCCTTGTCATCTGAAGGAGTCAAATTCAGCGCCGCTTCGGCACTGTCACTGCAACTTGTCTCTTTTGAAAGAAGTAAAAGTATTTTATCAAGTTCCAGTGTTTTGTGGTGTTTGTTCATTTTTATGACCAACTTTCTGCTAGATGAACTTTTCTAGTAAATATCGTTAAAAAAGCTCAGCGTTAGAGGAGTTCTGCCTATAATGTGTACGGCATAATCCTCTGACGCTTTGCATAGATTTATAAGTGCATTTGAATGGAGCCGAAATGAGTATATTTTTTTAAATTCGGAATAGATAATGTGCCTCATCGCCGTAAGTGCAGATGGTGAAAGTGGAATAAGCCCGTAGGTATCACCTTTTAAGCAGTTTTGACAGGTTATACTGCCCTTTATCGGTGAAAAATACCATGATTCACCCTCGTAGCTTAAACACTCGCTACAGGCGACTAAATCGGGCATATAGCCGCTTTCACTGAGCATTCTTAGCTCGGTGACCGCCTTTATCATCATGATGTCCTTTTCGCCTTTCGACAAAAAATGGATAGAATTCAACACAAGCCTTAAAAAAAGGCTAGAATCGGTCTCTTCGGGTATGAAAATGGCACAAAGCTCGCAAAAATACTGCGCAAGGCTAAGCGCTTTTATATCGCTTCTAAGTCCAAAAAATACATCTATCGGCTTAGATGAGTCAACTATGTACTTATCCCGACCCTTAAAAATGCTAAAGTCGGAATAACAAAGCAGCCCTGTGGAAGAGTGCTTGCTGTCTTTGTAATTTTTTGCCCTTTTTGCAAAGGCTCTGATAACTCCTTCATGCTCGGTAAGTAGCGTTATCAGCCTGTCGCTTTCTCCGACGGTTTGCTCTTTAATAACTATCGCCCGTGTTTTTATTATCATCAGTTTCTCTCACATTAAAAAATAAGGGTTTATTCACTCTATCGTCTAGTCTTTGCTTAAATTTTGAATAAATCAAATAATCTTCCACTTTTCCAGTGCTTAAAAATTCTTTCCAAGCTTGATTTTCATCCATAATAAACCCTCCTCGTATAGGCTAAGGACTAAAGGTGAAGGGTGAATGGCTAGTTTCACTATTAGTCATTAGCTCTTAGTTTAATATAAGTATTTGCACGAAGGATTAAACTTATGACAGGAAAATATTTGTTTAGTCGACAAAATTCCCCTTGTATTTGTATTATTAGTATTCAGGATGGTTCTTTTTTAAATTAAATCTTTCTCGTCAAAGCCCATGTTATGTAGCACTCCAGGTCTTTGACGCCATTCTTCTTTAACCTTGACCCACGCTTGAACATTTACCTTACAGCCGAAAAATTCTTCCATATCTTTTCTCGCTTTTGTAAGGATATCCTTTAAAGTTGCGCCGTTTTTGCCTATTAAAATGCCCTTGTGGCTTTGTTTTTCGCAGTAAATTGTAAAAGTGATGTCCGTAATATTTTCTCTTTCTTTCATGCTCTCAGTCACGACGGCGATACCATGAGGAATTTCTTTTTGAAGATTTCTTAAAATCTTTTCTCTGACCATTTCAGAGGCAATTACTCTTTCAGGCTGGTCCGTAAGTGTATCAGGACTGAAAAAATGTCCTCCTGGTTGACAAAGCGCTTTAAGCTCTTTTTTTAGTATATCCGCTCCGTCGCCGTTTTTTGCAGAAAGCGGCACAATCGCCGAAAAATCGTAAAGTTCGCTTAAAGAAGAAATTTGCTCGATAAGCTTTTCTTTATCTTTTAGCAGGTCGATTTTATTTATTGCAAGCACACAAGGGATTCCTAATTTTTTGAATTTTTCGGTAAGTTCTAAGTCGGCGGGAGAGATTTTTCTGTCCGCTTCGGTTACCAAAAGGCATAAATCAACACCAGAAACCGTTTGATTAACCGCCTTTACCATGTAGTCGCCAAGTCTGTTTTTAGGCTTGATTAAGCCAGGAGTGTCTATAAAGACAAGCTGATAGTCGTCTTCAGTTAAAACGCCCATGATTCTGGTTCTTGTAGTTTGAGGTTTTTTTGATACTATTGCAAGCTTTGTGCCAATTAATTTGTTGAGTATCGAGGATTTTCCAACGTTTGGTCGTCCGACTATTGCTATAAAAGCAGATTTTTGAGTTTCGTAATTTGTCATTATTATGACCTTTGTCATGTTTGCCGTGCAAAACGCTGTTTCCCGCACGGGATACATGCCTTTCTGTTATTTTTTAAATAAATTTTTAATTCCAAGTGGGCCTAAAACAATATATATTATGCTTAAAATTAAGCTTAAAAACAAAATTACCATGTAAAGTAAATTTGAGAAAATTAAGTTGATTAGAGCTAAAATTTCGGCGGGTCTATACAAGATAAAAACACCTACGATGACCGAAACGATTGCCAAAATCAATACGGCACCAGCTGAAATATCCTTGATGTTTCGTATTCTGTCGTCTCTTTTTTCACAACTAAAATCGCACATACTCTCTATGGCAGTATTCAAAGCTTCGGCAGAAATAATCATGCCAATCAGTACAAAAAGTAGGGCGTATTCAGCACGGCTGACGCCCAAAAATGGGGCGAAAAAGCCGACATAAAGTGCGGCCGCCGTATGAATACGCATATTTCTTTCGTTTTTTATTGAAATCCACAAACCTCTAAAGGCACATGCAAAAGTACCTAACTTTTTCTTGTCATTTTTCATGTTTAATCTTGTAAAGTGTAACTTGTGGTTATGTTGAGTCCAAGTTGAGTCATGATGGTCTCTTCTTTTTCTCTCATTCTAACTTTTTCAAGTCCGCCTTGTTCGTGGTCGTAACCTAAAAGGTGGAACATAGAATGAGCCGTAAGATAGCTTACTTCTCTATCGAGAGAATGACCGAATCTATATGATTGCTCTTTTGCTTTCTCTACAGAAATAACAATGTCGCCCAAAATTTTTGCATCTGTAGCTGGATTTATATCGTAGACACCATTTTCGCCCATAGGAAAAGAAAGCACATCGGTATCTGTATTTTTCTGCCTATACTGATTGTTAAGCTTCTTTATTTCTTCATTATCAACAAATGTAACACTAACCTCGGCAGAACCATCAAAGTTTTCAAGTTTCAAAACCGCATTGCATGTTCTTCGTATAAGCATTCTGATACCTGTCGGAATCCTTACTTCTTTTTGATTATTTGTAATAATTACTCTTGTCTTTTCCATCATCTTACCATCCTTTAATCACTAAAACTAATTTTTTATAGCTTGAACGTTTTTTTCATAAGCTTTAACAATATCTTGGACAAGCTTATGTCTTACAACGTCTTTTTCATTGAATCTAATCACTTTTATGTCATCGACATATTTTAAAACTTTTACAGCATCCTTAAGGCCTGACTTTCTTCCGTCGGGCAAATCAATCTGCGTTATATCGCCGGTTATAACCATTTTTGAGCCAAAGCCAAGTCTTGTTAAAAACATCTTCATCTGCTCACAAGTAGTGTTCTGCGCTTCATCAAGTATTATAAAACTATCATCGAGCGTACGGCCTCTCATATAAGCTAGTGGTGCGACCTCAATATTTCCACGTTCTAAATATTTTTGATAGGTTTCGGCTCCCATCATATCAAATAAGGCATCGTATAAGGGTCTTAAATAAGGGTCTACTTTTTGCTGCAAATCCCCTGGCAAAAAGCCAAGTTTTTCGCCGGCTTCAACGGCGGGTCTTGTTAGAATTATTCTTTGAACTGACCCTGATTTAAAAGCTTTTACAGCCATCGCCACCGCAAGATATGTCTTGCCCGTTCCAGCAGGGCCTACGCAAATTGTCACTGTATTATCCTTTATTGCTGTACAGTAATTCTTTTGCCCGACAGTTTTGGGCTTAATCGGCTTTCCTTTACTAGTTATGCAAACCACGTCATCTGATAAAGACGCAAAACTTTTTTCTTTTCCGTCACTAACTAAGTCTATGCAATAATGAATTTGTTGTAAAGTGATTTGATCGCCTTTTTCTAAAAGCTCCAAAAGGCTTACAAAAGTTCTATAAGCTTTGTCGGCGCTTTCTTCATCGCCTATAATTTTTAAAACAGAATCTCTAAAAACAACCTTAACGTTAAATTTCTTTTCAATAAGTTTTTGATGTTCATCAAAATGGCCGAAAATTTCCGAAGCGTACTCTGCTCTTTCAAGACTTATTTCTCTTTCCAAAAAATAAACACATCCAATTATTTTTTTTTGCCCGATGTATGGGCACTTTTTCATTACTTATTATATCACAATTATTATTTTTTTTAAAACGTCAATATCAATAAAAATTAAATTCTTTTTTTTACTAATTTATCATAATATTTTGATTTAAGGCTATATTTTCCATGAAAATATATGAAATTTTTCCATAATAGTAATTTTCATCTTCCCAAAAGGTTAATTCTGAAAAGGAAACAAGGCTTTCGCCGTCGTCAAGTTCTTTAATTGCAAGTAAGTTAAGGTAATTTGCTAGCTCTTCTTTTGCACTTGCTTCACTTATGGCTACATTGCTAACCGAAAGTCTTGTAAGATTTTCAGTTTCAAAATAAATAGGCATTTTTGTGCCTAGGATATACAGGTTTTCCTTGTTTGTATCATAGGTGTATTCACCGTTTGGAACAAGTGAAAAAACAAAGGGGATTTCTATACCGAAAAAGCCTATGTTAAACCTATTGTATGAGTCAAGAGCTATGTAATCAAGGCTTTCTTTTTTTATGCAAGCGCTAAGTGTATCGTAGGTTTCTGCCATGATAACAGCTCTTGAAGCAGTGGCAAACTGCGTGGGTTCTTCCTCTATTTGCCACTCGTTTTTGCCAAAGTTTGAATCCCAAACTCCAGTGACAAGCACTTGCCCCTGTGAGACAGCCTCGCCTATTTTTACGAGAACTGTTCCTTGCTTTGCTTCTATAGATTTGATGACGCCTGTTTTTTCGGCTGTTATGTTTGAAACTTCGTTATCAATATAGTTTATCGGAGTTTCTGCACTTTCTTTTACGGCTATCTCTACAGTAGATCCCATGGTGTTTATCGACACCCACTTTAAATCTTCAAGGTCATTCATTATTTTTGTGGCTAGTAAGGCTTCGTCAATTTCACCCTTTAAAACGCCCTCGTAAAGTCCGTTTTGATAGGCACAGTTAAGTATTTCTTCCTTTGAGTAATCAGTATTTTCGTTTACATCTATAACCCAGTAGCAAGAACTTAAGAATAAGTAAAGAATAATGGAAAAGAATAGTCCGACAATGAGACCAGGACGCTTTTTAACCTTTGAAAATGTAAATCTAAGACCACGCTTTTTTAGGATTTTTATTCTAACGCCTGTTTTTTGTTTGTATTTTTTAAGCTTTTTATAGTCGCTCACAGACATAGAAATTATTACTTTGCCGTCTTTAAATTTGTAAGACCAAAACCTAAGCCCCTCTTTTACGGCCATGCTGATAAGGCGATTTCGACTTTCACCTTCAAGGCTTACGGTGACATAGGTTCTTAAGTATTCTGATATAGTTTTTATCATAAATCACATCCGCCTTTCACTAAGCTAAAAGTAGTTGAAATTAACCGAGGATATATAGCCGTCAATAACCGCTGTGTCGTCGGTGAAAACACTTATTTTTAAATTTTTACCATCTATTTTAATTTTTAATTTTCCTGATTTTAATATTACCAATTCGTCGTTAAAGTCCAAAAGGCCGTCACAGCCGTCTAAAACCACACGTTTATTTCCTGTTATCTCTGTAACTGAAGCGTTTGTAACTTTGTTCTCGTTTAAAGGCATAGAACATTCTCCTTACTGTCTCTGTCATAAATTTTATGCCACTAAAATATTTATTATGTATCAAGATGGAAAGTATAGGTGACTTAAATTAGCGTGAAAAGGAGACATTTATGAAAAAAAGACTGTTAAAGGAAAGTTTAATGTCGGTGTTTATGACATTGATGATGATTGTCCTGTTTTTCTTAGTGGTAAGATACAAGGAGGTTTTGTCAAAAGGTGTGATTTTTGGCATTTCATACTGTTTAAATGTGCTACTTCCATCTCTTCTTCCTATGATTTTTCTATCCTCATTTGCTTCGCTGTCTTCGGTAGGAGGTTTTCTTTCAAGTGTTTTTGGACCTGCTTGCAGAAAAATTTTTAAGCTTTCAAAAAACTGTGTATGCCCTATAATATTTGGGCTTTTTTGCGGATACCCTGTAGGTGCAAAGCTTACATCTATAGCCTATAAAAAAGGTGAAATATCAAGAGAAGAGGCGGAGAGACTGAGTCTTTTTGCCATAAATCCGGGTGTTGCATACTGCGTGATATTTGTTGGTGGTGTAATATTTAAGGATGTAAAAATTGGAATTAACTTCTTGATTTCTACATGTGTTTCATCACTTGTTTTAGGGATATTATGGGGAATAGGAAAAAAGATACCAGTGGAAAAAGATAAAAATAAAGATAAAAAAGATTTTATAGAAATCGCTAGCACTTCTAGCAAAAGCACCTTGTCGGCTTGCAGTAGTATGTGTATTTATGTTGTGATTTTTTCTGCGTTTATTCCTCTTTTAAGGGAAATTGGCATTGTTTCAGGTGCTGTCGATGCTTTTTCAAAAATTCCTATTTTGTCACCGTTTGACTGGTCGGCTGTAGTGAATTTTTTGCTTGATGTTGTGACAGCAGTTGAATTAAGCTTGCTATTGCCTGTTTCGATGGGTGTGTTTGCAATGGGGCTTGCGTTTGGTGGTTTGTGCATACATTTTCAAATTTTTTCTATGTTTCCACAAAAAACAATAGACTATAAAAAATTCTTTACTTCAAGAATTTCTCACGGCCTATTGTCTATGGCGCTATTTAACTTAATTAATTCGTTTGTTAAAGAGGACGTCAGCGTTTTTTCTAGTGTGAATGAAATAAACGCAAAGGCACTTAATGGTACATTAATGGGAAGTATTTGCCTTGTGATTTTATCCTGTGCATTTATTTTTTTGAATAAGTCTGTAGAAAAACGAAAAAAAATGTGGTAAAATGTCCTTATAAAATTAAGGAGTAAAAATTAAATGTTTTTTAAAAAGAAAAAGAAGATGTTTGGAACTAATATAGAGCCAGACTGCACTTATTGCAGATATAATTCATCGGATGACAAAATTCTATGTCCATATCACAAAGGTAGTGTTTGCAAGAATTATGAGTACGATCCACTAAAGAGAGATCCGTCACCAAAGCCGAAACTTCAAGAATTTTCTGAAGAAGAATTTAAAATATGAATTATGTAAAGCTCAAAATGGTTTCATATAGAACAGTTTCATGGCTGTAATGTGAAAAATTCACACTATAAGAGTTTAAATTGTATTTTTTGAATTTTCAAGGTAATATAAACACGCACTATAAGGTCCTTTTTCAAAATTTGCTATAGGTTTATTATGAATGACTTCTGAAAATTCGTCGAGCGAGTGATACCACTCACCAAGCGGTCGTTTGTCCTCAAAGTGGTTTTCTATATAGTCTATAAGCTGTAAAGCTATGTCAAGATATAGATTGTCCTTTAAGTTTTGATGTGAAATTAGTAAAGAGCTGACGGCTTCAGCTTGTATCCACCACAGTCTGCTTCTATCGTTTAAATTGCCAATTCTGGAGTTTTTAACGCCTTCTTTGCTAACAGAACGTCTTACCAAATTAGGCAGATAATTCCTTAAAATTTCTTTAATCTTCTTGCTTAGCGTAGGATTTTCAAGAACAGATGAGGCGAAAAAAAGACAGCGCACAGCCTTAAATCCATTGCCATAAGACTGAAAATCCATTATGGGTTCAAGATTATAATCGAAGTAGTCATAGAATACTTGATTTTTCTCGTTGTAGACTTTATGCAAGATTAAGTCTACAAGCTCTAACAGGGCGCTTCCTACCCAGTCGTCACCTGATAATCGGTATAATTCAGTATAGGATTCTAAAAGATTAAGCATAGAAGAAAAGTTTCTAAAAGAGGATACACCGCCGTTTTCAAGGGCGTTTTTCTCGTGAACGGGGTGGAAATCTCTTGACATAACATGCATATATCCGATATCGTCTTTGAACATGCTTTCAGTAAGCTGGAAAAGTTCGAAGGCGATTTTTAAAGCTTCAACATCTTCGGTAGCCTCGTAATAAAGGCTTAAAGCGTGGATAGAAAGTGCAAAATCAGACAATTTTTTGTTGGTGCTGATGATGTCTCCGCTGAAATTGGCAACACTGAAAACGCCTCCATATTCCTTGTCTAAAAAGTGATTTAAAAAGAATGTATAGGCCTTTTTCATGTAAAAAAGTGACTCGCCATCTGAATAAATTAAAAAAGATTTTGAAAAAAATAACAGGTACTCTGAGTTTATGGAGCAAAATTTTTTAGCTTTTTTTTCTACTGCTAAATTTATGTCCATGAATCCATAAAATCCGCCATTTTCTTCGTCTAACATATTTTTCCAAAACGGAAGAACTTTATCTTTGAAGTTTAAAAATGAGTTGTCGTTAAACAAAATTTCACTCCCTTTCATTTTTATAGTTGTTCCTTATCAAAAGACAGTGGTAACAAGTCTTTAAGCGTGTAAATTTTATATTCGACAGTGCTTTTTGCTAAAATAATTTTAAAATGTTCACTATCACAAAATTCTGCCAAAACCTGTCTACACACGCCGCAAGGAGGACAAAAAGAATTAGTAGAATATTTGTTTTGGCTTACAATAACTATTGAATCAAAATCGGTTTCACCTTCGCTTACAGCCTTAAAAATAGCGGTTCTCTCGGCACAATTTGTAGGTGAATATGACGCATTTTCTATATTGCATCCACTGTATATTTTACCGCTTTTTGTAAGTAGTGCCGCACCAACCTTAAAGCTAGAATAAGGACTGTAGGAAAAATTCATAGCGCTAAAAGCTTCGTTTATAAGTTTTTTTATCATGTCAAACTATGTCAAGCGCAAGCATAATCATATTGTCAAAGCCTGTCTCTCTCTCCTTTGATGTAAGTTGGTCTTCTTTGTAAAGGTGGTCTGAAACAGTTAGGATACAAAGTGCCTGCTTTTTTGCATAGGCAGCATTCATGTAAAGTGCAGCGGCTTCCATTTCAACGGCGAGAACGCCCATTTTTTTCCATTTATCATTTGCGTCTTTTTTGGCATTATAAAAAATATCGGAAGATAAAGTAGTTCCAGAATAAACGTTTAAATCACGCTCTTTAGCAAGGTTATACGCCTTTATTGCTAAAGGTATAGATGCAGTAGGCGCAAAAACTCCTGGTAATTCATATTGGTTCATATAATTTGAGTCGGTAGATGCGCTAAAAGAAATAACAATATCGTTCAAATTCATCTCGTCTAAAAAAGCACCGGCCGAGCCGACCCTGATGATACTTTCAACATCATAAAAGTTGAAAAGCTCATATGAGTAAATTCCGATAGAAGGCATGCCCATACCGCTACCCATTACGCTTATTTTTTGACCCTTATATATTCCAGTAAAGCCAAGCATGTTTCGAACACAGTTAAAGCAGTGTAAATCACTAAGATAATTCTCGGCTATAAACTTTGCCCTTAAAGGATCACCAGGCATTAATACAGTGTTTGATATCTCGTCTTTTTTTGCCGAGATATGAGGTGTAGGTAAAAAACTCATGGGTAAAAACTCCTTCCAATTATTGCTATAAGTTTTAATATAGTTCACTGATTTTTTATTTAATTATACTCTTTGATGTTACACTTTGCAATATTTTTTAATGCTTTTTTTGAATATAATTCATAAAATTATTTGATTAAGTATCTTATAGAACATAATGGTTCTAAGGTAAAACCTTCAATAATGAACGTATTGTTTAAAAATTTAATTATTTTTATAAAAAACTAATAAAAATGGCATGCTTAGGTATTATTTTTTTTTACTTGACATTTTATTCAAAATAATTAAACTAATATTTTGTCGAATGAGAAAAAATTCGACATGTATTATGTAAATATGAACTACTATATGTAGGTATTTATATCAGCGGTTTTTTAATAAAAAATTATTAGTGTGTATTTATTCTAAAAGTAAACCGAATCGTTGAAAAAAGAAGGATGAAGTGCTAATATGTACTTGGGAAGATAAAGTAACAAAGAACAGTTTGCTGTGGATAGGAGGTATTATAATGTACAAAGAAAAACAGTTCATTTTTACAACTTCATGGAAACTTGCAAAGATTTATGAAAAATCATTGCAGTTAACCGGTAACAAGCGTTCGCTCACACAGAGTGAAATGGATGTGCTCGTATTTCTTTATACGAACAAAGAGAAGAATACTTCGAAAGATATTGCGCAGTATAGATCTATCTCAAAATCTTTAATTTGTAAATCTGTAGCGTCTCTGACTGAAAAGGGCTTGATCACCTCAGTTCAAGATCAGATTGATGCAAGGGCTCTCAGATTAACGCTTACACAAAAAGGTGCTGGCCTCGCTGAGGAAATTGCCGATTGTTGTGACAGACTTTGTCGAGATTTATGTTGGGGGATAAGCGATTCGGAACTACAATTTTTCTCTAACGTTCAAGACCGTATACTTGAAAACGGAAAAAGAAAGTATAACTAGAGGAAATGAGACTATTAATTTTGAGTTTGTGAAAGTTAATATAAATCCTAATAATTTAAGGGCAGGTAACATTGTTGTTATCTGTTCTTAAATTATTTTTAAATAAAAATTGATTTATGCTGATAAAAGTATATAATATAAGTATAAGAGATGATGATAGATTAAAAAGGAAATGGGGTTAGTTATGAATTTACATGAAAATGAGATAAAAAAGGAAAGAGCAATGCTGGTTTCTGTTGATATAGGTGAATATGATAACGAAATTTCATTAAACGAATTATGGGAGCTTACGATTAGTTCAGGAGCTCTTCCTGTAGCCACAAAATGCCAAAAAAGGCAGAGCCTTGAGACCGCAACATGTATAGGAAGCGGAATGGTGATAGAAATAGGCGAATTTTGCAAAAATAACGAAATTGACTTAATTATTTTCGATAGAGAGCTTAGTCCTACACAGATAAGAAACCTTGAAAAAGAGACGGACATAAGGGTTATCGACAGGACGATGCTGATTCTTGATATTTTTGCAAACAGGGCAAAAAGTAAAGAAGGAAAACTACAAGTAGAGCTGGCGCAGCTTAAATACATGCTTCCAAGGCTTAGTGGAAAGGGAATTGAGCTTTCAAGACTTGGTGGTGGAATTGGCACAAGAGGGCCTGGTGAAACTCAGCTAGAAACGGACAGAAGGCATATAAGAAGAAAAATTGAAAACATTAAGGACTCACTTAAGCAAGTTGAAAAGACAAGGGCGGAAATACAAAGAAGAAGAGAAAAAGATGGAACCTTGACAGCGGCTTTGTTTGGTTATACCAATGCTGGAAAGAGCACGTTGATGAATTACTACACTGATGCCGGTGTGCTTGCAAAAGACATGCTTTTTGCAACGCTTGACCCGACGGCTAGAATGCTTAAACTGCCTAAAGGGAAAAATATTATGCTGATTGACACGGTAGGACTTATAAGAAGGCTGCCACACCGATTGGTAGAAGCGTTTAAGTCGACACTTGAACAGGCTGCATATGCAGATATTATACTTAACGTATGTGACATTTCGGACGAGCATTACATGGATCACATAAAGGTGACTAAAGATATTTTAGAGGAGCTTTCTGAAGATGAAAGGCCGATAATTCATGTTTTAAACAAGTGTGATAAAGCTATAGACGAAGTCTTTCCGATAAAAAATGCGGTTAAAGTCAGTGCGTTAACAGGAGAGGGGACGGATAAACTATTAGAAGAGATTGAAGAGACTTTGACAGAGAAAAATGTAGAAATGCACTTACTTTTGCCTTTCTCTAAAAGCGGGATAGCCGCAGAGATAAGAAAAACAGGTGTTATTTTAGAGGAAGAGTATACTGAAACAGGTTTAAAAGTACACGCATTGGTGGATTCAAAATTAAAATCAAGTGTAGAGACATATATGATATAATTCCTTATAAGATTTATACAACTCTTTTTCAATTTTGAATTGTTTTTTAGAATTATTTTAGATTATATTAAAATATATATTGTTTCTAAAAATCCTTTTGACAAGCAAGCTTGTTTTGACTATAATAAATATATAGGACAAATAGGACAAATGGCTTTGGAGGAGATGAAGCAATGATGCACGATATGTATATAGACGCACATTTAGGCGTAGCAAATAACATGAAACTGCGTGAGGATATGCAGAAGAAAGGTTTTAATAAACTTTGTATGACAGAAGTTTTGAATGCTGACCTTTCGATTGCTGCGTATGGTGAAGAAACATATTATGCTGGGGCAAGAGATGTACTTATTAATGTACAAATGGGGCTAAATCAATTAGGTTTGGGAGAAGTGGTATACCTCTATGGCTTTAATTATAAAAATTTTGTTTTGACTGCGGGAGATAATATTTCAAAAGAAGATTTTCTTAATTTGATGAAACAATTTTATGCACAGTTTGAATCTGCGGCATCGGCTCAGGTAGAAGTTAGTGCAGTCTCAAGATTTGCAGTAGTTTTACAAGAAGATAGATTAATCGAAAGAGCACTTCATGCACTGTTGATTGCAAAAGATACACAGGAAAATTTTCTACTTTCTCCAGATGTCTTAGAAATGGCGAATACGGTTAGGGATGATGCAAAAGTACTTGACTTAATTAATTTTGCAATGGATGAAGATCGCATAGTGCCATATTATCAAGGGATTAGAAATAATGAAACAGGGAAAATTGATAAGTACGAAGCTCTTATGCGCCTAATGGGGGCAGACGGCAAAATTTATCCACCTGGAGTATTTTTAGATGTTTCAAAAAGGTATAAAATATATAATCGCTTGAGTCAAATGATGATTAAGAGAGTTCTTGAAGAGTTTAAGGACAGGACAGAGCAGATTTCAATTAATATATCTGCATTTGATATTGCTAGTGAAGCGTTTAGGACTTGGTTTTTGAAAAAGTTGAAAAATTACAAAAATTCTAAAAATGTTGTAATTGAATTTGTTGAAACTGAAAATTATCAAGATGGAATGCTTTTTGAGTTTATTAGAGACGTACGAAGTCAAGGATGTAAAATTTCTGCCGATGACTTTGGCTCGGGATATGCTACATATACAGCAGTAATTGCACTTTCGCCGGCTTTTATTAAAATTGATGGCACTATTATTAAAGATGTTGCAATTAATAAACAAAATGTTATTATTTTAAGATCGATTTGTTTTATGTCAGAACTCATAGGAGCTAAGACGATTGCAGAATTTGTCGAAAATGAAGATATACAGATGGTGCTTGAGAAATATGGAGTGAACTATTCGCAAGGGTATCTTTACAGTAAGCCAGTACCTATTACAGAGCTTGATTAAATAAGATAGAATAAATAAGGGAGGGTTTTAAAACCCTCCCTGTTTTTGTGATTTTTACAATATTTTAGTAAGGAAGGGCGTAAAAGCCCTCCTTTATTAATCTTATATTTGCATTGTTACATCAATTTACAATTTTTTGTAAAATTTGACTTATGTTTATGCTGAGTTACGGAAATTAGTTTACAAATAAACTAAAATATAAATCTTGTTGTTAAATTCATATAAAGTTAAATTGTATCAAGAACACCACTCTCATCTGCAAGAGTGCCGAGCATCAGCTTGTACACTGCTTCTGGGCTCTTGTGAAAGTTTTCTTTAACCATTTCAGCTTGATGCATATCGGGAACATAAAGTGTAAAAGTCATAAGGTCAAAGTCACCACCTGAAATATGACAGGTTACATTAAAGCCATAGTTGGTTTCGTTTATTTCAACCTTGTTTTCCTTTTGAATTTTTGCCTTGTGAAGAAGTGAAAATGCTGTTTTAAGCGCCTTTTCTTTTACGGAATAAGGAAGGTGAACCTCAAGGCTGTTAGCGATTTCCTCCCCACTTTCGGTGACAGTAAAGCTTTCTTGCTCGACTTCCTTTATATGATTGTTTTTTATAAGAGAAGTAAAACAGTCTGCGATGTCAAAATAATTTGCCAGTGCCTTGTTTTGAATAGCTTCAAACAAATCTTTTTTTGTAAGAGGAGTAGAGACGCTTTTAAGTATATAGCAAATAAGAATTTTAATATCGTTTTGTGTTGTTAGACCGCCTGGTTCAACTCCGGCAGAGCTTGCATCGTATTTCATATATAAAACTCCTTTATAAGTTTGTGGAATATTATTTAGTAATATTTTACAACTATTTTAAGAGAAATGCAATTCTAACTTTTATTGTTAAAAGTTTTTTTAAAAATATTAATATTTTCGTTGTCAAAGCAGAAAAACTATGTTATGATATAGGCACTCTTGATAAAATGCGGAAAAATGGTGTTTTATCGGGAATAACCAATTATCAACCGTTTTAAATTCAGTATAAAATTTTGGTTAATTGATGAATTAAAACTTGTAAAATCAAGAGATTATGCGATTTTTTCGGTTTATTTATAGTTGTGCAGAGTTTTTGAAAGGAGGATGTAAAATGGACATGGTACAAACTGTTTTGATGGGTCTTGGGATTGTATTTATTGTACTTATCACAATTATTATTTTGTGTAAGATTATGAGTGCGATAATAGGCTCGTTTTCAAAGCAAAGCGAAACTAAGGTAGAGGTAGCACCAAAAGCTGCGGCTCCTGTAGTAGCCACTAAAACCACAGATAATAATGAACTTATAGCAGTTATCGGTACTGCTGTAGCAGAAGCGATGGGAACACATCCATCGAGAATCAAAATTCATTCCATTAAAAAAATCTAAATTTTTCTAAAAGAGAGGGAGATTAAAAAATGAAAAAGTATAATGTAAACGTAAACGGTACAGCTTACGAAGTAACTGTAGAAGAATTAACAGGTGCAGCACCAGTAGCTCAAGCACCAGTAGCAGCGGCTCCAGCACCAGTAGCGGCAGCTCCTACTCCAGTAGCGGCGGCACCAGCTCCAGCGGCAACGGGCGAAGGAACACCAGTAAACTCACCAATGCCAGGTAACATCATCGCAGTTAACGTAAATGTTGGCGATACAGTAGCAGAAGGACAAACTCTAATGGTTCTTGAAGCTATGAAAATGGAAAATGAAATTCCAGCACCTAAAGCGGGTAAAGTTGCTTCTTTAGCAGTAACAAAAGGCGCTACAGTAGATGCTGGTGCAGTTCTTTGTACAATTTCCTAAGAAGAATAAACAACTAACAAAAATAAATTAAGGAGTGTACAATAAATGGACGCGATTATTCAATTTTTAAGCGAAACCGGTTTTGTGGGCTTTGTAGAAAATCCGCTTAACTTAGTTATGATAGCTATTTCATGTTTTCTTTTATTCCTTGCAATAGTTAAGAAGTTCGAGCCATTGCTACTTCTTCCGATTGCTTTCGGAATGCTTTTAACAAATCTACCAGGAGCTGGAATGTTCAATCCAGAGATTTTTGCCGATGGACACGTTCACTGGGAAATGTTCGCAGGTGCTGCAAATGCAGACGGCGTAACAGTAAGCGCTGGACTTATCGACTACCTATACTTAGGAGTTAAACTTGGAATTTATCCATCACTTATCTTCTTAGGCGTTGGCGCTATGACAGACTTTGGTCCACTCATCGCAAATCCAAAGAGCTTGCTTTTAGGAGCGGCTGCTCAGCTTGGTATTTTCATTACCTTTATAGGCGCACAATTTTTAGGGTTCGAAACTTTAGAGGCTGCTTCAATAGCTATTATAGGCGGTGCAGACGGCCCTACAGCTATTTACCTGACAAGCAAACTTGCTCCACATCTTTTAGGAGCTATCGCAGTTGCGGCATATTCTTATATGGCTCTTGTTCCAGTTATTCAGCCTCCAATTATGAAGGCTCTAACTTCAAAAGAAGAGAGACAAATAGAGATGAAACAACTTCGTCCTGTTTCAAAAACAGAAAAAATCCTATTCCCTATCGTTGTAACAATTTTCGTTTCTTTAATTCTTCCTTCAGCGGCTCCTCTTGTAGGATGCTTAATGCTAGGAAACCTATTAAAAGAATGCGGTGTTACAGAGAGACTTTCAAAAACAGCTCAAAACGAGCTTATGAACATCGTTACAATCTTCCTTGGAATTTCAGTTGGTGCTACTGCTACTGCTGAAGCTTTCCTAGATTTACAAACACTTTTAATTATGCTTCTAGGAGTTATTGCTTTTGCTTGTGGAACAGCAGGCGGCGTGCTTCTTGCAAAATTAATGAACGTTTTCGTAAAAGACAAAGTAAACCCATTAATCGGTTCAGCTGGTGTTTCTGCGGTTCCTATGGCGGCTCGTGTTTCACAAGTGGTTGGACAAAAAGAAAAACCAACAAACTTCCTTTTAATGCATGCTATGGGTCCTAACGTAGCGGGTGTTATCGGTTCTGCGGTTGCTGCAGGCGTATTCCTTGCACTATATGGTGCTTAAGGTTTTTTACCCAAATGTATTTAGGATAAGTTTAAAAAATAAAAACTATCAGATAATGAAAGGATGAATTTATTATGGCAAAGAATCCACTAAGAATTACAGATACTATTCTCCGTGACGCTCACCAATCACAAGCTGCTACTCGTATGAGAATAGAAGATATGCTACCAGCTTGCGAAATCCTTGACAGCATTGGCTACTGGTCACTTGAGTGCTGGGGTGGCGCAACATTTGACTCATGCATGAGATTTTTGGGAGAAGATCCATGGGAGAGACTAAGAACTCTTAAAAAGCATCTTCCAAACACACCTCTTCAAATGCTTTTAAGAGGACAAAATGCACTAGGCTATAAACACTATGCAGACGACCTTTTAGAAAAATTTGTTAAAAACTCTATCGAGTGTGGTATCAATGTTATCCGTACATTTGATGCTCTTAACGATATCAGAAACATGGCTGCGGCTATGAAATACACAAAAAATTACGGCGGACATGTTGAAGCTACAATCAGCTACACAAAAAGCCCAGTTCACAGCGAAACTTATTTCGTAGAGCTTGCTATGAAGCTTGAAGAAATGGGTGCTGATACAATTTGTATCAAAGATATGGCTAACCTACTTCTACCACTTGAAGCTTATAGCTTAGTTAAAAAGCTAAAAGAGAGAGTTAGCGCACCGATTCACCTTCATACACATAACACATCAGGTACAGGCGACATGACTAACCTTATGGCGGCTCAAGCTGGTGTAGATATTGTTGACTGTGCTCTTTCTCCAATGGCAAATGGTACAGCTCAACCTGCAACAGAGTCTCTAGTTGCGACTTTACAAGGAACAAACCGTGATACAGGTTTAGACCTTAAAAAACTTTCAGACGCTGCTGCTCACTTCAGAACAGTTGCTGCTAAGCTTAAAGATGAAGGCTTCCTAGATCCTAAAGTATTAAGCGTTGATACAAACACACTTTTATACCAAGTACCAGGCGGAATGCTTTCAAACCTTATCTCTCAGCTTAAACAAGCTAACGCTGAAGACAAATACTACGACGTTTTAGCAGAGATTCCAAGAGTTAGAAAAGACTTCGGTTATCCTCCACTAGTAACTCCTACAAGCCAAATCGTAGGTACACAAGCTGTTATGAATATTGTAACAGGTGAAAGATATAAAATGGTTCCAAAAGAGTCAAAAGGTCTTTTAAGAGGCGAATACGGCGCATTACCAGGCGAAGTTAATGAAGAAGTAAGAAAGAAATGCATAGGCGATGACGAAGTTATCACATGCAGACCAGCTGATTTAATCAAACCTGAGTACGAAAAAGTTAAAAAAGAGTGCGCAGACATTGCAAAATCAGAAGACGATATACTAAGCTATGCAATGTTCCCAACAGTAGCTCCTAAGTTCTTCGAACAAAGAGAGATGAAAGTTGTAATTCCTGAAAAATTTGAGGCTTCATCTACACAAAGCGACGGACCGCTAAACCTAGATATCGAGGCTATCAACATTAGCTTATAATTTAAAATTAATCGGAATCCTTAGGGGTTCCGATTTTTTTGTGTTTAAAACTAAAGATGATTGGCATAAATTCACTTTAAATTGGCATAAAACTTAATAAAATATAATTGAAATTTTAATAATATTATGCTAAAATAAAGTAAAGAATAGGGGTGATACTTATGCAAGAGTACATGGTATACATTTGGCTAGGACTGATAATTTTGGGAATAATCGTAGAAACGGCAAGTCCGCAACTTGTCTCGATTTGGTTCGTTTTCGGATTTACTTGTGCGCTTATTTCGTCACTGTTTTCGGTGGATATTTGGATACAGGTGGTGATAGCGGCGACTACCTCTGTGGGGTCACTGATTGCGACAAAACCGCTTGTGAAAAAGATAATGAGCGAGAAAAAAGTAAGGACAAATGCAGACAGATGTATAGGTGAAGAGGCGTTTGTCACCGAGGAAATCGACAAAATCAAGGAGACTGGAGCTGTAAAGGTAAAGGGACTTACTTGGTCGGCAGTACCGATGGAATCAGGGACGATTAAGCAGGGTGAAATCGTCACGGTTGAGAGGATTGAAGGGGTTAAATTAGTTGTAAAGTTAAAATAAAACTTTAGCTATTTAATAAATTTCAATGCCGAAAATTCGGCAGAATGGAGCGTAGAATATGATAGATTGGGTAGCATATATTGTACCAGTAGCGATAATTTTAGTGGTGCTAATAATTATTATTTCGAACATAAAAATTGTTTCACAGGCAAATGCCTACGTCGTTGAAAGACTAGGTGCATTTAGAACAACATGGCAAACAGGTATACATGTAAAAATTCCATTTATAGACAGAGTTGCAAAAAAAGTAAGCCTAAAAGAGCAGGTAATAGACTTTCCACCACAGCCTGTTATCACAAAGGATAACGTAACCATGCAGATAGACACGGTTGTGTACTTTCAAATTACCGACCCAAAACTTTATGCATATGGCGTGGAGAGACCTATGTCTGCAATCGAAAATCTAACAGCAACAACGCTAAGAAACATCATAGGCGACATGGAGCTTGATGCGACGCTTACTTCTCGTGATACGATAAATTCTCAAATTAGAATTATCCTTGACGAAGCGACAGATGCATGGGGTATTAAGGTTAACCGTGTTGAGCTAAAAAACATCATTCCGCCAAGAGAAATTCAAGACTCCATGGAAAAACAAATGAAGGCAGAGCGTGAGAGACGTGCGAGAATTTTGGATGCTGAGGGTGAAAAACACAGTGCGATTCTAATTGCAGAAGGCCACAAAGAATCAGCGATTTTAAGGGCAGATGCGGTTAAAGAAACGAAAATTCGAGAAGCCGAAGGTGAGGCGCAGGCTATTTTAGAGGTTCAAAAAGCCCTTGCCGATTCAATCGAGCTACTAAACAAAGCCAATGCAAACGAGAGCGTCATTGCGATAAAAAGCCTTGAAGCCTTTGCAAAAGCAGCGGATGGAAAAGCCACAAAACTAATTATTCCATCAAACATTCAAGGTATTGCCGGTCTAGCTGCAAGTATTAAAGATGTTTTAGGCGATATACAAGAAGTAAAAAAATAAAAAAAATACTGTAAAACCCTTGAAAAATAAGCAAAAATTGGGTAAAATATAAATTGTAAAAAAGTGCTTAGAAGGGAAGGGGTTTTATGATGAAAAATATAGAATCTACGACTACTTTTATACCTTTTTTTATGAGTATTTTAAATTGTGGATTATAAACCAAGGCTGTGGTATATCCACAGCCAATTCTGTTTATTTAAAGGAGTAATAATTATGAGTAAAAAAGTTGCAATAGTAATGGGAAGCGACAGCGATTTTCCAGTAGTAGAACCAGCGGTTAAAAGACTTAAAAATTTTGGAATAGAGGTAGACGTTAGAGTAATGTCTGCTCATAGAACACCTGATTTAGCCGCCGAGTTTGCAAGAAAAGCTGCGGGAAAAGGCTATGGAGTAATCATTGCGGCAGCTGGTAAAGCGGCGCATTTAGGCGGAGTTTTAGCGGCACACACCATTCTTCCAGTAATCGGTATTCCAGTAAAATCATCGACTCTTGACGGACTAGACGCACTTTTAGCTACAGTTCAAATGCCAGCTGGTATTCCAGTTGCTACAGTTGCGATTGACGGAGCTGACAATGCGGCTATTTTAGCTACACAAATTCTAGCAACAGAAAATCCAATTCTTAGAGAAAAACTAGTGATGTTAAAGCAAGAGATGGTAAATGGAGTCATGCAAAAGAATGAAGCACTCCAACAAAAAATTGCTGCTATCTGATAAGAAATAGTTTAGTACAGAGTGTTTAATAGACACTCTGTTAAGTTTGCTTCAAATTATTAAAAAGCTCTGCATAATTTGAAGGATAAGCCGAAAATTTAGCCTTGCAGAGCGGCAGAATGGAGCATCAGTGTGAAAAAAGCAATTCTAAAAAAATATGCATCTTTAATAGTAAAAACAGGAGTAAACGTAAAAAAGAAACAAGGCGTTATAATTTCAGCTTCAGTAGATGTGCATGATTTTGCGCTCTTGGTTCAGGAAGAAGCCTACAAAAGCGGAGCTAAATGGGTAAGAATCGATTTTACCAGTCAAGAAAGCACAAGGCTCAAATATAAAAACGAGACTGCGACTGTGCTAAGTAGAGTTGAAATATGGGAAGAAGAGAAAGCAAGATTTACGGCGGACACTCTTCCAGCTAGAATCGTGATAATTTCCGACGACCCAGCTGGGTTAAAAGGCGTAAATGCCGAAAAAATGCAAAAAGTTTACATCGAAAAGATGAAAGTCTTGAAGAAATATATAGATGCAACAGAGGACAAGCACCAGTGGACTATAGCTGCGGTTCCAAGTGCCAAATGGGCGAAAAAAGTTTTCCCAGAGCTTAGGACTAATCAGGCTGTAGAAAAAATGTGGAACTGCATTTTAGAATCTGTAAGAATTACGGATTCTAACGACCCACAAAAAGAGTGGGCAGAGCATAATGCTAACTTAGAAAAAAAGAGTGCTGCTCTTAATGCGATGGAGATAGAATATCTTCATTATAAAAATTCACTAGGAACAGATTTTAAATGTCACCTAATGCCACAGGCTATCTGGAAAGGCGGCATGGATACTACGATAGACGGCACATGGTTCAATCCGAATCTGCCGACAGAAGAAGTGTTCACAACTCCGATGAAAGGCAAGGCAGAGGGGATAGTTTATTCTACGAAACCGCTTTCATATCAAGGAAAAGTAATCGAGGACTTCTCTATAACTTTTGAAAACGGCAAGGCTGTCTCCTGTAAGGCAGAGAAAAATCAAGATGTGCTCGAAAAAATGATAGCTACGGACGAGGGCGCTTCTATGATAGGCGAGCTTGCCTTGATTCCGAATGATTCACCAATTTCAAATTCTAACGTGCTATATTACAACACCTTGTTTGATGAAAATGCTAGCTGTCATATTGCGCTAGGGCGTGGATATGCAAGCAATATTGTCGGATTTGAAAAGATGACTAAGGAAGAAATGAAAGAACTCGGTCTTAACGACTCGGTTATTCATGTTGATTTTATGATAGGTTCTGACGACATGGATATAGTGGCTAATTTAAAAGATGGAAGCACAAAACAGATTTTTAAAAACGGTAATTGGGCGATATAAGCCCTAAAAATATAGAAAGGCATGATTGAGTGCGAAACGGTAGTTGCGTACGGCAAACATGACATGGTTATAAAAATGAACAACTTCAGCGAAAGTTACAAATCAGCAGGCGTAGACGTTACGGCGGGATATAAGTCGGTTGAACTTATGAAAGAGCATGTAAAGAAAACTCATATAGACGGTGTGGTTTCTGGAATCGGTGGATTTGGCGGACTCTTTGCACCTAATTTAAGCGGGATGGAAGAGCCAGTGCTCGTTTCGGGAACAGATGGTGTCGGAACAAAAATTATTATTGCAGACAAGATGAAAAAATACGACACAATAGGAATAGACTGTGTCGCAATGTGTGTAAATGATGTCATATGCTGTGGTGCAAAACCGCTTTTTTTCCTTGACTATATAGCTTGCGGAAAAAATTTTCCAGAAAAAATTGCAGACATAGTAAAGGGAGTAGCTGAAGGCTGTGTTCAAGCAGGTTGTGCGCTTATAGGCGGTGAAACAGCAGAGCATCCCGGAGTTATGCCAGAGGATGACTTTGATTTAGCTGGATTCAACGTCGGAATCGTTGACAAAAAGAAAATAATTGACTCTTCAAAAGTAAAAGAGGGCGATGCTTTAATAGGAATTAAGTCATCGGGTGTCCACTCAAACGGCTTTTCACTTGTTAGAAAAGTCTTCGGCACTGATGAAGCAAATCTAAAAAGACATTATACAGAAATTAACGGCACACTTGGAGATGCCCTGTTGACTCCAACAAAAATTTATGTTAAATCAGTGTTTGCGGCGATAGAAACAGGCGCTGTAAAGGCTATTTCACATATTACAGGCGGCGGTTTTTACGAGAATATTCCACGCATGCTAAACGAGGGACAAACTGCTAAAATTAAAAAGGTAAATGTAGAAGTTTTACCTATATTCAAGCTAATCATGGAGACGGGTAGCATACCTGAAGAGGATATGTACAGCACGTTTAACATGGGTGTCGGAATATGTATGGCGGTTGAAGCCGACAAAAAAGATGAAGTGATAAAGGCGATAAACGAGAGCGGCGAAGAAGCATATTACCTTGGTGAAGTCGTAAAAGGCGACGAGGGGGTAATCCTGTGGTAAGGATAGCGGTCCTCGGCTCAGGCGGCGGAACTAATCTTCAAGCTATTATAGACGCCGAGAAAAACGGCGAAATCAAAAATGGTAAGATTGAGCTTGTGCTTTCTAGCAAACCGGGTGTTTTTATGCTTGAAAGAGCTCAGAAAGCGGGCATAAAGACTACAGTTTTAGAGAGAAAAAATTTCTCATCGCCCGAAGAGTACAGCGAAAATCTTTTAGAAATTCTAAAAGAGAATAAAATAGAGTTGGTGGTACTGGCGGGATTCCTCACAATTATCACCGACTGCGTTTCAAAATATTACCACAATAGAATAATAAATGTACATCCGTCCTTGATTCCATCTTTCTGCGGAAAAGGCTTTTACGGGCTTAAAGTGCACGAAGAAGCGATTAAAAGAGGGGTTAAACTCACAGGTGCGACAGTTCATTTTGTAAACGAATTATGCGACGAAGGCCCAATAATAATGCAGAAATCGGTGGAAGTTAAAGATGACGATACGCCTGAAATTTTGCAAAGAAGAGTTATGGAAGAAGCCGAGTGGGTCTTACTTAAACAGGCGATTTCACTGTTTTGCGAAGGCAAACTTAAAGTAGACGGGCGAAAAGTACTAATATCATCCATGTGAAAACGCATGGAACTAAAGACTAAGGGTGAATGGTGAATGACTATTAAGTTCTTCACTATTAGTCATTAGTTTTTAGCCAAATATGTGTTTTGCACATGGCAATTTATATCATAAAGGAGCTAATTAATGGAAACTTTACTTATTGAAAAAGAATTAAGCACTAATTCATATCCTGGAAGAGGAATAATAATAGGGACTAGCGAGTGTGGAAAATACGCAGTGACTGCATATTTCATCATGGGCAGAAGCGTAAACAGCAGAAACCGTGTGTTCATAGAAGATGGCAGAGGCCTTAGGACTCAGGCGCACGACCCGAAATTGCTTTCGGACCCGTCACTTGTAATTTATGCTCCTGTAAGAGTGATAGAAAATAAAACAATAGTGACAAACGGCGACCAAACCGATACAGTTTATGAGTTTTTAGAAAAAGGCGAGAGCTTTGAAACGGCGCTTAGAACAAGAACTTTCGAGCCAGATGCGCCTAATTTCACACCTAGAATTTCAGGCATGTTAGAGTTTGAAAACGAGAGTTTCACTTACAAAATGTCTATATTAAAGTCATGTGAGGGCAATGAAAACTACGCCGAAAAATTCTTTTTTGACTACACATCGCAAAAGGGCATAGGGCACTTTATCCACACTTATAAATGTGACGGAGACCCAAGAATTCCTTCTTTTGAGGGCGAGCCTAAGAGAATAGTGATTAACAAAGGAATCGAAGAGTTTTCGGACATGCTTTGGACTAATCTTAACGAGGACAACAAGGTATCTCTTTTTGTAAGATATATTGACTTAAAGACAGGTGAAGAATTCACAAAAATCACCAATAAAAATTCTTAAGGAGAATCAAGATGAAAGAACTACTGCTTAAATACGGTTGCAATCCGAACCAAAAGCCGTCAAAAATTTACATGGAAAACGGCGAAGAATTACCGATAAAAGTTTTAAACGGAACACCAGGATATATAAACTTTATGGATGCTTTTAACAGCTATCAACTTGTTAAAGAATTGAAAGCGGCTACTGGTTTGCCAGCTGCGACATCCTTTAAACATGTAAGTCCAGCGGGCGTTGCGCTTGGAACAGAGATGAGTGATACGCTTAAGAAAATTTATTTTGTTGATGATTTAGAGTTGTCGCCACTAGCGCTTGCATATGCAGGAGCAAGAGGCGCAGATAGAATGTCATCATACGGCGACTGGGCGGCACTTTCTGATATTTGCGACAAGGAAACAGCACTGCTTTTAGCAAGAGAAGTAAGCGACGGAGTCATCGCACCAGGTTATACAGATGAGGCGCTTGAAATCTTAAAGCAAAAGAGAAAAGGCTCATATAACGTGGTTGAAATTGACGATAACTATGTTCCGATGCCAATAGAGCACAAACAAATTTACGGAATTACTTTTGAACAAGGCAGAAACGAGCTTAAAATCACAGATGATATGTTCACTAATATTCCAACAAAGAATAAAGAGATTTCTGAAGAAGCAAAAAGAGACATGATAGTTTCTTTGATAACTTTAAAATATACTCAGTCAAATTCAGTTTGCTACGTCAAAGATGGTAGAGCAATAGGAATCGGTGCAGGACAACAAAGCCGTATCCACTGCACAAGACTTGCTGGAACTAAGGCCGACAACTGGTATTTAAGACAATGTCCAAAGGTCTTAAACCTACCATTTAAAGCAGACATTAGAAGAGCCGACAGAGACAACACTATCGATGTTTATATCAGCGATGAGTGCGAAGACGTGATTATGGACGGCGTTTGGGAGAACTTCTTCACTGAAAAACCAGAAGAATTTACTAGAGAAGAGAGAAGAGAGTGGCTTTCTACCATGAGCGATGTCACACTTGGTAGCGATGCGTTCTTCCCGTTTGGCGATAACATTGAAAGAGCTAAAAAGAGCGGCGTGAAATACATCATTCAGCCAGGCGGTTCAATCAGAGACGACAATGTTATTGAAACTTGCGATAAATACGATATTGCAATGGTATTCAACGGAATTCGTCTTTTCCACCACTAAGAGAAAAATGCAAAATAAAGGCTCTAATCATTTGAAAATAAATGGTTAGAGCCTAGTATTAAATTGAAAAGCTAAGGAGCGTTCACATGAAAATATTAGTTATAGGAAGTGGCGGAAGAGAGCACGCCATAATAAAAAAACTTGCTGAAAGCCCTAAGGTATCAGAGCTATTTTGTGCTCCGGGCAATGCGGGAATTGCAAAAGACGCAGTATGCGTAGATGTAATAGGAAATGAAGCGGTGGTTAAATTTTCGGTAGAAAACAAGATAGATTTGGTCTTTGTAGCGCCAGATGACCCACTGGCAGGCGGAATGGTAGACGCAGTAGAAGCGGTTGGAATTAAGACTTTTGGCCCTAGAAAAAATGCGGCAGAAATTGAGAGCAGCAAGGTTTTCTCAAAGGATTTGATGAAAAAATATGCTATTCCGACAGCGCTTTACGAAGTTTTTGACAACAGCGATGAAGCAATTAAATTTATAAAAGAGAATAATAAATTTCCGATTGTCGTAAAGGCGGACGGCCTTGCACTAGGTAAAGGCGTTATAATTGCCGAGAGTTTTGAAGATTCAGAAAAAGCGGTAAGAGACATCATGGAAGACAAAATGTTCGGCGAATCTGGAAATAAAATCGTTATCGAAGAGTTTTTAACAGGCCCAGAAGTTTCTGTTTTGGCATTTACGGACGGGAAAACAGTCAAGCCGATGATTAGCTCGAAAGACCATAAAAGGGCATATGACGGGAATAAAGGCCTAAATACTGGTGGCATGGGCACGATTAGTCCTAACCCATTTTACACCGATGAAATAGCGAAAATCTGCATGGATACTATATTTATGCCGACAATAAATGCGATGATTAGCGAAAATAGACCGTTTAAAGGTTGTCTATATTTTGGACTTATGCTTACTCAAAACGGCCCTAAAGTCATCGAATATAACGCAAGATTTGGCGACCCTGAAACTCAAGTAGTGCTTCCAATGCTCAAAACTGATTTGGTAGACATTTTACTTGCGATATGCGATGATAAACTTTCTGATTTAGAAATAAAATGGGAAGACGGAGCTTGTGCATGTGTCGTAATGGCAAGTCCGGGATACCCGAAGGCTTATCCGAAGGGGCTTGAAATTTCAGGTCTTAATGAAAAAGGACAGGTAGAAAATGCCGTGGTTTACCACGCTGGCACTAAGGAAGAAAACGGAAACATAGTGACAAATGGCGGAAGAGTTTTAGGCGTAACTGCAAAAGCAGAAAATCTAGAAACAGCCCTTAAAAACGCCTATGCAGCAGTGGATAAAATTCACTTTGAGGGTGCACACTTTAGAACTGACATAGGAAAGTAAACTAAAATATAAAGTGATATAGTTTAAGGACAAGCGTAAATTTTTAATATAGTTGTTTGAGTAAGCGGAATGGAAGTTTGCAGTGTGATAATATTTTTGACTTGATGAAAGAGGTAGAAAAGTATGAACAGTAAGCTAAAAATTGCAATTATTGGAGCAGGTACTTGGGGCGAAAATCACGCAAAAATTTATAATTCACATCCTTTTGCAGAGGTTGTGGCGGTGTACGACAGAGATTTTGATAAAGCACAGGCAATGGCGTCTAAGCTAGGAATAGCAAATGCGTATAAAGACTATAGTGAAATGTTTTTAAAGTCGGGATGCGATGCTGTGGCGATAGTCACTCCAGATTTTGCCCATGCAGAAATGGCAATAATGGCGGCAGAGGCAAAAAAGCATGTCCTAGTTGAAAAACCCATTGCTACAACCAGAGAAGATGTAGCAAAAATGGTTGAAGCATTTGAAAGAAATAACATTAGAGCTATGATAGATTTACATAATAGATGGAGTCCGCCTTTTAACAGTGCGTATGAAAGTATTAAAAGCGGAGAGCTCGGTGAAGTTTACAGTGGCTATTTTAGGCTTAACGATATTAAGTGGGTAGCGACAGACTTACTTCCATGGGCGGCAAAATCCTCTATTTTGTGGTTTTTGGGAAGTCATAGCCTAGATACTTTAAGGTGGCTTTTTGAAGATGAGGTAAAGAGAGTGTATGCAGTTAGCCGAAGTGGAATTTTGAAGGGTATGGGAGTTGACACGGTTGACGAGTATCTAACCACTATTGAGTTTTCTAAAGGTGGAATTGCACAGATGGAAAACGGTTGGATAACACCTAATGCAAACCCATGCGTAAATGACATGAAGTGTAATATTTTGGGCACAAAGGGCATGATATCTATCGATACAAGCCATCATAATATGATACAGAAGTTTACCGATGAAAAAGTGAGCGTGCCTGATGTGATAGTTCAAAACTCGGTTTTTGGTGTGCCAAAAGGATTTGCTTTTGAGAGTATCAGGAGTTTTGTGGACTGTCTGATTACAGGTGAGGACTTTAAAGTTAGCATTAAAGATGCGGCAAATACCACTCTTGCAATTTTGGCGATAATGGAATCGGCAGAAAAAAGAGAACCGGTTGAAGTGAAATATTAATGAAGTTAATTTAGTAAAAAAATAAACCGCCCTTAGCCTATGCGCTAAGGGCGGTTTTAATATTAGTTTATCAGTTCATGTCGTCAAAGAATTTGCTATGAATTGCGGCTACTGCTCTGTCTCCGCTTGCTTTGTCGATTAGAAGTGAAATTTTAATTTCGCTTGTTGAAATCATTTGAATGTTGATGTCGTTTTCGTACATTGCTTCAAACATTTGAGCGGCAACGCCAGGATTGCTCTCCATGCCAGCGCCTACGATTGAAACTTTTGCAACGTTGTCGTCGGTAACAATGCTCGATGCGCCTAGTTTCTCGGCATAGCTTTCTAAAATTTCAAGAGCTGTAGGAAGCTTTGATTTTTCAGTTGTAAAGCTGATGTCCTTAGTTCCGTTTCTGCCGATTGATTGTAAAATGATGTCTATATTAACGTTTTTAGCGGCAAGTTTTGAGAAGATTTTAAAGGCTAGACCTGGTCTATCCGGTACCCCTACTATTGAAATTCTTGCAATGTTGTCATCTTTTGCAACACCGTTTATTAGCATTTTTTCCACTTTATTTTCCTCCTTAACAATAGTTCCCGGTTCACGGGTTAAACTGGAGAGAACCTCCAATTCGATTTGATATTTTTTAGCCATTTCTACAGAGCGGTTGTGAAGAACTTGTGCGCCTAGTGTCGCAAGCTCTAACATTTCGTCGTAAGATATGGAGTCAAGTTTAACTGCGTTTTTGATTTTTCTAGGGTCAGCGGTGTAAACACCGTTAACATCTGTAAAAATTTGGCATCTGTCAGCCTTCATAGCCGCTGCAATGGCAACTGCGCTTGTATCAGAGCCGCCTCTACCTAGTGTAGTCATGTCGTCATACTTGTTAGTTCCTTGGAAACCTGTCACGATGACGATGTTCTTTTTGTCGACTTCTTTCTTGATTCTTTGTGGATTTAACTTCTTGATTCTAGCCGAACCGTAGTCAGAAGTTGTCACAAAGCCCGCTTGCCAGCCTAGAAGTGAGATTACCGGATAGCCGAGTTTCTCAATCGCCATAGCTAGTAAGGAAGCAGAAATTTGCTCACCTGCTGAAAGAAGCATATCCATCTCTCTTTTTGATGGTGTCGGATTAATTTCATCGGCTTTTTCGATGAAATCGTCTGTCGTGTCACCTTGAGCTGAAACTACCACCACAACTTGATTTCCCTGGTCGTAAGTTTTTGTTACAATGTCTGCAACGTTAAAAATTCTCTCGGCATCTTTTACAGATGTTCCGCCAAATTTTTGTACTATTAATGCCATAAATACCTCCTGTTTATTCAATAACAATTTTTGCCCCATCGGGGTCAGTGTTTAATATTTTAATATCCCAACCGAATATTTTGCGCTTTTCAAATTGAGTGATTAAATTTGCTTCAAAATCTTTATCAGTGCTGTCGATTAAAGAAATTATCGTAGGGCCAGCACCGCTGATGTATGTGCCAAGTGAACCTAGTTCATAACTTAGGCTGAAAACCTTGTCAGAGTTTTCGATTAAAGAGCTTCTATAAGGTTGATGAATTTTGTCCTGAACAGCCACTCTAAGATTTTCTATATTACCAGAGAATAATGAAGCCGTCATAAGTGCGGATCTTGAAAGGTTGTATACGGCGTCTTTTCTCGAGTATTTTTCGGGAAGCACTCCTCTTGCCTTTTCGGTCTTGAGCTCAAAAGGTGGGATCATCACAGCGAAGGCAATTTTTTCAGAAACAGGAACGCTAACGCTGTAAACCCTGTCCGCCTCCATCGCAGAAGCCACTAAACCGCCTGATATAGCGGGACTAGTATTATCAGGATGACCCTCGATTCTTGCTGAAATATTTAGCAAATCCGCCACCGAAAACGGACTTCCAAGCAGTCTATTAGCACCTAAAATTCCAGAAACTATACAGGCCGAACTACTGCCAAGGCCTCTTGCCATTGGAATATTGTTTTCCTGTCTTATTCGAAGTCCCTTAAGTTTTTTTCCACACATTTCATAAATCTGTTTTGCTGCCCAAAAAATCAAATTGCTTTCATCAGTTGGCACGGCGGTGGAATCCGTGGATTTAATGTCAATTTCGCTATGCTCTTCCATCCAAACTCTATTGTACATGGTAAGGGCAATTCCGAGCGAATCGAAACCAGAGCCTAGATTTGCACTTGTAGCGGGTACGTCAATTCTTATCATTAAGTCTATTCCTTTCTTATAAATTAAGGAAATACTTTTTAAAAATCAGAAATTCTGATTGTTGCTACTGTCTCTATATTCTTAGATTTTAGCTCTTCTACATATTTATCAAGAGAGTTTTGGTTAAGGTTTTTAGCCACAAAGGCAAGCTCGCCGTTTTCCATACCATGACGAGAAAGTCTCTCGATAGAGCCGAACACACTTTTAGCATCTTTGTATGCTTTGTCGCTGTCGCTTCCGTTTACTCTCACATAAAAATCAAAGTTAGCCTCTTTATAATCGGCAACATAGTTTTCTTTAGTGTCTTCCCAGAACATGTATTTTTTGTTGTCATTATGTCTTACGCAGTCGATAATATCGCCGACAACCGCACTGGCTGTTGGAAGTTTACCTGCACCTTTTCCGTAAAATACGACATCACCCGTCGCATCACCTCTTACCAAGATTCCGTTAAACACATCGTCAACGCCAGAAAGTTGGCTGTCGTTTTTGATAAACATAGGGCAAACCATGATTTGAAGTTTATCATTTTCAAGTTTTTTAACAGAGCCGATAAGCTTGATAACTGCGCCGTAAGACGAAGCATAGTCGACATCTTCTAAAGTAAGGCTTGTGATTCCCTCGGTGAAAACTTCATCGGGATAAACGTGAAAACCAAACGCCAAAGCGGATAAAATACAAATTTTTCTACAGGCATCTCCGCCGTTTACATCGGCAGAAGGGTCTCTTTCTGCATAGCCTAGTTCTTGAGCTAAAGCCAAGGCATCGGAGAAATTCATTTTTTCACGAATCATTTTTGTTAAAATAAAGTTCGTTGTACCGTTTAATATACCTGCAATTTCGGTGACTTCATTAGCGGCAAGACACTGATTTATAGGCCTGATAATCGGAATTCCACCGCCAACACTTGCTTCAAACAAGAAGTTTGCGTTATTGTTTTTTGCTATGAGTAAAAGCTCTGCACCTTTAGCCGCAACGAGTTCTTTATTAGAAGTAACAACACTTTTACCGTTTAAAAGGCAAGATTTAACAAAATTGTAGGCAGGATTTAAACCACCCATTACCTCTACTACTATGCTAACTTCGGGGTCGTTTAGAATCACGTCAAAATCTTTAGTGAATCTATCTGAATAACTCAAACCCTCAAATTCTCTTAAATCTAGAACGTGTTTAACCTCGATCTCTTCACCTGCACGAAGAGTGATGCTTTCCTTATTACCGATTAAAACCTCTAAAACTCCCGAACCGACTACACCGTGTCCCATGACAGCTATTTTTGCCATATAGAATGCTCCTTTATTATAAACTACTTATATTTACTACACCTTTTAAGTTCTTTATTGAAGAAAGTAACTCGTTCGCTTCAATTTTCATGCTCGATATATCGGCAGAAAGTGAGACAAAAGCTCTTCCTCTAATAGGTATTCCCTGATTCACCGTTAAAATATTCGCCGAAGCCTCGTAAAACTCTTTTAAAAGATTTACCAAAATGCCCGGTTTGTCAAGAAGTACGATTTGAATGGAAAGAATGCCCGAGCTTTCCTTTTTATTATAGGAAAAAACGGAATCCTTGTATTTATAGAACACGCTTCTTGAAATACCCGCTCTTTGTGCGGCTTCAGAGGTGCTTTTTACCTCGCCGCTTTCGATAAGATTCTTGGCAAGAAGCACTTTTTCATATATTTCAGGAAGTACATCTTTTTGGATAAGCAAAAAATTATCTTTAGACATTGTACACCACCCGAAAACTATTGTATTCACATGAGATACAGTTTATCATAGTTTATGTCAAAATGCAACAGTAAATAAATATAAAAACAAAAACTGCCGTTTTGCACAGCAGTTTTTTAAAAATTAGAGTATTTTTTATGGAGTATTTGGTACAAAGGGTTCTGTAGTCGCATCAGGCGGAAGTGTTACCACAGGGGTTTCAGTAGCAGGAGGAGCCTGAGTTACTGGAGGTGATTCAGTTACAGGTGGAGCCTGAGTTACTGGAGGTGCCTGAGTTACAGGTGGAGCCTCAGTTACAGGAGGTGCCTGAGTTACAGGTGGAGCCTCGGTAACGGGTGGAGCTTCAGTTACAGCAGGTGTGGTAGGAGTTGGAGTTGGTGTAACCGACGGAGATGGAGATGGAATTGTCGGAGAAGCACCGAAGCTAACATGATCTGAGTTACCGTTACAGTATCTTACGGAGTCGCTAGCGTCATACCAGCCATAATCCGTAGCAGTACAATAACTACCCGCTAGATAACCGCTTGACCTACAAAATACATGTTGAACCAGTTGATCTGAATAAGTGAAGTCTTTCGATTCTTCAAAACTCCAATAATTATTCCACATGTGAAGAATTACTTCTAGCCAAACCTGTTTAGCGGCATCTTCGTTATAAATTCTGCCTTTTTCATCGGGATATGCATATCCCGTCCATACACCGGCAACACCATAAGGCGTACCGCCCATGAACCAAAGGTCGTCAATATTATCTGTTGTACCTGTTTTGCCGTAGATTGTCATTCCGTCAATCTGAACCATTCTAGCAGTACCGCTGTATCCGTAAACAGGCTCTTGAAGAAGCTTGTTCATTATATTGGCATCGACTTCTGACATCGCTTTTTCAGGTACTTGAGTTCTATTATCAAGGATAATTTGTCCATCGCTATCTGTTACATAATAATAGGTATAAGGGTCGTAAAGATTACCACCGTTACCAAAAATTGAGAAACCTTGCACCATTTCGTCGACATGGACACCGTGTGTCATACCGCCTGTTGCAAGTGGTGAGAAAGACTTATCAGCTTCAACCAAGCTAGTAAAGCCAAGTCTATCAACAAGGAAATTGTAACTTGCATCAAAGCCTATTGCATCTACGATTCTTGCTGCTGGAGCATTTTGAGAAATCATGACGGCAAAGTCTACATTCATGTTTCCTCTAAAGTATCTATCATAGTTGTTAGGTCCGCTTATACCTACGCCATAGTAGTCTTCTAGTGGCTGATCTTGAACAACGCTTCCGTAGGTAATCGCACCGAGTTCTATCGCAGGAGCGTAAACGCTAAGTGGTTTTATGGAAGAACCGGGAGAACGCAGGGTATTTGTAGCCCAACTGTGTCCCCTGTTAGAAGTTTTTTCATCACGACTACCGACAACGGCTATCAATCTTCCGTCGTAGTCCATCATGTAGAATCCTGTTTGAAGCTTAGAATCGCCGGTGATATTTCCAATATCCATAACGATTGATTCGACTTCTTCCTGAATTTGTAAATCCATGGCGGAATAAATTCTAAGGCCACCGTTGTATATCATATTAATAGCAGCATCTTCAGAGGTGTTATAAGCTTCCATCAAATCTCTAGTAAGTTCTGCAAAAGTTTCCTCGACATACCAGTTCCAAACAGAACTTGAGTCTAAAGCCGAGTCAAACTCTTCATCGTCTACGGTTTCTTCGGTGAGGTCGGTGCCTTCTTCACTTACACTACCAGTTTCAGAGCTAGTAAAAGAGTAATTCATATCATAAGTCTCTTCGACTGCAAGGTCGTATTCATCCTTTGATATATACTCTTGATTATACATTTCTTGTAAAACAAGTCTCGCTTTCTCCTCGGCATAGTCTGGAAAGTAAATCGGAGTATACTGATATGGATTTTGTGTAATACCAGCTATCATGGCACACTCAGCCAAAGAAGCATCTGCTATTCCGTGGCCAAAATAAAGTGTAGAAGCTGCTTGAACACCGTTTGTTCCATAGCCGTAGTTAACATAGTTTAAGTAGTATTCAAGCACTTCTTCCTTGCTGTAGTCTTCTTCTAAGTTCATTGCAGCAAAAATTTCAGTAATTTTTCTTAAAATACTAACCTGATTGTTTTCGGTAACATTTTTTACGAGCTGTTGTGTGATGGTCGAGCCACCTCTTACGTCTTCAGCTCCTGTCAAAAGGTTAAAAGCCGCACCCATAGTGTTCCACCAGTCAACACCCTCGTGCTCCCAATATCGCCTGTCCTCAATCGCAACTTGGGCATCTATCATGTCTTGAGGTATAGCGGAATAGTCAATCCAAGTTCTGTTCTCAGTACTGTGAAAGACCATGTATCTGTCCGATTCGCCGTTCTCATCTTCTACATACATAAAACTCGATTGATTAAGCTTTATAGTAGCTAAAGAAGGAATTTCGTAGTCCCTAAAGCTTAAGATGAAAGTTCCGACGGAAAGTAAAACTGTAAGACCTGCGATTGACAATATAATAAATATTGTCAAAAGGGTTTTAAAAAGCATCGAAGTAATACTTTTAGCTGTAGCGCCAGCCGCATAGGCAAGTTCGTCTTCACCTTTGTTTAGATATTTTTTTTCAGAACCTTTAACATTAAACTTATTAAGATCCTTGTTATTTAACATTTTTTACCTCCGAAAATGAATAAAATACAATTTTATATGAAATAATATTTATAGAATAGTTTTTGTTATATATAGAAAGGGATATGTTTATGAAAAATTTTATTAAGCAAAATTATATGAGTGTACTATTCACGGTAGTCAGCATTCTAATATTAAGTATAACCATAATTGACATATTTTATCTGCGTGAAAGCACTATAAAAGAGCAACCTGTGCAGAGTAATTATACTTCAAATGAAAAAGCAAGTCAAGAAAACAATATATTAACAAATCAAGAACAAGCGTTAGCGGACGAGCCTATATATATAGTTAAGGAGGAGAACGGCATTATAGCTGTGTTTAAAGAAGGAGAGAGTATAGCTGTGATGAACGATACTGTAAAGGTAGAAAATTTACCTGATGCGGATAAAGAAATTATTAAGTCAGGTGTGGAATTTGACAATTACAAAGATTTAATTGAGTTTTTAGAAAACTTTGAATAATAAATAACAAAAATTTACAATAATATTTTTTGTTTTGTCGTCTACAATAATATCAACAAACGCAAATATTATTTGAGGAGAAAATAAAATGAAAAATTTAGTACCAGAAGCAAGAGAAGCTCTTAACAAGTTCAAAATGGAATCAGCTTCACAAGTAGGCGTAAACCTTAAACAAGGTTACAACGGTGATTTAACATCTAAACAAGCCGGTTCAGTTGGCGGACAGATGGTTAAAAACATGATTAAAAGTTACGAAGAAGGCATGAAATAATTTTCGTAGCAGGCATAGAAAGTTGACGGAAGAGATTCCGTCAATTTTCTTTTTTAAAAGTGTTGACAAATCAAAGTTTTAAGCATATAATAAAACATATCAAAAATATTTGATGTGAGGTTGTCTAAAATGAAAAACGATAATGAGAGTTATGCAAAGATATTCAAGGCCTTATCAGATGAAAAAAGACTTTGTATATTACAGTTTTTAAGAGACGGAGAAAAATGCGCCTGCGTTTTATCTGATTTGATAGAAATGAAGCAGTCGGCGCTTTCTTATCAAATGAAGGTGCTTTGCGAGTCAGGGCTTGTAAACTCAAGGCAAGAGGGCAAGTGGATGTATTATTCTTTAAGTGAAACCGGTGGAAAAAGAGCGGCGGAATTACTCATTATGCTGACGACTAAGAATAATCTGCAAAATTCAAACAAAGTGTATTTAGAAAATTTGGAAACGCCATCTATGTGATGGTTTTTCTTAAAGACAACATATCAAAATTTTTTAATGTATTATTTGGAGGTAATTTATGGAATGGCTAGGAGTAGCGTGGGATTTTTTTCAAGGGCAAATACTCGGAATGCAGTGGCTAAATGATTTAATCGGGATGATGCTAACATCTTTTGGACTTGATATAAGCACGCCGATAGGTGGAAGTGTCCAGTTTTTTATCTACGATGTGATTAAAATTGTGGTTCTACTTTGCACTTTGATTTTTGGAATATCGTATATACAAAGCTACTTTCCGCCCGAAAGAAGTAAAAAGATTTTAGGAAGATTTAAAGGCGTTTGGGCGAACATAATAGCGGCGCTTTTAGGAACAGTTACACCGTTTTGTTCCTGTTCATCAATTCCACTTTTTATCGGATTTACAAGTGCAAAGCTTCCACTTGGCGTAACGTTTTCATTTTTAATTTCCTCACCAATGGTGGACTTAGGTAGTTTAGTGCTTTTAACCAGCATTTTTGGAACAGAAGTTGCGATTATCTATGTGCTGTTTGGCTTGACCGTTGCGGTTATAGGCGGTACACTTATCGAAAAACTACACATGGAAAAATATATCGAAGATTTTATTTTATCAGCTTCAAGTGTGGATATAGAGTCACCGACACTTACGAAAAAAGACAGAGTAATTTATGCAAAAGACCAAATGCTTCAAACTTTTAAAAAGGTTTTACCATACATTTTAATCGGTGTCGGAATCGGCGCTTTAATCCACAACTGGATTCCAGAGGATGTAATTTCGACGATACTAGGAAGCAACAACCCGTTCGGCGTAATACTCGCAACAATTATCGGAGTGCCTGTTTATGCGGACATATTCGGCACAATACCGATTGCCGAGGCACTTCTTGCAAAAGGTGCACAACTCGGAACTATTCTATCGTTCATGATGGCAGTAACAACTCTTAGCTTACCGTCACTGATAATGCTAAGAAAAGCCGTAAAGCCAAAACTTTTAGCGGTATTTATAGCGATTTGTGCCATCGGAATCATAGTAGTAGGTTATATATTCAACATTCTACAGCCATATTTGGCGTAAAAAGCCATCTGTAAAAAACATAGGACTAAAGATTAAAGGTAAATGACTATTTTATAATATCTTTGTGATAATTTAATACTTTTAAAATCACATAAGCCTTTCACCGTTAGTTATTAGATATTAGCCAAAAAATATAGGGAGGGCAAGAGCCTTCCCTATATTTGCTATTAAGAATAATAAT
>CAYJFP010000001.1:73088-114642 GCA_964369415.1 uncultured Eubacteriales bacterium | reverse complement strand
AAAAAATATAGGGAGGGCAAGAGCCTTCCCTATATTTGCTATTAAGAATAATAATCCAAAAGTAGTAGTTCTGTTACTTTTCCGTAGCTTATGACTCCGTCGGATTGGCCGTTTGCCTTGAGGTAGTTGTCGTTTACCGCCGTGAAGGTCTCGGCGACTATTTGCTCTTCAAACTGCTCCCAGTACAAGTAGCTTTCCTCTCTGTCCTTAAGCTGTAAATCGTTAAAATACGAATAAGCTTCGTTAAAAGAGTCCCTGTCCGTATCGTAAAGAGAGTTTAGCGCATAGTTCACGGCACTCATGTATGAGCTGTACTTTGTCAAGTCATCACTCGATTCTTTTCCAGCCAAAAAAGCAAGAAAGTTTGCCTCGTCCTCTTTCATGAATCCTCTTTGATGTGCCTGTTCATGAAGCATGGTAAAAGGAATTTGGTAGTCGGGCACGGCAACATTTACATTGGCCTCTACCGTAAATGGGAAGAAAAACCCAGTTATCTTGGTGTAGGACATTGGTTCTGAGAGAATAATCGGCTTCGGCTTGCTGTAAAATCCGCCTAAAATCTCGTAAGTCTCGCTTAACCGATTAAAAGCCTCGTGAGAGTTATCCGACATAGTATAGACTGAAACCAAAAAGTCTTCTTCGTTTAAGTTTTCCCTTATCTCACCAGAAATTTCTATGTAGTCTATGCACATGAGTTTAAGCTCTTCGGTGCTGTAGCTTTCGGCTTCTTTCCCGTAGTAATATTCAAAATCGAGCCTATAGTAATTCATACCACACAAGGTGACAAACATAAAGTAAATCACCGAAGAGGCGACTAAAAGATTGATTACATACTTGAAAATCGGCATAGGAGTTTTCTTTTTAATGCACCTGAAAATGCTAAATCCTAAGAAAAAGAGCACGGACAATACACCGCCGACCAAAAGAATCTCGGCGATAGAAATCGGAAATATTCCAAAAATCATGCTGACAATTTGAGAAAACACCTTATAAACTGCAGATGAAAAGATGATTTCGGTATTTGTAGGATTTACAGTGGCTAGATAAGTGAGCAATATTCCGATAGGGAACAATAAGATTACCCATAGCCTTTTTAGTCTAATTAATTCTTTTAACATATTATTCTTTAGAAAAATCTATAACGATTTCTTTTTTTGCGGGTGTAAGCTCGGTGAGTTTAACGCCAGCTGCGTTAAACATTTTTTTAGAAGCCTTTACGCTGTCGGTGTCCCTGTATTTGTCCGAAAGATAGATAACCTCGCTGATTCCAGACTGGATAATCGCTTTTGCACACTCGTTGCACGGGAAAAGAGCCACATAAATTCTTGCGTTTTCAAGAGATTTTCCATGTGCGTTTAAAATTGCATTGAGCTCTGCGTGGACAACGTATGGATACTTGTTGTCGTCGCCGTCACGCTCCCAAGGAAATTCGTCGTCAGAACAGCCTATCGGAAAGCCGTTATATCCCGTGGAGATAATCACGTTTTTAGCATCTACGATACATGCGCCGACCTGAGTTGACGGGTCTTTACTTCTGTTTGAGGCCAAAAGTGCCACTCCCATGAAGTACTCGTCCCATGATATATAATCTTTACGTTTCATAACTATAATAAGCCTTTCTAATTATATTTAAACATTTAATTTTAAAAAATGGACGGGATAACCCGTCCGTTTCTTATTTTATATTTCGCAAATGTTGTCTTGACTTAAAACTTCAACATCGTTTTCGGATAGAATTTGTGTAGCCTTTTTGCTGTCATCCACCCTTAAAATAATGCAAGCCTTACCGCCTTTTTTACCGGCAAAATCGTAAACATATTCTATGCTGATAGAATTGTCGGATAGAATTCTTATAACCTTTGAAAGTTCACCCGGCTTATCTCCGATACACACGGCAATTACCTTTGAAAGATTAACAGTCATGCCTGATTTTTTCAAAACGTCTTGTGCAAGTTCGGGATTGTCTACAACGACTCTCAAAATGCCAAAATCACTTGTGTCGGCAACCGAAATAGCCCTTATGTCCACTTTGTTTTCTGCAAGAGTCTCCGTAACATCGGCAAGTCTTCCTGCCTTGTTTTCAATAAAAATAGAAAGTTGTTTAATACTCATAGTAGTGTTCCATCCTTTCGTTATAAAAATTTATCTGTTGTCAATAACTCTTTTTGCCTTGCCTTCGCTTCTAGCAATAGTCTTGTGCTCTACAAGACTTACTTTTGCAACGACGTTTAAGGTCGATTGAAGCGCATTACTAATATCTTTTTCCATTTTTTCAAGTGATTTAATGGTGTCGGCAAACATTTCTGGTGTGAGTTCAACTTGAACTTCAAGTGTATCAAGATTATTTTTTCTCTCGATGATAAGCTGGTAGTTCGGTGTCATTCCTAAATCTATAAGAACAGATTCGATTTGAGATGGGAAGACGTTTATGCCTCTGATGATAAGCATATCGTCGGTTCTTCCTCTTGGTTTTTCCATTCTTACAAGGGTTCTGCCGCATTCGCATTTTTCGTGGTTTAAAGCGCAGATGTCTCTGGTTCTGTATCTTACTAGAGGTAAAGCCTCTTTGCCGATACAGGTAAAGACCAACTCGCCGTATTCGCCGTCGGGAAGCTGTTCGCCTGTCGATGGGTCTATGATTTCAGGATAGAAGTAGTCCTCGTTGACGTGCATTCCGCATTGGCACTCGCAGTCACACGATACACCAGGGCCAGCGATTTCAGATAGTCCATAGATGTCATAAGCCTTGATGTCGAGCAGTTTTTCGACTTCACGTCTCATTTCATCTGTCCAAGGTTCAGCGCCAAAAATACCTGCACGAAGCTTTAAGCTTTTTGGGTCAATGCCTTTTTCTCTTAGCGTTTCGCCTATATACATAGCGTATGAAGGAGTACAGCAGAGTATATCAGAACCATAGTCTCTTAAGATATCAATTTGACGATTGGTGTTTCCAGAAGAAACAGGAATAGCCGTAGCGCCGAGCATTTCAGCGCCGTAGTGAAGGCCTAAACCGCCAGTGAAAAGTCCGTAGCCATATGCAACGTGGACAAAGTCGTTTTTAGTTCCGCCGACACCTGCAATACTTCTAGCGACGCACTCGGACCAAACGTCAAGGTCGTTTTGAGTATAGGCAACAACGGTTTGTTTTCCAGTAGTTCCAGAAGAAGCGTGGATTCTAACTAAATCCTCCTTGCCAACAGCTAAAAGACCAAAAGGATAGGTGTCTCTTAAGTCGTTTTTATATGTAAAAGGAAGCTTAACGATATCGTCAATAGAAGTTATATCCTCAGGCTTAAGTCCCATTTCATCAAAACGCTTTTTGTAAAGAGGGATGTTGTCGTAACAGTTTTTCACCATCTTTGAGAGTCTTTCAGACTGGATTTTTCTGAGCGTCTCCTTGTCGGCACACTCGATCTCTTTGTTAAAATAGTTCATCAAATCACACCTTAAATTAAATTTTAATTATAAGCTAAGTCAAATGCCTTTTTATTAAGCTCTAAGAATTTAGCGGGAACGTTTTCCTCGATAGCCTTTAGCCAAGTTTCTTTAGGTAAGTCAAGTTTTGCAGCCATAGCGCCGATTAAAACAACGTTAACAGCCTTAACGTTTCCAGCTTCTTTTGCAAGTGTATGCGCCGATACTTCTGTAACTTTTACGTCCATGCCTTTGATTTGAGAAAGAATATCAGATGGATACTCTGCCACACCAGTAATAACAGGCATAGGGTCGATACATTGGGTGTTTACGATAAGCTCTCCGCCTTCTTTTAAGAAAGGAAGATATCTAGCGGCTTCTAGCTGTTCAAAGGCTAGAACTACGTCCGCTTCACCGTTTTCAATAATCGGTGAATTTACCTTGTCGCCATATCTAACATAAGTTACAACAGAACCGCCTCTTTGGCTCATTCCGTGAACTTCACTAACTTTTACATCATAGCCTTCATTCATCATAACAGCGCCTAAAATACGGCTTGCAAGAAGTGTACCTTGACCGCCGACACCGACGATGATTATGCTTTTTACCTTACTCATTGTACATCCTCCTTAATAGCTGATTTTGGACAAAGACCTTTACAAAGTTTACAGCCGACACATTGTGTCCAGTCGATTTCGGCTTTTTTGTCTTTCATGCTGATTGCAGGACAACCGATGCCCATACAAATTTTACAGCCGATACATTCGTCCTTATTTACCACAAGTGCTTTTTCGTGTTTAACCGATTTTAAAAGTGCACATGGACGACGTGTGATGATTACAGATGGTTCATCTGCGTTTAATTCGTCTTTGATAAGAGCGATAGTAGACTTTAAGTCATAAGGGTCTACTACAGAAACTCTCTTAATTCCAACGGCTTTACATAGCTCTTCAAGATTAACCGCCTGAGCAGGTTCACCCTTGATGTTATAGCCTGTAGTTGGGTTTTGCTGATGTCCTGTCATGCCTGTAATTGAGTTGTCAAGAATCATAGTAACTGAATTACTCTTGTTATAAGCTATGTCGATAAGGCTTGTAATACCTGAATGAATAAAGGTAGAGTCGCCGATAACTGCAACAGATTTGTTGTCGTTTCCTGTAGCTTTGTTATAGCCGTGAAGTGCAGAAACAGAAGCACCCATACAGATAACAGCATCCATAGCACTAAGTGGTGCAGATGCGCCCAAAGTGTAACAGCCGATGTCGCCGCTTACAAATACGCCCTCTTTTTTAAGCGCATAGAACACGCCTCTATGAGGACATCCACAGCACATAACAGGAGGTCTAATCGGAATATTGCCGTCAAAAGTTTTAGCAGAAGCTTCGGTGTTTTTAAGAAGTTTAGCAATAATTTTTTGATTAAATTCGCCAACTTTAGGGAATAAATCTTTACCGATTACATCAATGCCCATTTTTTTGCAGTGAGTCTCGATGATATCGTCTAATTCCTCGATGACATACACTTTATCAAGGCCTTTAGTAAAGTCTTTGATAAGATTTTCAGGAAGTGGGAAGAGCATACCAAGTTTAAGGTAATTTACGCTGTCTCCCATGACTTCTTTTACATATTGATAAACAGCACCAGCGGTGATTACGCCAACTTTAGCGCCGTTGTCCTCTACTGTATTAATTCCAGATGTATCTGCATATGTGACTAAGTCATCTGTTCTTTTTTCAACGATAGGATGTTTAGGTCTTGCAAATGCAGGAAGCATAACATTTTTAGCCACGTTTTTAACATATGGCTTGTTTTCAACTTCTACTCTGTCCAAAAGCTCTACGATGCTTCTAGAGTGAGAAATTCTTGTTGTAAGTCTGATTATGACAGGTGTGTCGTATTTTTCGGATAATTCGTAAGCAAGTTTTGTGTAATCACGGCACTCGTTAGAATCCGCTGGCTCAAGCATAGGAAGCTTTGCGGCTTTTGCATAGTTTCTTGAGTCTTGCTCGTTTTGAGAAGAGTGCATTCCAGGGTCGTCCGCCACTGCGATGACCATACCGCCGTTTACACCTATGTAACTCATAGTGAAAATAGGGTCGGCTGCCACGTTAAAACCAACGTGCTTCATCGCACAAAAGCTTCTTGCACCCCCGATAGAAGCGCCACATGCCACCTCTGCCGCTACTTTTTCGTTAGGAGCCCACTCAGAGTACATCTCGTCGTACTTTGCTGCGGCTTCTGTAATTTCGGTACTAGGAGTACCCGGATAACTTGAAATAACGGTAACTCCAGCCTCGTAAAGACCTCTTGCAATGGCTTCATTACCTAAAAGTAATTCTTTTTTACTCAATTTATTTTCCTCCTTCATTTCTTAAATCTATAACACGTTTTGCCTTGCCCTGAAAACGCTCGATGTGTTTCGGCTCAACAAGTTTTACCTTGGTGTCAAGGCCTAAAACGCTTTTTAGTTTGTCTTTGATTTTTGCGGTTAGATTTTCAAGCTCTTTAAAGTCCTCTAAAAGTGTAGAATCGATAAGCTCAACTTGAACTTCAAGCCTATCAAGAAAGTTTTCTCTAGTAAGAACAAGCAAATAATGCGGGCTGATTTCATTATAAAGCGAAAGTACATCGGCGATTTGCGACGGGAACACATTTACGCCTTTTACAATGAGCATGTCATCGGTTCTACCCATGATTTTGTCCATTCTAGCACCAGTTCTTCCACATTCGCATGTTTCGTAATTCAGCCTTGTTATGTCTCTTGTGCGGTATCTTAAAACAGGTGCGCCCTCTTTAATAAGAGTTGTGACGACTAATTCGCCAGTGTCGCCCTTTGCCTTTTGCTTTCCAGTTTCAGAGTCGATGATTTCAGGCAAAAATGCGTCTTCGTTGAAGTGTAGACCTTTTCTAAGCATACATTCGCCTGAAACACCAGGTCCTGTAAGCTCGGTCATTCCGTAGTTGTCACTTACAAAGATTCCAAGGTTTTTCTCTATGGTATTTCTCATTTCTAGTGAACATGTTTCACTTCCTAAAATACCCCATTTAAGCTTGTCGTAGGCTGAAAGTGGGTGCTCGCCCTCTCGTACAGCTTCGCTTAGATAAATGGCGTACGATGGAGTTGCGACAAGTCCTGTAACGCCAAAGTCCCTCATCATCATGAGCTGTTTTTCGGTGTTTCCCGAAGAAGCGGGAATTACGGTAGCACCAAGTTTTTCAAGACCGTAATGCAGGCCTAATGCACCAGTGAAGAGGCCGTATCCAAAGCTGATTTGAATAATATCCTCATCGGTAACGCCGCCGCCTACGCAAATTCTCGCGACTTGTTCGGCCCAGTTGTCAAGGTCGTTTTTTGTATAAACACCGACAGTAGGCTTTCCTGTTGTACCCGAAGAAGCGTGGACTCTAACTATTTTTTTCATAGGTGTCGCCATCATGTTGAATGGATAGTTGTCCCTGATGTCCTCTTTCGTGGTAAAAGGTATGTACTCTATATCTGAAAGCGTTTTAATCTTATCTCCCGAAGTAATACCAGCCTTAGTGAGCCTTTCGTTATAAAACTTCACATTGTTTATGCAGTAATCGACCATTTTTTTTAGTCTTTCTAGCTGAAGTTTATCCATGTCAGCTCTATTCATGCACTCAATATCTTTATTGAAAATCATGTATTTCACCCTTCCGTTTGCTACTTTAACAATTTTATGCAGTGAAGTGTATTATACAATAAAATAGCAAAAAATACAAGTGTTAACTTTTATTCTAATAGATTTTCAGCTATTTTTCAATAGTTTTAAAATATTTTACATTTATTAGTTGAATAAAGATTAACTTAATGTAAATATTATTAAGGTAAAGCCGTAAATGGTTGACTTTTGTCCATATAGATGATAGTATAAAAGAAATATAGAAAAGGTGGTATTTATCATGGGGATGTTTATAAAATTATTTGGACTAGCACTTGCTGTAGGAGCAGGTTATGCCGCTGTTAAAGTTGCGAAAAAATATGATGAAAATAGACAAAATGAAATAATGAGTGAGGATTACGATCCTTCTGAAAAAAAATGCTTTTGTGATGGTGTAAAAACAGCAATGAAAGACGTATACTGTGAGACATCTCAAAAGGTAAAAACAAGCGTTAAAAACACAGCGAATAACATAGGTATTGATACAGATGAGTTTGGTGCAGCGTTCGTAAATGCCGGAGCAGCAGCAGCTGGAGTTGGAAAAGTGGTTGCAGATGCAGGAGTTAAAGTATATGAAAAAGTAAAAGTAGAGACTCCAGGCATGATTGACGGAGCAAAAGAGATTGCCGGAAGTGCTGCATCACAAGTTAAAAGTGCAGTGGACAAAGTAGGCGAAAAATTCAGCAAAAAAGATGACTGCGGATGCGGTGCCGATTGCGACTGTTATATGGACGAAGACTATGAAGTTACAGAGGAAGAAACAGTTTCGCCTGAAACAGAAATCACTGACGAAGAAGAATACCTATAATTTAATCTAAAAATTAATTCGTAAAGTAGTGCTTTTGTTTGACAAAAACACTACTTTATAGTATAGTTATGGAAAATATAGTTAATAATATTGTGAATTTGTAAGGAGCAATGATATGAACGTTGTAAAAACCGATATAGACGGAGTTTATATTTTAGAGCCAAAAGTTTTCGGAGATGAAAGAGGATGGTTCATGGAGAGCTATTCGAAGATAAAAACTCCTGAAATAGACTGCGATTTTGTGCAAGATAATCATTCTTTCTCTAAGGAAAAAGGCACTTTAAGAGGAATACATTTTCAAAACGGAGAACATGTACAGGCAAAACTTGTAAGATGTGTAAAAGGCGCCGTGCTTGACGTTGCGGTGGATTTTAGAAAGGGTTCTCCTACTTATAAAAAGTGGGTTGCGGTAGAACTTAGTGCTGAGAATAAAAAACAGCTGTTTATTCCAAGAGGCTTTGGACATGCTTTTGTGACGCTTACGGACGATGTAGAATTTGTCTATAAAGCTGATAATTACTATAACTATGAGAGCGACAGAAGCGTAAGATTTGACGACCCTGATTTAGCGGTTGATTTTGGGATAGAAAACCCGATTATTTCTGATAAAGATAAAAACGCACCGTTTTTAAAAGACAGTGATTGCAGTTTTGAATATTGATTAAAGGAGTATTAAGATGAAAAGTATAGTTGTAACAGGTGGAGCGGGATTTATAGGTGGAAATTTTGTCCACTATATGCTAAATAAATACAGTGATTATAAAATTATCTGCGTGGATTGCCTTACATATGCAGGCAACATGGAGACACTTGATAGCGTTAAAGATAACAAAAATTTTGTTTTTTATAAAACAGATATAAGAGATAGAATTGCTGTTGAAGAGATGTTTGAAAAAGAAAAACCAGACATCGTGGTTAACTTTGCGGCAGAAAGTCATGTTGACCGTTCGATAGAAAATCCTGGTGTTTTCCTTGAGACAAATATCATGGGCACACAAGTTTTGATGGATGCTTGTAGAAAATATGGAATCGAAAGATATCATCAAGTTTCAACAGATGAAGTTTACGGTGATTTGCCACTAGATCAGCCAGAATTATTCTTTACAGAAGAAACACCTATCCATACCTCAAGTCCATATTCGGCTTCAAAAGCTTCTGCTGATTTATTATGCCTTGCTTATCACAGAACATTCAAACTTCCAGTGACTATTTCAAGATGTTCAAATAACTACGGCCCATATCATTTTCCTGAAAAATTAATTCCGCTTATGATTGCAAATGCATTGGCTGATAAAAATCTTCCAGTTTATGGAAAAGGCGAAAACGTAAGAGACTGGCTATATGTTGAGGACCACTGTAGCGCTATTGACTTAATCATTCACGGCGGACGTGTAGGTGAAGTTTACAACGTAGGTGGCCATAACGAAAAGACAAACTTAGAAGTTGTTAAGATAATTGTTGAGGCACTTGGTAAAGATGAAAGCCTTATCACATATGTCACAGATAGAGCCGGACACGACATGAGATATGCCATTGACCCTACGAAGATTCATAATGAACTAGGCTGGCTTCCAGCGACTAAGTTTGACGATGGAATCAAGAAAACTATAAAATGGTATCTTGATAACAAAGCTTGGTGGGAAAATATTATCTCTGGCGAATACCAAAACTACTACCAAAAAATGTACGAGGGAAGATAAGTTTTTTAAAAATGGAAAATCCTAAAAACAAGGCAAAAATTAATAATGACAATAAGCCCTCTAAGAGCAATCTTAGAGGGCTAAAAAGCTTTACAAAAAAAGTCTTTTCCGCCGTGAAAAATCAAGGTTTGGGAATGACTTTTAAAAAATTGTCGATAAGCCTTAAGACTCGTGGTTTCAAAGGCACGATAAGCAAGGCAAAAAATAAGTATCAAGACAAGGAAAGTGCACTTAAAAGCGGACTTAGCATTTATAAATATGATTATGAATTTGAATCGGAGAAAATTCCCGATGAATGGGTTTTGATTCAAAAATATCAGCCAAAAATTGCGGTTTTAGCCTTAGGAAAAGACGAATTTAAGGCAGATTTTTTAGAGTCAATGGACAGTCAAAATTATAAGAATTTTAATATCTATTTCGAAAATATAAATATAACCGAAGACTATATCGTGGTGATGGATATGTGCGATATAGCCGATAAAAATGCGCTTTCTTTGATAGTGGAGTGTATTAATTTAAAGGGTAAGCCCTATTTGATTTACGCTGACTACGACAATTTTGAAGTAAAGGGCAAGTTTCATACGCATATTAAAAAGGACTATATCAAGTACCCAAGGCTTAACTGTATTAAAAGAGGTATTTTTGCGGTAAAAAACGAAAATATAACTGAAATTGATGAGAAGATTAATTCTATTTTAGAAAATAAATTGAAGATTTACCACATAGACAAAGTGCTAGTGCACAGAAGAATCACAAAAGGCGATAGCGGTGTCAGGTTCTTGACTTTTTACCTTCCGCAGTTTCATGCTATTGCTGAAAATAATGAGTGGTGGGGAAAGGGCTTTACCGAGTGGGTCAATGTAAAAAGGGCTAAGCCGATGTTTAAAGGGCACGACCAAGAGCGAAAACCTGCAGATTTAGCTTACTACGACTTAATTAACACCAAGGACATTCAGAAGAAACAGGCAGAAATGGCGAAAAAACACGGCATACACGGATTTTGCTATTACTATTATTGGTTCAACGGCAAGAGACTTCTTGAAAAGCCGATGGACAACATAATAAAGGATAAAAGCATAGACTTGCCGTTTTGTATATGCTGGGCGAACGAAAACTGGACAAAAAGATGGGACGGAATGGAGTCGAAAGTCCTAATGGAGCAAGTCCACGAAAAGGACAGCGACGAAAGGTTTATCGACGACATAATGCATGTCATAAAAGATGAAAGATATATCACCGTAAACGGCAAGCCGTTGGTGCTGATTTACAGAATCGACAAGCTAGAAAACGGCAAGGAAACCATTGAAACATGGCGAAATCATGCGAAAAAGCACGGCACGGAAATTTATATCGCAGTGGTGAAACACGAGGGCGTGGTGGCTAAAAATTATGGGGCGGACGCCTTAGTAGAGTTTCCACCGCACGACATGAACCCCAAAGAGATAACCATGCTCTTGGACGAAGTAAATCCTGATTTTCACGGTGCTGTTTACGATTACAGCGAGCTTGCAAACAGAAGTGATGGCAGTTTGTTTGAAGATGAGACAGTGTTTAGAGCCGCAATGATGAAGTGGGACAACACTGCAAGAAGAATGGAGGGCGCCTCGGTTTTTCACAACTTTTCGCCTGATGACTATAAAAGATGGCTACTAAAAGTGAAAGAATACGAGTGCCTATTCAATGAAAGAGAAGAGAAGATAGTCTTCATCAACGCATGGAACGAGTGGGCAGAGGGCACTTATTTAGAGCCTGACGAAACACATGGCAGTACTTTACTTGAAATCACAAAACTCATATCGGAAAGCAGGTAGCATTTATGAACAAAACCATAAGCGTTATAGCGCCGTCGTACAATCACGAAAAGTTTATAGAAAAGTGCCTAAATTCGGTTTTTGAGCAAAGTTATTCTGAGATAGAAGTGATTATTATAGACGACTGCTCTTCAGATAATACTGCGGTGATAATAGAAAATTTGATAAAAAGCAGGAAGAATGTCAAGTTTATAAAGCACCAAAAGAACAAAGGTGCACATTTTAGCATAAATGAAGGGCTTAAAAATGCAACAGGCGACTATCTTACAGTCATAAATACAGATGATTTTTACGAAAAAGATAGATTTTCATCGATGATTAAAAAGATGGAGTCTCAAAATTCTGAAATAGCCTTTAGCAAAATTGTTTGTGTGGACGAGAGTGAAAAAATAGTCAAAACAGAAGAGACGGATTATTTTAATGAGATACAGGAAAAGGCGTCAAGGCAGCCTCTAGTAAGCCTTACTTTACTAGAGGGCAACTGCGCCATAAGCACGGGAAATCTGCTTTTTACAAGAGATATTTATGAAAAAATTGGAGGCTTTAGGGAGTACAAGTACATCCACGACTGGGATTTTATTCTCAAAGCCTCACTGATAACTGAGCCGATGTTTTGTGAAGATACGGCATATTTCTACAGGCTTCATACGACAAACACATACAAAAAGCTTAAGGAAAACGAAAATTCACATTACGGCGAGTCCTTACAGATGTTATCAGAGCATTTTAAAAAGCTAAATGCAAGAGGCGAAGTGCTAAATCAGAAAATACCCTCTAAGGAAACGATAGAATATTTCCTTGAAAAAATCAGCGAAAACAAAGAGATATATCAAATATATAAAGAGGTAAGTCTATGAAAATTTACGCACATAGAGGGGCAAGCGGTCTAGCGCCTGAAAACACAATGGCGGCTTTTTATTTGGCATTAGAGCAAGGCGCCGACGGAATCGAGCTTGACGTACATCTTACAAAAGACGAAAAACTTGTGGTTATACATGACGAGGACATTAAGCGTACATCTAACGGAGAAGGCTTAGTCGCAAAAATGACCTATGACGAGCTTTTGAAGTATGACTACGGCTACTGGTTTTCGCCTGAGTTTAAGGGCGAAAAAATCCCGACACTTAAAGAGGTTTTGGATTTTATATCAAAAAACACAATGACACTGAATATTGAAATTAAGACTTCGCCTATATACTATAATAGAAAGACGACCGAGCTTGTCTATAAAGAGGTGAAAGAAAGCGGACTTTTAGACAGGGTGATAATATCCTCTTTTGACCATCAGGCGACTGCCGACATGAAAGAAATTGACAAAACTGTCAAAACCGCCGCACTTTATGGTGCAAATTTTCTTGGTATCGAAGAATATTTAGAGAAAAACAAGTTTGACTTTACACATCCCATTCATGAATGCGTGACTAGAAAAATCGTAGAAAAAATAAAGAGTAAAAAAATCGGTGTGAACGTATGGACGGTAAACGACAAAGATGAAGCCTTAAGACTTCAAGATTTAGGTGTGGATGCTATAATTACAAACTATCCCGAAATTTTAAAATAAGGAGATAAACATGAAACCATATAATTACTATGAAGAAAAAAAGACATTTAAAAACCCGATAATAAGCGGATTTTACCCCGACCCATCTATTTGCCGTGTTGGAGAGGACTATTATTTAGTCAATTCATCTTTTGAATTTTTCCCGTCTATTCCTGTTTGGCATAGCAAAGATCTAGTCAACTGGACTCAAATCACAAACGCTATAGATAGAAAAGAGCAAGGACTTAAATTAGACGTAAATGTTTCAGGTGGTGTTCAAGCTTGTACGATTAGAGAGCATAATGGTACTTTTTACATAACCTCTACATGTGTTGGAAAAACTTGGCCTAGCCTTGAGTATAATTTCATCATCACGGCAAAAAATCCGGCGGGTCCGTGGTCAGAGGTTCATTATTTAGAAGATGCACCAGGAATCGACAGCTCGCTATTCTTTGACGACGACGGCAAGGCGTATTTTCATGCAAATAGGCAAAAATTATCGACAGATGTACTAAGTGATGCAGAGATTTGGATACAGGAAATTGACCTTGAAAAGTTTGAACTAATCGGTGAAAAGCACATACTATGGGACGGATACGGCGGAATTTATCCAGAAGGGCCACATATATATAAGAAAGACGGCTACTACTATCTATTGATTGCCGAGGGCGGCACGCTCCACTTCCACACCGTGACAATGGCAAGAAGTAAGAATCTCTTTGGCCCGTACGAGGCAAGTCCGAGAAATCCGATTCTGTCTCACAAGCATTTGCACAGAACCTATCCAATTCACAACGTAGGACATGCCGATATAGTCGAAACGCAAAACGGCGAGTGGTACATGGTTTGTCTAGGCTCAAGACCTCGTGGTGGATACTATGGCGATGAGAATTTAACATTTTCTTTTGGTGGATACTATAGAAACTTAGGCCGTGAGACATTTTTAGCGCCAATGGTGTGGGAAGACGAGTTTGGCCCTATAGTAAGCCCGCTTACAGGAAAAATAGAAGAGGAATACCCATTTCCAGATTTACAGCCGTCTTTTGCACATTCTAAGAGTGTGTGTAGCCACTTTGACGATGAAAAGCTTGAGTTGTTCTGGTGTGCCATAAGAAATATGGATAAGGACTTTTATTCTTTAAGCGAAAGAAAAGGCTATCTAAGGCTTAAAATGAAAGAGCAAAATATAACAGAAGACGGCGACGTTTCATTTTTAGGAAGAAGACAAACCGCTTGGAACTTTTTTGCTGGGACAAAGGTAGAATTTAATTTAAACGAAAAGGAAGAGTTTGGACTTACTTCTTATATAACTTATGCCTCACACCTAAGACTAAGCGTGAAAAAAGAGGACGGCAAACTGAAATTATCGGCGATTAGTAGATTCCAAAAGGAAGACACTATAATAGAAACAATAGAAATTGCAGAAACCGATAAAATATGGCTTAAAGTCGAAGGAAGAGAGCAAGAGTACAGATTCTTCTATAAAACCAAGGCTAAAGAATGGACAAATATCGGCGGTGTAATAGACGGCAGAGTAATATCGGCGGACTTAAACGACGTGCACACAGGCTCATTTGTCGGAATATACACTAGTTCCAATAAAGAAAAAACAGGTAATCATGTAGATTTTGATTACTTTGAGTACAGCGACTTTTAAATATAAAGTGAAGGAACCAAAAATATTGATAAAATCGTAGGGGCGATACTATTTGACCGCTTATGCTGGTTAATCCAATGTTTAGTACGTTCATACAGGATTGCCCCCTATACTGTTTTATCATACGCCAGTTTCAAAAGTGAATCATCCTCTATACTATATATAGAAAGCGATTCATTTACTGCATATATATTGTAGAATACAAAAAAACTTAAAAAAATAAAAAAAAGACTTGCATTTATACATAGTTTATGGTATTATACTTAGGCGTGACTGCGACAGATATGCGATGAAGCGAGAGGTTGCAACGGATTTCCGTTGGTTTTTTCGCCGAGTATGTCCGATTTTAAACCGGGCGAAAGACATTTAAAGATAGGGAACCGTAGGTGTTTACATCTATAGGCCATTTTATCAGGGATGTTTTATGTGTGAGTGCTGCTCTTTACCCGGATTTCGCTTTTATAGGCGAATCCGTTTTTTTATGCCGGAAGCAGCGAACACCCGGAAGGGTGGTAAGCCTTTTGGCTTAAATGCAGAGTGAAACACTCCGCCCGCCAACTACCAAAATTTTAAGGAGGCGATTACAGTGGCAGTCAAAGAAAAAATAAGGATAAGAATTAAGGGTTACGATCATCAATTAGTTGATACTTCAGCAGCTAAGATTGTACAAACAGCAAAAAGAACAGGTGCAAGAGTTTCAGGTCCGGTACCACTACCAACCGAGAGACAAATCATCACAATTCTTCGTGCGGTTCATAAGTACAAAGATAGCCGTGAACAATTCGAGATGAGAACACACAAAAGACTTATCGACATTTTAAGACCTAGCAACAAAACAGTTGAAGCGTTAATGGGTCTTGAGCTCCCCGCCGGTGTTGAAATAGAAATTAAATTATAATTTCAACCTACAGGTCGGAGGGTCATGTTAGCAGAGGATATTTGCCCCACTGTTAACCAATAACCAAAAAAGAAAGGATGCTCCAAAAATGAAAAAGGCAATTATCGGAAAGAAAATCGGTATGACACAGATTTTCGATGAAAAGGGAAAAGTAATTCCCGTAACTGTTGTCGAAGCAGGACCTTGTGTAGTAGTTCAAATTAAAACACAAGAAAACGACGGATACGAAGCTATCCAAGTAGGTTTCGGCGATCAAAAACCTCAAAGAGTGTCAAAACCTCTTACAGGTCACTTTAAAAAAGGCGATGTAGCTCCAAAAAGAACTCTTAAAGAGTTTAGACTTGAAGATATATCTTCTTACAACTTAGGCGACCTAATCAAGGCTGACGTCTTTGAATCAGGTGAAAAAGTTGACGTAACTGGAACTAGCAAAGGTAAAGGTTATGCAGGCGTTATCAAACGCTGGAACTTCTCAAGACTTAAAGAGTCTCACGGTACTGGCCCTGTTCACCGTCACGGTGGTTCAAACGGTGCTAACTCTGATCCATCAAGAGTTTTCAAAGGACTTAAAATGGCAGGTCACTTAGGTGCTGAGAAAGTTACTGTTCAAAATCTTTGCATTGCAAAAGTTGATGTAGAAAACAATCTTATCGCTGTTAAAGGTGCTATTCCAGGTCCAAATGGTGGAACAGTAGTAATCAGAAACAGTGTTAAAGCATAAGGGAAGGAGGAATAGATATGTTACAAGTAAGCGTTTTAGATTCAAAGGGTAAAGAAACCGGTAAAATGGAACTTATGGAGTCTATTTTCGGCATAGAGCCCAACGTATCGGTAATGCACCTTATGGTTAGAAGTTATTTAGCTAATCAACGCCAAGGAACACAATCTGCACTTACAAGAGCAGAAGTAAGAGGCGGCGGTAAAAAACCATGGAGACAAAAAGGTACAGGTAGAGCAAGACAAGGTTCTACAAGAGCACCTCACTGGACTCACGGTGGTGTGTCATTTGCTCCAAAGCCAAGAGATTATAGCTTTGATATTAACAAAAAAGTTAAAAGACTAGCTATGAAATCAGCTCTTTCAAGCAAAGTTCAAGGCGGAGACATGATAGTTCTTAAAGAGACAAATGTTACCGAATACAAAACAAAAGCAGTTTTAGAGCTTCTTAAAAATATAGGAGCAGACAAAAAGACATTGATTGTTCTTCCTGAAGTTGATAAGAAATTAATCGCTTCCGCTAAGAATATTCCGGGAGTAAAAACAACTCAGGTTAATACACTTAATGTTTACGATATCTTAAATGCAGACAAATTTGTCGTAATTGAGGATGCAGTTAGCAAAATTCAGGAGGTGTATGCATAATGATCGCACAAGAAATCGTTGTACGCCCAATTATCACTGAAAAAACAATGAGTGGCGTTAGTGAAAAGAAATACACCTTTGAAGTTGCAAAAGCAGCAACTAAAATAGATGTAAAAAGAGCTGTTGAGGAACTTTTCGGTGTAAAAGTAAGCAAAGTTAACACTCTTCATGTAAGAGGACAAATGCGCCGCCAAGGCAGATTCCAAGGATACACAAGAAGCTGGAAAAAAGCAGTTGTAACCTTAACTCAAGACAGCAAGACAATAGAATTTTTTGAATCAATGATTTAAATTTGATTTTGTGATTGTCTTTAAGTTGTCTTAGAGATTCACGGAACGAATGGGGAGGCCATATCCCCGCAAAGCCAAAAAGGAGAGTGAATATTGTGGCAATTATAACCTACAAACCGACCACGAACGGTAGACGTAACATGTCGGTTACAGACTATAGTATTCTTTCAAAAAACGGTCCGGAAAAAAGCCTTTTAGCTCCGCTTAAAAAGAGCGCCGGAAGAAACAGCTACGGAAGAATAACAGTTCGTCACAGAGGTGGCGGAAACAGAAAAAAATATAGAATTATAGATTTCAAACGTCAAAAAAGTGGTGTTGAAGCAACTGTTTTAAGCATCGAGTACGATCCAAACAGAAGTGCTTTTATAGCTCTTATCGAGTATCAAGATGGCGTAAAAAGCTATATCACAGCAGCAAACGGAATGAAAGCTGGAGACAAAGTTACTTCAGGTCCTGAAGCTGATATCAAGCCTGGTAATGCATTACCACTAGTAAATATGCCTGTTGGTACATTTATCCATAACATTGAGCTTTATCCTGGTAAAGGTGCTCAAATAGCAAGAGCTGCTGGTATCATGGCTCAGCTTATGGCTAAAGAAAACGGAATGGCACTTTTAAGACTTCCATCAGGAGAGCTTAGAAATGTTTCTGAAAAATGCATGGCTACAGTTGGTCAAGTAAGTAACATCGACCACGAAAACGTAAAAATCGGTAAAGCTGGTAGAAAAAGACATATGGGTATTAGACCTACAGTTAGAGGTTCTGTTATGAACCCATGCGATCACCCTCACGGTGGTGGTGAAGGTAAATCTCCAGTTGGTCGTCCAGGACCTGTTACTCCTTGGGGTAAACCTGCTCTTGGATATAAAACAAGAAACAAGCACAAAGCTAGCGATAAATTCATCGTTAGAAGAAGAAACGGCAAGTAAGCGAAAGGAGCTAATTGAATATGGGCAGAAGCTTAAAAAAAGGACCTTTTGTACAGCCGGTGTTGCTTAAAAGAATTCAGGCAATGAATGAAGCCGGCGAGAAAAAGATAGTCAAAACATGGAGTAGATCTTCAATGATCTTCCCTGATTTCGTAGGACATACAATAGCTGTTCACGACGGCAGAAAACATGTTCCCGTTTATGTTACAGAAGATATGGTAGGACACAAATTAGGTGAGTTTGCTCCTACAAGAACATTTAAAGGCCACGCTGGTGGCAAAACTAGTAGATAAGGCGAAAGGAGAGTATATAAAAATGGAAGCAAAAGCAATATTAAAATATACCCGAATTTCACCGAGAAAGGTTGAGATAGTACTTGACCTTATCAGAAATAAGCCTGTTGATTTGGCTATGGGTATTCTAAAACACACACCCAAGGCTGCCTGCGAGGATTTAGAGAAACTTTTGAAAAGTGCAGTGGCTAATGCGGAAAACAATCTAAACATGGAGAGAAGCAATCTTTACATTTCAGAATGTTTCGTTTGTCCAGGACCAATTCTCAAAAGAATCCGTCCAAGAGCTCAAGGCAGAGCCTTCAGAATCTTAAAGAGAACTTCACACATTACCCTTGTTGTGAAGGAGAAAGAATAAGAGGAGGTAGATTATGGGTCAGAAAGTACATCCACACGGACTGCGTGTCGGAGTTATTAAAGATTGGGACTCAAGATGGTTTGTTAAGAAAAACGTTTTTGGCGATACACTTGTTGAAGACTATAACTTAAGAAAAACTCTTAAAAAGCAACTCTATCTTGCAGGTGTTCCAAAAATTGAAATAGAGAGAGACGCTACAAAAGTAAGAATCCACATTCACTGTGCGAAACCAGGTATGGTTATCGGTAAAGGTGGAGCTGAAATTGAAAAACTCAAACTACAATGCGAAAAAATGCTTGGCAAACCAGTTATTTTAAACATTGTTGAAGTAAAACAACCAGATCTTAACGCTCAATTAGTTGCTGAAAACATCGCAGCTCAACTTGAGAAGAGAGTTTCATTCAGAAGAGCTATGAAACAAAGTATCGGAAGATGCATGAGACTTGGTGCTAAAGGAATTAAAACTCAAGTTTCAGGTAGACTTGGCGGCGCTGAAATCGCAAGAACAGAAAGATACCATGACGGTACTATTCCTCTACAAACAATTAGAGCGGATATCGACTATGGTTTTGCTGAAGCTGATACAACCTATGGTAAACTAGGTGTTAAAATTTGGCTATATAAAGGCGAAGTTCTTAACGAAGGTAGAGCACCAAGAAGCGAAAGACCTGAAAGAAGAGAAAGAAGAAACGATAAAAGGGAAGGAGGCCGTAAGTAATGTTACTTCCTAAAAGAGTTAAATACAGAAGAGTCCACAGAGGCAGAATGAAGGGTAAAGCTTTAAGAGGAAACAAAGTAAGTCACGGTGAATTCGGACTTCAAGCTTTAGAGCCTTCATGGATAACATCAAACCAAATCGAATCCGCTCGTATCGCGATGACACGTTACTGCAAAAGATTCGGTAAAGTTTGGATTAAGATTTTCCCAGACAAGCCAATTACTCAAAAACCAGCCGAAACTCGAATGGGTTCTGGTAAAGGTTCACCTGAGTACTGGGTAGCAGTTGTTAAGCCGGGCAGAGTAATGTTCGAATTAGCAGGTGTGCCGGAAGAAACTGCAAGAGAGGCTATGCGCCTTGCTATGCACAAACTTCCAATTAAATGCAAATTCGTATTAAAGGGACAGGAGGATTAAGAGCATGAAAGCTTCAGAAATTAAAGATTTATCACAAAAAGAACTAGATTCTAAGCTTAAAGACTTACAAGCTGAGCTCTTTAACCTTAGATTCCAACACGCAATTAACCAGCTTGACAACCCTATGCGCATTAAGGCGGTTAAAAAAGACATTGCCAGAGTTAAGACAGTTATTCGCCAAAACGAATTAACTGAAAACGCATAAGGGAGGAGGACTTACTGTGAGCGAAAGAACAAGCATGAGAAAAACTACCATTGGTAGAGTTGTAAGCGACAAAATGGACAAAACCATCGTAGTTGCTGTAGAAGACAGCGTAAGACATCCGCTTTATAGCAAAATTATAAAGCGTACAGTTAAGAGAAAAGCCCACGATGAAGAAAACGCCGCTAAAAAAGGCGACAGAGTACGCATTATGGAGACCCGTCCTCTTTCAAAAGATAAAAGATGGCGTTTGGTTGAAATTGTCGAGAAAGCCAAATAATTTGGCAGTCAAAAAATTTATTATTAATTGGCTTTATTAAAAGGAGGAACGCACTGTGATACAACAACAGACATACCTCAAGGTAGCCGACAATACCGGAGCAAAAGAGCTTATGTGTATTCGTGTTCTGGGCGGCACCGGAAGAAGGTACGCTAATATAGGCGACGTCGTAGTAGCTTCAGTTAAAAAAGCTGCTCCCGGCGGAGTTGTTAAAAAAGGTGACGTTGTAAAAGCTGTAATCGTAAGATCTGCTTTCGGCGTTCGCCGTGACGACGGCACTTATATAAGATTTGATGAGAATGCAGCCGTCATCATAAAAGAAGATAAAAACCCAAAAGGTACTCGTATCTTTGGGCCAGTAGCTAGAGAGCTTCGTGACAAAGAATATTTAAAAATTCTTTCACTTGCTCCCGAAGTACTTTAACGGAGGTATCGAAAATGAATAAAGTTCATGTTAAAACCGGTGACACCGTTGTGGTATTAAGCGGAAAAGACAAAGGCAAAAAAGGAAAAATTATGGCTGTGTCACCAAAAGAAGGCAAAGTTATAATCGAAAAAGTAAATATCGTTTCAAAACATGTTAAACCTAGAAAAATGGGTGAAGCTGGTGGAATAGTTAAAGCAGAGGGCGCTATGTACTCATCAAAAGTACAAATTGTTTGCCCAAAATGCGATAAAGCTACAAGAATCGGTCACAAAATTGAAAACGGTAAAAAAGAGCGTGTTTGCAAAAAATGCGGCGCTACACTTTAAGGAGGAGAAATAAATGGCAAGATTAAAAGAAAATTATAAAGCCGAAGTAGCTCCTAAGCTTATGAATAAGTTCTCTTACAAAAGTGTAATGCAAATCCCTAAGTTTGAGAAAATTGTTATAAACGTAGGTGCAGGCGAAGCTAAGGATAACTCAAAAGTTATCGAAGCAATTTCAGGTGATTTAGCTAAAATTACAGGTCAAAAACCAGTTATTTGTAAAGCTAAAAAATCAGTTGCTAACTTTAAACTTCGTGAAGGCATGGCAATCGGCGTTAAAGTTACTTTAAGAGGCGAGAAAATGTGGGAATTCATGGATAGATTATTCAATGTTGCACTTCCACGTGTTCGTGACTTTAGAGGTATCAACCCTAACTCTTTCGACGGAAGAGGAAACTACAATATGGGTATTAAAGAACAACTTATCTTCCCTGAAATCGATTACGATAAAATCGATAAAGTAAGAGGAATGGATATTTGTTTCGTAACAACATCGAAAACAGACGAAGAAGCCAAAGAGTTATTAACTCTTATGGGCGCTCCGTTTGCTAAGTAAGGAGGGTAAACTTGTGGCAAAAACAGCGATGAAATTAAAACAACAAAGAGAGCAAAAATTCTCAACAAGAGAATACAACAGATGCAAAATTTGTGGCAGGCCTCATGCTTACCTTCGTAAGTTTGGTATTTGCCGTATATGCTTTAGAGAGCTTGCCTACAAAGGCGAGATCCCTGGCGTAAAAAAAGCAAGCTGGTAAAAGAAGGAGGAAAATCTCATGCAAATTACAGATCCTATTGCAGATTTGCTAACTCGTATCAGAAACGCACAATCAGCGAAGCATATGAGTGTTCAAATTCCCGCTTCAAACATGAAGAAAGCTATGTGCAAAATTCTTCAAGATGAGGGTTATATAAAGAACTATGCGGTTGAAGATGACGGCAAACAAGGCATGATTAAAGTTAACTTAAAATACACCGGGGGCGTTGCAGCTATTAAAGGACTTAAAAGAGTTTCTAAACCCGGACTTAGAATTTATTCTAATGCAGAAGAACTTCCAAAAGTAATGAAAGGTCTTGGCGTAGCGATTATCTCTACATCAAAAGGCGTTGTTACAGATAGAGAAGCTAGAAAAGCAAATATCGGCGGAGAAGTTCTCGCATTCATTTGGTAAAGAAGGGGGTGCACTAAGGTGTCAAGAATTGGAAGAAAACCCATAAATATTCCCGCAGGAGTCGAGGTTAAAGTCGACGGTACTGCCGTAAATGTAAAGGGACCTAAAGGAACACTTAACCAAACTTTTAGCCCAATAATTTCAGTTGAAGTTAACGGTTCAGAAATTTTGGTTACTCGTCCTAACGATGAGAAAACAGCTAGAAGCCTTCACGGTCTTACAAGAACACTTATTGCAAACATGGTAATCGGTGTTACTGAAGGATTTAAGAAAGAGCTAGATGTAAACGGTGTTGGTTACCGTGTGCAAAAGCAAGGTAAAGATTTGATTATGAACTTAGGTTATTCACATCAAGTTATTGTTAGTGAAACCGATGACATCAAAATCGAAGTTCCAGGGCCTAACAAAATCATCATTTTGGGTTCAAACAAACAAAAAGTAGGACAATTCGCAGCGGAAGTTAGAGAAAAAAGACCGCCAGAACCCTACAAAGGTAAAGGTATTAAATATTCTGATGAAAGAATTATCAGAAAAGAAGGTAAAGCCGGTAAAGGCTCTAAAAAATAAGATAGGAGAGTGTTATAAATGGTTAATAAGGCTGATAGAAACAAAGCAAGATTACGCCGTCACAAAAGAGTTCGTGGAAAAATCAGCGGCACGGCAGAGAGACCTCGCCTTAATGTTTACCGCTCTTCGTCAAACATCTATGCTCAAATTATTGACGATGTAAATGGTGTAACACTATGCGCAGCGTCAACTTTGGACAAAGAGTTTACCGGTAATAGCGGAAACAAAGAGGCTGCAAAAGAAGTTGGCAAGATAATTGCTAAAAAAGCAGCAGAAAAAGGAATTGCTAATGTGGTTTTTGACCGCGGCGGCTATATATTCCACGGCCGCGTCAAAGAGCTGGCCGAAGGCGCCCGTGAGGGCGGCCTGAACTTCTAAGAAGGAGGAAAAGGATTTTGGCTAATAAAATTGACGCATCGGTACTTGATTTACAGGAAAAGGTTGTTGCAATCAACAGAGTTTCCAAAACAGTTAAAGGCGGACGCATATTTAAATTTGCTGCACTCGTAGTTGTGGGTGACGGTAAAGGAACAGTAGGTTTCGGTATAGGAAAAGCAGGCGAGGTTCCTGATGCAATTAGAAAAGGAATCGAAGATGCTAAGAAAAACTTAATAAAAATTTCTCTTAAGGGCACAACAATACCACATGAAATTTTAGGCGAATTCGGTGCAGGCCGTGTATTGCTTAAACCTGCAGCACCAGGTACTGGTGTTATTGCTGGGGGTGCGGTTCGTGCGGTTGTAGAGTGTGTTGGTATCAAAGATATAAGAACAAAAGCTTTGAGATCAAATAACCCATGCAACGTTGTAAGAGCTACACTTGACGGACTTATGAACTTAAGAACAGCTGCTGAAGTAGCTGCTGTTAGAGGAAAATCCGTTAAGGAAATACTTTAAGGAGGCTCTCATGAAGATTACTTTAAAGAAAAGCCTTATCGGCTGCAAAAAACCTCAGGTTTTAACTGCATTTTCACTAGGTCTTAAAAAGATTGGTGACACAGTCGAGCAACCTGAAAACCCACAAACAATGGGTAAGGTGAAGAAAATTTCTCATCTTATCGTATTAGAGAAGTAATAAGGAGGTGCGCTAAGATGAAATTACACGAGCTTAGTCCAGCAGCTGGATCTACCAAAAAGGCAAAGCGTGTAGGTAGAGGTCACGGTTCAGGAAACGGTAAAACTGCCGGTAAAGGACACAAAGGCCAAAAGGCTAGAGCTGGTAAAGGTTTTAGACCTGGATTTGAAGGCGGACAAATGCCTTTACACAGAAGAATTCCTAAAAGAGGATTTAACAATATTTTTGCTGAGGAAGTAATTGCAATTAACCTTTCTCAACTTTCAAAATTTGAAGAGGGCACTGTTGTAACATTAGAAGCTTTAAAAGAAGCTAACATTGTTAAAGGTAGTGCTACAAATGTAAAAGTACTTTCTAATGGCAAAATTGATAAAAAGCTTACAGTTAAGGTAAATGCATACTCCGCAGCTGCTAAAGCGAAAATTGAGGCTGCCGGTGGGACTGCTGAGGTGATTTAAATTGTTCAGTACAATTAGAAATGCCTGGAAGTTACCCGATTTAAGAAAGAAACTGCTTTTTACATTAATAATTATAATTGCATATAGATTCGGCTCAGTAATACCTGCACCGTTTCTCGATTCTGCAGCGCTAGCAACTTTAATGAATTCTGCTGAAGTCAGTGGTTCGGCGCTCGGATATGTAAACATGTTAACTGGTGGTGCGTTCTCATTTGCTACACTTTTCGCACTTGGTATCACACCATACATTAACGCCTCAATTATTATGAACCTTCTTACAGTAGCCATACCTCCACTTGAAAAATTGGCTAAAGAAGGCGAAACCGGTAGAAAGAAAATTGCTGCTATTACAAGATTTGCAACCGTTGGTTTAGGTCTTGTAATGGGTGTAGCATACTACTTCTACCTTCACAATTCAGGAATCACTCTTTATAGAGAAGGTTTCGGAATGGTTCTATCAGCGATTGCTATCGTTCTCACATTTACTGCAGGTACTGCACTTATCATGTGGATGGGCGAGCAAATCAATGAAAAAGGCGTAGGAAACGGAATTTCTATCATCCTCTTTGCAGGTATCGTCGCAAGACTTCCTGTAACAGCGGGTCAAGTTTGGAACTATATAAGCCTTGCTATAGCAGATTCATCTACTAACGGCATTTACTTTGTACTAGCTCCACTTTTTGTAATTATGTTCTTAGCGGTTATCTGGGTAATCGTGTTTATGAACGATTCAGAAAGAAGAATTCCGATTCAATATGCAAAAAAAGTTGTCGGAAGAAAAATGTACGGCGGACAAAACTCACATATGCCTATTAAGGTTACAATGAGCGGTGTTATGCCAGTTATCTTCGCTTCCGCAATACTCTCAATTCCAGCCACTATTGAATTATTTATAGGCGAGCAAACTGAAGGCTTCTGGGGTGGATTCTTCGAAGCACTTTCACCACAAGGATGGATTTACTTAGTTCTTTACTTTATCTTTATCATTGTATTTGCTTACTTTTATATGTCAATTCAATACAATCCAACAGAAATGGCGAACAATCTAAGAAATTCAAATGGTACTATTCCAGGAATTAGACCAGGAAAACCTACTGCTGAATTTATTGCAAAGATTTTAGGAAAAATCACTTTAATCGGTGCCTTATTCCTAGCAGCTATTGCTATTGTTCCTCTAATCTACGGTATGATAACAGGAATGAGCGACCTTTCAATGGGTGGTACATCTGTAATCATTATGGTTGGTGTTGCACTTGAAACAGTTAAACAAATCGAATCACAAATGATGATGAGACATTACAAGGGTTTCCTTGATTAAGAAGCATAAATTTAGATTTAATCTAAGTTTCCAAAATTAAACATTATTCGCATAGGAGAAGTGGTACTATGAATTTGATATTGTTAGGAGCCCCAGGTGCTGGTAAAGGCACTCAAGCAGAAGTTATTTGTGAAAGACTAAACATACCCGCTATATCAACGGGTAATATCTTAAGAGAAGCGGTGAAAAGCGGAACTGAGTTAGGTCTTAAAGCTAAAGAGTATATGGATTCAGGCAATCTTGTTCCAGATGATCTCGTTATAAAAATGCTTGTAGAGAGAATCGAAATGGACGACTGCAAAGAAGGCTTTATACTAGATGGCTTCCCAAGAACTATTCCTCAGGCTGAGGCACTGGACAAAATTGGCGTTAAAATTGACAAAGTCATTGAAATATATGTCTCTGACGATGATATCGTTAAAAGAATGTCCGGCCGCCGTGTCTGCGAAAGCTGCGGAGCTTCTTATCACTTGCTTTATAAAAAGCCAGAGAAAGAAGGCGCTTGCGGCAAATGCGATGGCACCCTTATTCAGCGTAAGGACGATCATCCCGATACAGTACTCGATCGTTTAAAGGTTTATCATGATCAAACAGAACCTTTAAAAGGATATTATCAAGAAAAAGGCAAGCTATTTGTTGTCGAGGGTCAAGAGGAAGTTAAAGATACAACTGCTCTTACAATCAAAGCATTAGAGGCTTAATAAATGGTAGTTATCAAAAACGATCGTGAGATAGCGATAATGAGAGAAGCGGGAAAAATATCCCAAAAGGCACTTAGGTTAGCGGGCTCGGCTGTTAAAGCTGGAGTCAGCACCTATGAGCTTGACAAAATAGTCCATGACTATATTGTCTCTATGGGAGCTACACCTAGTTTTCTAGGTTACGGAGGATTTCCCGCCAGCTCTTGTATCTCTGTAAATGATGTAGTAGTCCATGGTATACCTTCTAAAAATGAGATACTTAAAAATGGAGATGTTGTCAGCATAGATGTTGGTGCACATTTTAAAGGCTTTCATGCCGATAATGCATGGACATTTGCCTGTGGAGAGGTTTCAGACGAGGTTAAACTTCTGATGAAAACTACCGAGGAGAGCTTGTTTTTAGCAATAGAGCAGGCAGTAGTCGGAAACAGGATTGGCGATATAGGCTCTACAGTGCAGGAGTATACCGAAGCACGCAGTTACTCGGTTGTACGAGATTTAATCGGCCACGGAGTAGGTGCGAAGCTACACGAAGACCCAAGTGTACCAAACTATGGAACCAAAGGTAGAGGAATGAGACTCACCGGCGGAATGACCTTGGCAATAGAGCCCATGATCAACCTTGGAACTTATCAGGTTGAGACGATGGAAGATGGTTGGACTGTAAGAACAAAAGATAGAAAAATCTCTGTCCATTATGAGCATTCTATTGCAATAACACAGGGTAAGCCCTATATTCTAACGGAGCTTGACTAGGAGGGTTTATGCTAAGAGGTACAATAGTTAAGTCAAAAGCAGGAAGAGATAAGGATGGTTTTTTGGTTGTAATCGACTTTTCACCACCGTATGCATATCTGTGTGATGGAAAAGAAAGACCACTTGAAAATCCTAAGAAAAAGAAAATTATTCATATAGCAAGGACTAAAACAGTGCTTGAAGAAGAATATTTACTAACCAACAAAAAAATTTTTAGAGCTCTAAGAAATTTTAGAGAGAATTTAACGGAGGTTATATAATGTCTAAGCAGGACGTAATAGAACTGGAAGGCGTTGTAAAAGAAGCTCTTCCCAATGCGACATTTAAGGTTGAACTACCGAACGGACATATTATTCTAGCCCATATCTCAGGGAAACTGAGAATGAACTTTATCAGAATTTTACCAGGAGATAAGGTAACGGTTGAAATGTCACCGTATGATTTAACAAAAGGCAGAATCACATGGCGCTCGAAGTAAAGCCTAAGTTTACAAAAAATTTACAAATTGATTGATACAAACAGACTAGAATGTGGTATAATTAATCGGTTTAAGAAACACCGAAGAACAGTTTGACAGAAAGAAAGGATGGTCAGTAATGAAAGTAAGACCTTCTGTTAAGAAAATGTGCGAAAAATGCAAGGTAATTAAGAGAAAAGGCAAAGTAATGGTTATCTGCGAAAATCCAAAGCACAAACAACGTCAAGGCTAATTAAAAGTCGGCGTAAAAAAGTTTCTATGGCAAGAAGTTTGCCAAATAAGGAAAGGATGGTCATAGCATGGCTCGTATTTCAGGTATAGACTTACCAAGAGATAAAAGAATCGAGATTGCTCTTACCTATGTATATGGAATCGGACGTAGAACTGCAGAAAACATCTGTAAAGATACAGGCGTAAATCCAGACATTAGAGTTAGAGATTTATCAGAAGATGATACAGCAAAACTTCGTGAATACATTGACAAAAATTGTAAAGTTGAAGGAGATCTCCGCCGTGAGATAGCTTTTGATATTAAAAGACTTATTGAAATTGGTTGCTATCGTGGTGTTCGTCACCGCAAAGGTTTACCCGTAAGAGGTCAAAGATCAAAGACTAACGCAAGAACAAGAAAAGGTCCGAGAAAAACAATGGCCAATAAGAAGAAATAAGGGGGAAATGAATAATGGCAGCTAAAAATACTAAAAAAACCACTGTTAGAAGACGCCGTGAGCGTAAAAATATCGAACGTGGAGCAGCTCATATCCAATCTACGTTTAATAATACAATCGTTACGATTACAGATGTTCAAGGAAATGCGATTTCTTGGGCAAGTGCAGGCGAATTAGGTTTCAGAGGTTCAAGAAAATCTACTCCCTTTGCAGCTCAATCTGCAGCAGAAACAGCAGCAAAAGCAGCTATGGAGCATGGTATGAAATCAGTTGAAGTGTATGTAAAAGGACCGGGTGCAGGAAGAGAAGCAGCAATCCGTGCTTTACAAGCAGCAGGACTTGATGTTAACATGATTAAGGACGTTACTCCGATTCCGCATAACGGATGCCGTCCTCCAAAAAGAAGACGTGTTTAATAGGAGGTTAAAATAGTATGGCAAAAATGAGAGGACCTATCTTAAAAAAGTGTAAATCACTCGGTATTTCTCCAGGAGTTATAGGTATTCATAAAGAAACAAACAGAAATCCTAAGCCAAACAGAAGAAAACAAAGTGAATATGGTCTACAATTAACAGAAAAACAAAAAGTTAAATTTATATACGGCGTTTTGGAAAAACAATTTAGAAAATATTATGAAAAAGCTGAAAAGACTCCTGGAATCACAGGTCATAATATGCTTCAAAAACTTGAATTAAGACTTGACAATGTTGTTTACAGACTAGGTTTTGCAGCAACAAGAAGAGATGCAAGACAACTTGTAAATCACGGTCACTTCTTAGTAAACGGAAGCAAAGTTGATATCCCTTCATACGATGTAGCCGTAGGAGATGTTATCAGCGTTTGTGAAAAATCAAGACAATCCGTAAAATTTAAAGGACTCATCGAGACAAAAGGAAATCAGATTACACCAGCTTGGATAGACAGAGCTAAAGATTCCTTTGAAGGCAAAGTTATTGCTAAGCCTGAGCGTGATCAGTTAGACTACGAAGTTGATGAAACACTTATCGTCGAATTTTACTCCAAATAATGCTATTGCTTAATTTTGCAGTTGCAAACATATTATAGGCTTTACCGCCAATTCAAGGAGGATCACGAATGATTGAAATAGAGAGACCGAAAATTGATATTATTGATGTTTCGGAAGACGGACGATACGGCAAATTTGTGGTAGAACCTTTAGAAAGAGGATTTGGTACCACTTTAGGTAACAGTCTTAGGAGAGTACTACTCTCGAGCCTTCCCGGTGTAGCGGTTAAATCTGTGAAAATTGATGGAATTCTTCATGAGTTTTCTACAGTACCCGGTGTAAAGGAAGATGTGACAGAGATTATTCTTAATATAAAGGGTTTATTTGCTAAGCTATATTGTGATGGACCAAAAACAGTAACAATAGAAGCCGAAGGCGAGCAAACTCTTACTGCAGGCGATATAAAATGCGACAGCGAAGTAGAAATACTAAACCCAGATTTGCATATTGCAACTTTGGGCGCTGATGCTAAACTTTATATGGAACTTGTACTTGATAAAGGAAGAGGCTATGTCTCAGGCGAAAGAAACAAGATGAACATGCCCTCAGGAATTATCGGAGAACTTGCGGTGGATTCAATATATACACCTGTTTTAAAAGTTAATTTCAGTGTTGAAAATACTCGTGTCGGACAAAGTATCGACTTTGATAAATTAACACTTGAAGTTTTTACAAACGGTGTTATAAGCGCCCAAGAGGCGGTTTCACTTGCGGCAAAAGTTCTTACAGACCACTTAATTCTGTTTGTAAACCTTTCAGATAAGGGTAAAAGTGCAGAGATAATGGTTGAAAAAGATGACGGTGGCAAGGAAAAAGTTCTTGAAATGACTATTGAAGAGTTAGACCTATCGGTTCGTTCTTTCAACTGTCTAAAAAGAGCTGGAATAAACACTGTTGAAGATCTTATAAATAAATCAGAAGAAGATATGATGAAGGTCAGAAATCTTGGCCGTAAATCCTTAGAGGAAGTTATTTGGAAAATGGCATCTCTCGGATTTAATCTGCGCAAAGAGGATGAATAATTAGTAAGGAGTGAATACCAATGCCGGGAACAAGAAAACTCGGAAGAGACACTGCTCATAGAACTGCTATGCTCAGAGCTCTTGTGACATTCTTATTTGAGAATGACAAAATCGAGACTACAGATACAAGAGCGAAAGAAGTGCGCTCTCTAGCTGAGAAAATGATTACTATTGCTAAAGAGGACAATGTAACTAACAGAAGAACTGTTATGGCTTTTATTACAAAAGAGGCTGTTGCACATAAATTGTTTGTTGAAATTGCACCTAAATACGTCGAAAGAAACGGTGGATATACAAGAATCACAAAAATCGGACCACGCCGTGGCGACGCAGCTGAAATGGCTATTTTAGAATTAGTATAATTTTAAGCTTAATATAGTAAATCCCGATTCCAAATGGAGTCGGGATTTTATAATATCCAAGGAAAGTGCGAAATGCACTTTCGACTAACAACTAATGACTAATAGTGAAAGACTATATTATTACAGATAAAAACCGTAAATAGTCCTTCACTATTCACTCTTAGTCCTCAGTTGAAATGTGTTTTGCACATAGATAATTTCTAATTTTAATGAGGTGAAAAAATGTTACTTGCGATCGGAATGTTTTTAGTTAGCATAGGATTAGTATTTTTTATTTTCCCAAAAGCGATGTATAAATTTACCGACACATACAAAAACGACAATACAAAGGAAGCTCCAAAAGTATTCTGGATAGCTGTAAGACTAGGCGGAGTAGTAATGATTATTCTAGGAATAATCGCATTTATAGCCCAGTTTATCCTGTAAAATAAATAGCAACATAAGTTTCATGAATCAAAATATATGCAGTGTGTATACTTTATTGATAAAAATGTCACTCCCTACTAAGTTTAGGTGGAAAATATATCAAAATGGTGCATAAAAGTTCCTTTATATTGAAAAAATGCCAAAGAAAATATATAATTTAAACATACAAATCTTAAAAATGTTGTTGAAGTTTAAAGCTTTATAGAATTATCACGTTCGGAGGTATGCTCAGTGAAGCTAAAAAAAATTCTTATTCCACTTTTGTTGCTCATTAGCATAATGGTGAGTACATATGCATTTAATTCAATAGATTTTCAAATAGAATCTGATACAGAACTTATTTCTACAATTTACACTGAGAGAATCCAGGCGTTTTTTGATAAAGTAGTCGAACCAACTCAAACTATCGAATCTCTTATAGGATTTAATAACGGTGAGCTTTCAAGGCAAGAATTTGATAATTTAGCAAAGTCGTTTTACGATGAAGACTATATGATTGGCATTGGTTATGTGCCGAACGGAATAAACACATATGTTTATCCATATGAAAGTAATAGCAAAATTGTAGGGCAAAATGTATTTGATGACTCGTTAGGTGGCAAGGATGCGACAACTGCCTACGAAACAAATCAAACAGTTACATCAGGTCCCTTTGTTTCTCCAACTGGAAGTGTAACGATTGCAGTACGAAATCCTATTTATATAGACGATGAATTTTGGGGTTTTTCAGCCGTTGCGGTTGAACCTGTCAAAATGATTGAAAATGAAATATCCATACAACAGTTGAATAGTATCGGTTATGAATTTTCACTACATTCAAATTATAATGGATATATCGTATCACTTTACGAAACTGAAAACTTTGATGTTAAGTGGGCAAGTAAATACTCATTTTCTGTGGGCAAGAGCTTGTGGACTCTTGAATTATATAATGATGCTGCAATAAACAATAAAAATGTAACAGTTGCACTTATACTCTTTGTGACATTCATTACCTTGATGTTTATTTATGGTGCAGTTAGTCACTACTATAATAAAAATACTCAGATGAAAAAAGATGTTTACTGCGATGCGCTTACTAAGCTGAACAACAGAAAGTTCTTAAATGAAGTAATAGCAAAGCGAAATAAGTACACTTTGTTCTACATTGACTTAAACAACTTTAAGCCAATAAATGATAATTATAGTCACGAAATGGGTGACTTTGTCTTGATTGAATACGCAAAACGTTTGCAGGCATCTTTCAGGGAAAGAACTAGTGTGTTCCGCCTAGGAGGCGATGAATTCGCCGTTGCGATAGAGGCTATATTAGAAGAGCATGTGAAGGAAAATATTGTGGAAAGAATCAAGAAAGCTGCTGAAGGAGACTTTACATTTAAAGGCGATACCGTTCATATCTCAGCAAGTGTAGGAGTAGCAGTATATCCAGATGATGGAAGCTCGCTGCAAGATGTAATGACAGTAGCAGATAAAAAAATGTACATAGATAAAAAGAAAATGAAGGGTGGCTAATAGTTTGTAGCCAGTTAAAAAGTTAGAAAATTATACCGTTTGACTCAAAACTTAATTTATTCAAATAGAAAAATACATATGGGAAAAATTAACTTCCCATATGTATTTTTATTTATCCCGAATCCCACAAACTACTCTTGGCAGTGAATTGAAATCGCTCAGAACTCTTATATTAGTAAAGTTATTTTCCTCAAAAAGCTGTGTCACTTCATCGGCCTGAGTATCACCTATCTCTACGGCGAGTAGACCGCCGATTTTAAGGCTTATTGACCACTTAGAACATATAAACCTGTAAAATACAAGGCCGTCTAAACCGCCGTCTAGGGCCTCTTTAGGCTCTCTTTGAACTTCTGATTGCAAAGAGGAAATTTCTTCAGTGTTTATATATGGTGGATTTGAGAGGATGAAGTCGAGCTCAGAATAGTCATTATAGGCGGTGAAAACATCAGCTCTAACAGCTTTTACTCTATCAATTTTTAAAGAAGCAATATTAGCAGTTAGGCAGTTAAAAGGCACTTCATAAAGTTCAAGTGCATCAATTTTGACATTCCCGCAAAAAGAAGCAACTTTTAGTGCTACAGCACCAGTGCCGCTGCACAAATCTACTCCCAAAAAGCTATTATCACCGATAAATTTTTCTGCAATATCTGTTAAAACAAGCGTATCTTCCCTTGGAATGAGAACCCCATCTTCAACTTTAAGTTTAAGATCTGCAAAATACCAATAGCCTAAAATATATTGAAGTGGTTCACCCTTTTTTCGTCTATCGATAGCACTGAATAAAATTTCTGGATTAGAAATAAGCTTATCTGCGTTTAGAATTATATCTTGTCTATTAAGCGAAAAAAGCTCTTCAAAAAAAATCAAAGCCTCGTGCTCATCAGGCAATTCTCTTTTAGCGAAATCATACAAATATTTAATAGATTTATTCATAAATCACCTAAAAGGAAAAAGGTCTAAGTATAACACTTAGACCTAATCCTACGTTCAAAATTACATGAAGCCGCAAAGAACATAAATTCGAAAATTATGTAAATTACGCCGTCATGTGAATATTATACACAATATATTGTAGAAAAGCAAGCTTTTTTTAAGAAGAAACAGAAAAGAATAATTAATTAAAGATAAAAAGGAATAATTTGTAAAAAAATAAAAATCAAAATGTAAAAAAGTAATTTAATAAATAATAAATTTTGCATTGAAATAACTTGATTTCACATCTTGAAAAATTTTATGTCTATTAAAATGAATAATAAACAGTGTTTTTGCTTAAAAATTAAAGAAATTCTTGCTGTTATTATATGAAATATTCATAATTATTTTTCCAGCCTGATAAATGTCTTGATATAGCTCTCCGTTTTCGTACCATGACCCTATAATATTAGATAAAATTCTTCTGAAATATTCATGTCTGGTATAAGAAAGAAAACTTCTGCTGTCTGTAAGCATTCCTACAAAATTGGAAAGTGAACCAATTCTGGCAAAATCCTTAAGCTGCTTTTCCATTCCATCTTTTGTATCATTAAACCACCAAGCACTACCAAGTTGTACTTTTGCACTACACTCACCGCCTGAACTGAATGAAGTCATTATGGAAGATAGATAGACGTTGTCATTTTCGTTTAAAGAATAAAGAATTGTTTTAGGAAGGTGTCCGCCAATTTCCATTTTATCTAATAGTTTTGATAGCTTTTTAGCTCCAGATAAATCATTTATGGCATCGAAACCAGTATCAGCACCCAGTAGATTAAAATTCTTTGTGCTTAAGTTTCTTAGACAGCCAAAGTGAATCTGCATCACCCAAGAAAGCTTATGGTATTCTTTAGAAAGCTCGATTAAAACAGCGGTTTTGAATTTATCGGCATTTTTTTCATCCACAGGATTTAACAGTGCCGTAGTAAAAATTTCGTTTAGTTCTTTTTGTTTATACTCAGAGTATACCATGTGGTAGAGTCCGTGGTCGGCCGTTCTGCATCCTAAATCATTGAAATATGAAATTCTAGCACTCAAAGCCTTTATAAGTTCTTCAAAATTTGTGATACCATGACCGCAAGTGTTTTCGAGCTTTTTGATATAATCACCATAACCGATTTTATCGACAGCCATGGCATTATCGGGTCTGAAACTTGGATACACCTTGGTATCAAAACTTAAGTCCTCTTTAATTTTTTTGTGATAAATTAGTTCGTCTACAGGGTCGTCGGTGGTGCCGATAAATTTTACATTTGATTTTTTTATTAGTGATTTGGGTGAAAAATGTTGACTTTTGATAACTGAATTACATTCCTCGTAGACCTCTTTTGCAGTGTCACCACTTAGCTGTTTATCTATGCCAAAATAACGCTTAAGCTCTAAATAAGTGAAGTGATAAAGCGGATTTCCAATAAGCTGAGGAAGAGTTTTTGCAAAAGCTTCAAAAACTTTATAAGGATTTTCCTTAAGACCTAAAATTATATCGCTTTCCTTAAAACCGCAGTATCTCATTGCCCGCCATTTATAATGGTCGCCAGAAAGCCACATATCTGTAATTGATTCAAAATTTTTATCAAGCGCAATCTCCATGGGGTTGATGTGACAGTGATAATCGGCTATTGGCATGGGTTTTGCATACTCGTGGAAAAGAGTCTTTGCCGTATCGGTTTGAAGAAGAAAATCTTCGTCCATAAAACGCTTCATGTTACACCCCGCTATAGGCTGAGAATCCGCCGTCTACAGGCAGAACGACGCCTGTGATAAACGCCGAACTTTTTTTGTCGATTAAGAATAATAAAGCACCGTCGAGCTCTTCAGGGTTTCCAAAACGTCCCATGGGAGTCGCAGAAATTATCTTTTCACTTCTTTTAGTCGGTGTTCCGTCGTCATTCCAAAGCAAGGCTCGGTTTTGTTCAGTAGCAAAAAAACCTGGTGCTATGGCGTTTACACGGATGTTTTCCTTTGAAAAGTGAACTGCAAGCCATTTAGTAAAGTTTGAAACCGCCGCCTTAGCTCCTGAATAGGCGGGAATTTTTGTAAGTGGAGTAAAAGCATTCATACTGCTAATATTGACGATAGTGCAGTCTTCTTTTCCAATCATTTGATTTGCAAAACACTGGGTCGGAATCAAGGTTCCTAAAAAATTAAGCTTAAAAACAAAGTCGGTAGCGTCTACATCTAAGTCGAAAAAACTTTTTCCTTCAAAATCAGGGGTGTAGTATTCTTGGTCTGTTGTTGCAGTGGGTTTATTGCCGCCCGCTCCGTTTATCAAGATGTCACAAGCGCCAAAGTCCTTTGCTACGTTTTCTGCTACTTCAAGACAAGCACTTTTTTCAAGAACGTTACATTTGTAAGCCTTTGATGTGCCACCGTTTTTATTTATTTCATCAGAGATTGCCTTAGCTTTTTCTAAGTCTATATCAAGAAGTGCAACTTTTGCGCCAGATTTTGCAAGTGTTTTTGCAAAATGTCCGCAGAGAACTCCTCCAGCACCTGTTATAACAGCAATTTTACCATTTAAATCAACCATTTATTTATCCTCCTTTGCCTTTTTACAAGCCTCAAATAATCCGTTTATGTAAGTAGCACCAAGTGCCCTGTCGTAAAGGCCATAGCCAGCTTTTCCGCTTTCTCCCCAAATCATTCTGCCATGATCAGGGCGAATATAGCCTTCGTAATCATTGTCAGAAAGAGCCTTTACAATGCCGTACATGTCAAGGCTGCCACAGCTTGAAAGATGTGCACTTTCTTCAAAGCTGTTGTCGTCAAAAACTTTTACATTTCTCATATGGACAAAGGCGATTCTGTCCATTTTTGCATATTTTTCTATTAAGGAAATTACATTGTTGCTTTTTACACAGCCTAGGCTACCCGTGCAAAGACAAAGACAGTTATAGGGACTGTCGACAATAGACAAAAAGCGGTCTAAATTTTTTTCACATGTGATAATTCTTGGCAAAGAGAAGATTGAGTATGGCGGATCGTCTGGATGAATCGCCATCTTTACACCACATTCTTCGGCGACAGGTATAACCTTCTTTAAGAAAAATTCAAGGTTTTTCCACAAGCCCTCTTCACCTAAATCTCTGTAATCGCTGATGAGCTTTCGCACTTCCTCTTTACTGTAACTTGCGTCCCAGCCGGGAAGGCTGATATCGTCTTTTAAAGGGTCGATACCCTTTAACTGTTCTTGATAAAGCACTAAGGTAGTCGAGCCGTCATCTAATAATCTATCTAGCTGTGTTCTTGTCCAGTCAAAGACGGGCATGAAGTTGTAAGTTATGCATTTTATGCCGATTTCAGCACATCTTCTAATGTTTTCTATGTAGTTTTCGGTTAACTTTTCAGCGTTTTCTCTTCCTAGTTTAATATCTTCTGAAACAGGAATTGACTCTATTACGTCAAAAACAAGACCGTTTTGTTCACATTCTTCCTTAATATTCTCAAGGCTATCTTTTTCCCAAATTTCACCAGGTTTTACATCGTAAACTGCCGAAACTATACTTCTCATTCCAGGTATTTGCCTTATATGCTGTAGGCTAACCGGATCGTCTTGCCCGTACCATCTAAATGACATTTTCATCTAACTTCACCTCGTTCACTTTCATAAATTTTTAGCATTATATCTATAGTATCACTTATGTTTTCTTTGCATATAGGCGCTTTTTCACCAAGTGACAAGGCTTTATAAAAATCAACAATACACATAAAATGGCTTTTGCCCCAGTAAGATTTTTCAAAAACCTCTAAAGCGTGCTCTAAGCTAATATTTTCTGTTTTGCCATCGCTATAAGTAATGATTAAACTGTCTTCCTCGTATCTCAGGCTTAGATCTTCACATTCAATTTCTAGAAATACTTTTGAATCGCTAGAGTGCGCTGTTGTGGCGTAAAAGAGTGCCGAATAATTATCGTATTTTAAGTATGCATCCACCGTGTCCTCTACTTCTATTATGCCTTTCAAATGCCTATTGAATAGGGCGGAATCTACCGAATCAGGCTTGCCCATGAGATGGATAATCAAGTCTAGAGTATGTATAGTTTGATTTATTAGTGCACCACCGCCTTCGGTGGCCTTTTTTCCACGCCAAGCACTTTTTAGGTAGTAGTCTTCATCTCTTTTCCATGTGACAAATGCCCTTGCACCTAAAAACTTACCGCATTTTTTGCTCTCAATAAGCTTTTTCATATATATAACTTCTGGATTATAGCGGTTTTGAAAGCAAAACCCGATTCTATCACTTTCGATAGTCATAAGCTCTTCCCATTGACTGCGGTCGATTATGGGTGGCTTTTCACAAAAAACGGCAATGCCATTCTCGTAGCACTTCTTTATCATAGGAAGATGTAAAAAATGTGGTGTGCAAATATGAATGCAGTATAAATCAAGTTCATTTATCATAGTTTCAAAGTCGTCAAAGGCTTTTCCGCCAAATTCAGAACTAAGTTTTTGTGCCTTACTTAAATCAGTATCACAAAAGCCGGATATTTCAATTTCAGATAGTTTTGACAGTGCGTTGGCGTGAACTGGGGCTATAGCACCGCATCCGACTATGGCTACAGAAAGTTTATTACTCATGATTATCCCTCCAAATCATATAGAACAGCTTTAAGAGAATTTAAAGCAATATGCCATGCAAACTCAGAATCGTCAAGGATTCTAGATTTTTTCTCACCTTTTTCAAGATTTGACAGTCCACTGAAATCAGTCAAATGTGGCTCCATAGAGAAAAAACCACTGTAATTATTGAAAAGAAGATCCCTTAATATCTCATTTGCATTAGATTTGCCCATTCCGATTGGCACAATTTTATTTTCGTCACTGTCCTTTACATGTATGTATTCGATATAAGGTTTTAGCATTTTATAGGCGTTTAGAGTATCTTCTTTACACTCGATGAAATTTGCGAAGTCAAAAATTGCCTTAAAGTTTTCGCAGTAGAGTTTTTTCATAAGATTAAGACAGCAGTCGGCAGTGTCGCCGTAAATCCCCTTTTCGTTTTCATGAAGCAAGATTAAATCATGGTTTTTAGCGTAGTCAATCAATATAGAAAGTCTCTTGATGACTTCGCTTTCATCCTCTTTTTTTGAAGAGGTGTAAAATGAAAACATCCTAATATACTTAGTTTCAAGTATTTTTGCAATCTCACAAATATGCTTAAAAAGAGTAAAGTGTTCATCAAAATCTGATTCAATCGATACTTTTCCGATAGGTGAACCGACAGCGGAAACAGAAATATGGTTTTTATCAAGTTTTTCTTTAATTGATTTAACCTCATCTATAGTGCATTCAGAAATATTTTTGCCATCGACTCCACGGATTTCCATAAAGCTCACACCAAAAGAGTTTAAAACTTCGATTTGTCGGTTAAAGTCAGGACTTATCTCATCGGAAAAACCACTTATCATATATTTTCTCATAATAAAATACCTTTCTTAATAACTTGAACCTGTATCGCTTACAATGTCCACTTGTGCTTTATGTCTTGAATTTTTACGCTTTTCATTAAGTAAATTTAAGAATAAATCCTCGTCTATAGGAAGACTTACAGTTTTGTTAAGCCAAGATGAGAGGTGCATAGCATTAGACAGCATAAGTCCGTTTATACCTTCTTTTCCGTTTGCTACTAGAGCTTCACCTCGTAAAATATTTGCTGCAAAAGCGTTTAAAACGCCTGAATGAGCACTTTCTTCACCATTTGGCTCTATAATTTCTGTATTGGTTTTTGGATTTGAAAAGGCTTCTTTGCTGCTGTAAATATGACTGCTTAATTTCTCTTCAAGCCTTTGAATAATGAGTTTTCCGTTTTCGCACACCATTTTTCCGCCGTCTAAAATGATTTCAAATCGGTTTGTGCCAGGCGCTTCGCCTGTAGTGGTGATGAAAACTCCTGTCGCACCGTTTTCAAACTCCATAAAGGTGCTTACATCATCTTCAACTTCGATGTCGTGCCATTTGCCTTCGGTCATAAAAGAGCTTACCTTAGTCGGCATGCCGCAAATCCATTGAAGCAAGTCAATGTTGTGTGGGCACTGATTTAAAAGAACGCCGCCGCCTTCACCATTCCAAGTTGCCCTCCAGTCGCCTGAATCATAGTAATACTGAGTCCTAAACCAATTCGTTACAATCCAGTTAACTCGCCTAATCTCTCCAAGTTCACCGCTAGAGACAATTTTTTTCATTTTTCGGTATAGTTCGTTAGTCCTTTGATTAAACATCATTCCAAAGACTTTTCCGCTGTTTTCGGCTACTTGGTTCATCTCTCTAACTTGTTTTGTGTATACACCTGCGGGTTTTTCACACATGACGTTTATTCCTTTTTCAAAGGCCTTTATCGCAAGAGTCGGATGGTCATAGTGAGGAACTGCAATTAAAACAGCATCGACATTCCCGTTTTCTATAAGCTCGTCACCTTCACAAAAAAATTGAACGCTTTTGCCAAGTGTCTCTCTTGCCTTATTTCTACGGCTTTCAAGCCTGTCGGCTACCGCTGTCACCTCTATTTCAGGGCATTTGCCGCTAAGTATGTTTCCTATATGGGCGGAACCCATATTTCCTATTCCGATTATTCCAAGCTTTATTTTACTCATTATTAAGCCTCCCAGCCGTTGTTAATTAGATTTTCAAAAGTAAGTTTTGAACAGTCAAATGGACTGCCTTCACACACGTCTTGCTCGTAAAGTGCGTATTTTACATTATCCCAAGTGTTTAATTTTTCTAAAAGAGCATTAAAGTTAATATTGCCCTCGTAAATCGGCTTCATAACTTTTTCTCCATTACTAACTCCCATGTCCTTAAGATGAATTATAGGGGTCCTGTCTTTGAATTTTTCAAACCATGAAACAACATCTCCGCCACCCTCTTGAACCCAGTAAGTATCGAGTGTAAAGCCCATTTCGTCGGAATCAAATCCGTCTTTTAGCATCTCTAAAATTGTTTTGCCTTCATATTTTTCAAATTCGAAAGCGTGATTATGATACATGAAAAGTTTGCCTGATTTTTTAAAAATCTGAGCAGGCACTTTAAACTCCTCAATAAAATTTTCCACAAAGCCTTTATCTTTGTATTTAGCAGGCATAGCACCTAAACCAATGTAGTCACAGCCTAAAATCTCATGTTCTTCGACTAATTTTTCACTCTCGTTTAAAATTCTATCGGGTGAAACATGCGTAAGTACAATTTTCAAACCATGAAAATCGCATATGTTTCTCAAAATTTTGGGGTCAATAGCGCCACCACCTGAAATTTGAACATATTTATAGCCGATTTTTGCAATCTTGCCTAAAGTGTAATTCATATCTTTTTCTGTCTGCATAAATTCTCTTAATGTAAACATTTGTAAGCCTATTTTCATAAAAATACCTCCGAAATTTGAATTGTATGTATAGATTATAACACTAAATTAATAAATAAACATTGCAAATCGGGTCTAAACTATTGTAAAAATGTGCAAAAAAGAGTATTTGTTAATATACCTTTTTAAAAATGCGCAAATGAAAACAGGACCGACATAGTCAGTCCTGTTTTCAATAATTTGAGGGGGGTATAAATTGAGGAGGGTAGAACTTGTACCAAGAAATGTTGCGGTCATCTCTTAAGTACATTTATATTATAACCGATATAAAATTTTATTTGTTACAATCCTATTAATAAAGCTTAAATAATTATTATTTATTATGTTAACAATAAAGATATGTAGAAAAAACACGTTAATTAATTAACTAAAAAGATTATTTTAATAAAAATTAAAACAACTGTTTGAATTTTTAAAAATATGTGATATAATAACCTCAAATGGTGCCCAAAATTAAAAATTTTGACCATGTAAGAGAACATTGTATCGGACAAGCAAGGATGACTTAGCTTACGCTAAGTTTAAGGATATAATAACCTCAAATGGTGCCCAAAATTAAAAATTTTGACCATGTAAGAGAA
>CAYJFP010000001.1:0-72988 GCA_964369415.1 uncultured Eubacteriales bacterium | reverse complement strand
CATTGTATCGGACAAGCAAGGATGACTTAGCTTACGCTAAGTTTAGGATATAATAACCTCAAATGGTGCCCAAAATTAAAAATTAATTGTATTGGGCAAACAAAAATATGCTTAGCTTACGCTAAGTTTTATGATATAATAAAAATGTACAGGTATCGCCACAGAAATATCTTTATTTTCTTCAGCGAAATAAATATTCGGAGTTGGTAAGATGAAAAAATTGACGAATAGTCAACTTAAAGTATACGAGTACTTGAAAAGAGAAATGACAAGAGGGATTCCGCCAACTGTAAGAGAAATTTGTGCCGCAACAGGGCTTTCGTCGACATCTACGGTTCACGCCCATTTAAAGTCACTTGAAAAAATGGGGCTCATCAATAGAAATGTCGGAAAAAATAGAGCCATAAGCATAAGTGGTGCACAGGCGACTGCACATGTTCCGATTTTAGGAACAGTCACAGCAGGAGTGCCGATTCTTGCGGTAGAGGAGATACAAGGATATCTGCCGTTTGCGGACAAAGGAAACAGAGAGCTTTTTGCCCTTACTATCAAGGGGTTAAGCATGAAAAATATTGGAATTTTAGACGGCGACTATGTAATCGCAGAAAAGACATCTTCTGTTAGAAACGGTGATGTGGTCGTAGCATTGGTAGATAATGAAGAGGCTACAGTAAAAACCTTTTACTTAGAAGATGGAAAAGTAAGGCTTCAGCCTGAAAATGAAGATTTTTCGCCGATTTATCCCGAAGAAGTTCAAATTTTAGGGAAAGTTATAGCGCAGATGAGATATTATCAGTAAAAAATGCAATGAACTGCAAATTATTTATTTGCGGTATAAATAAGTGCCTTTTGGCATAAAAAAATAAATAATTAAGCTGCTAAGCGGCGGAATGGAGTTTTGATATGAGATTAGTTACACGTTCAGATTTTGATGGATTGGCATGCGCTGCACTTCTAAAGAAAGCTGGTATAATCGACCACTGGAAGTTTGCACATCCAAAGGATTTACAAGACGGACTTGTCGAGATAGGTCCTGATGACTGTCTTGCAAATGTTCCTTATGTAGAAGGGTGTGGCCTGTGGTTTGACCATCACTCAAGCGAGCATGAGAGAAACGAGCTTGAGGGTAAGTACAAAGGCGAGAGCAGATATGCTCCTTCATGTGCAAGAATTATTTATGAATACTACGGTGCTGAAGAGACTTTTCCACATTTAACAGAGATGATGGAGGCAGTTGACAAGGTTGATGCGGCTATGCTCACTGCTGACGAAATTCAAAAGCCTACGGGCTGGGTGCTTTTAGGATACTTAATGGACCCTAGAACTGGACTAGGAAGATGGAGAAACTTTACTATTTCTAACTACGTCTTAATGGAAAAACTTATTGACTGTTGTCTTGAAATGAGCATAGAAGAAATTCTTGACTTACCTGATGTAAAAGAGAGAATTGAAATATATTGGGAGCAAAACGATAAGTTTATCGAGATGGTTAAACAGTATACAAAAGTCGAAAAAGATGTAATCATCAGCGATTTAAGAGGGGTAGATCCAATTTATACAGGCAATAGATTCTTGATTTATAGTCTATATCCAGAACAAAACATATCTGCGTGGATAGTTAGCGGTAGAGGCGGAATGGGTTGTAGCTGTGCGGTTGGATATTCTGTTCTTAACAAAACAGCAAGTATAGACGTTGGAAAGTTAATGCTGAAATACGGCGGTGGCGGACACAAGGTTGTCGGTACTTGTCAGTTTTCGGATGAAACAATGGGCGAAGAGCTTCCAAAACTACTTAAAGAGCTTGTAGAAGGTTAATATTGTAAAATTTAATAAGGGCAACCGTAAAAAGTTGCCCTATTTTCTTATAATAAATAGCCAAAATGGCGGAATGGGGTAAAAATATGCTAATTGAAAAATTTTATGAAGATACAAAAAAAATTCATGTAAACACTTGTCCTAATCGCTCGTATTATGTTCCTAATGTGAGAGAAAACCAGTTTTATACCTATATGGAGGAGTCGGAGAGAGTCACGCTTCTTTCGGGTGAAGACTGGCTTTTTAGACTTTATCAAAATCCATATGTAATAGAAAATTTTTACGACGAAAGCTTTTTTAGCGATGATTTTGACATAATAAATGTTCCGTCTTGTTGGCAGATTCTAGGTTATGACAGCCATCAATATACCAACATAAAATATCCGATACCATTCGATCCGCCATTTGTTCCAGATGAGAATTTAAGCGGTGCGTATATAAAATACTTCGAGCTTGATGAAAAAGAGGTTTCGCTTAAGAACTATCTTAATTTTGAGGGTGTCGATTCATGCTTTTATGTGTGGCTTAACGGAGAATTTGTGGGATATAGCGAAGTATCTCACTCTACAAGTGAGTTTGACATAAGTGACTTTGTAAAAGCGGGAGCCAATAAACTTGCGGTTTTAGTGCTTAAATGGTGCAAGGGTACATATTTAGAAGACCAAGACAAACTTAGAATGAGCGGAATATTCAGAGACGTGTATATAATTTCTAGACCGAAAAATCATATAAGAGATTTTTATATAAAAACCACTTTGGATAAAAAATACAAAGATGCTGAAATAGAAATTACAGCAGATTTCATAGGAAAAGCAGTAAAATATGACGTAACGCTCATAGATCCTATGGGAGAAGAAATAGAGACTAAAAGCATTAATGAAGACGGTAAGCTTAAATTTAAAGTTAAAAATGCCGTTTTGTGGAATGCCGAGTCTCCGAAGCAGTATGAACTTATACTCTCAAGTGAAGATGAGAGCATAGTTCAAAGAGTCGGAATAAGAAGCTTTGAAATCAAAGATAGAAGCTTTTTTGTAAACGGTGTGAGCATTAAGTTTAAAGGGGTAAACAGGCACGACAGCGACCCATTCACAGGTTATACAATAAGTAGAGAACAACTGCTTGAAGATTTACTCATAATGAAAAGGCATAATTTCAATGCAATTCGCACAAGCCACTATCCAAATGCACCTTGGATGACGCAGTATTGTAGCGATTGGGGCTTTTATGTAATCAGCGAAAGCGATATTGAAGCCCACGGAACAACGAGTATTTACGGCGGCGGTCATGAGGAAGCTGGCGTAAATGAATTTAGCATAGACAAGACATACGGAACTCTTTGTCACGACAAAAGGTTTGAAGAAATGATAGTCGATAGGGTAAGAAGAAATGTTGAAAGAGACAAGAATAATGCTTGTGTCGTGATGTGGTCACTTGGAAATGAGTCTGGTTTTGGCCCTAATATGGAAAAGGCTGCCGCTTGGATAAAATCTTTTGACAAAGACATGTTAGTTCATTATGAAAGCAGTATTTATCAAAAAGAGGGCTATAAAAACGATATTTCAAATATTGATGTGCATAGCCGTATGTATGCAGATATAGAGACCATGAAAACAATAAGCGAAACATGGCTTAAAAAGCCGTTTATTCTTTGCGAATTTGTCCACGCAATGGGAAATGGTCCGGGAGATATCGAGGACTATTTTGAGAGAATTTATAGCGATGAGTGCTTTATTGGCGGCTTTGTTTGGGAGTGGTGTGACCATGCGATTTGGATGGGGCAGACAGCTGACGGCGAGGACAAATACTATTACGGCGGAGATTGGGGCGAGTTTCCACATGATGAAAACTTTTGCATGGACGGCTTGGTTTATCCTGATAGAACGCCACATACAGGGCTTTTGGAGTGGAAAAATGTCGCAAGACCGTGTAGAGCCTACGATATCGATGTGAAAAAGGGCAAAATTGAGATTAAAAATATGCTTGATTTTACCAACTTAAAAGATATCTTATATGCTGAATACGAATTAAGCCATGACGGAGATGTCATTGAGGTAGGTGTTTTGGACGAGCTTGACATAAAGCCAAAGTCGTCTAAAGAGTTTAAGATTAAACTTAATATTCCGAAAAAAGGAGCCGTACACCTAAGAGTTATTTACAGGCAAAAGTATGACACACCATTTATTCATGAAGGTTATGAGCTTGGATTTGATCAAATTGAAATTAAAAAGCCAAAGGCAGAAAAGCTTGAGAAGATAAAGTCAAAGGCTGAAATAGTAGTGAATGAATTTGACACATTTATAGAAATTTACTCCGATAAATTTAGATATATATTCAATAAACTTACCGGAATGTTTGACAGTATGGTAAAAGATAATGTGAATATTTTAGACCTTCCGATGGAGTATAATATCTACAGAGCACCGACAGATAATGACATGTATGCAAAACATCAGTGGTTCGAAGCTGGCTTTAACCGCAAAACGGTAAAGGTTTATGAAACGAAGGTGAAAAAGAGTGATGATAGCGTAGAAATTGTGTCGGCTCTTAGCATTTCGGCGGTTCACATTCAAAAAATTCTTGAAATAAAATCGGTATTTACAGTGTATCAAGACGGAAGAATTGGTGTGAATATGGATGTGAAAAAAGATCCGTCTTTCCCATTTTTACCCAGATTTGGCATACGAATGTTCCTTCCTGAGTCTTTTGCTGCTTGTGAATACCTAGGATATGGCCCGAATGAAAGCTATATAGACAAGAGAAGAAGCTCATATTTTGGACGTTTTAGCGCGGAAATAGTAGACATGCATGAAGACTATATAAGGCCGCAAGAAAACGGTAGTCGATGCGGATGTTACCATGTGAATTTATACGATAATACAGGCTATGGACTTAAAATAGCTTCGGCTGACTTTAGCTTTAATGTATCGCCATACACACAGGAAGAGCTATCTGAGACCCCACATAATTATGAGTTATCTGAAAGTGGATTTACTGTGTTGTGCATAGATTATAAGATGTCTGGTGTCGGTTCTAACAGTTGTGGGCCAAAATTACTAGAAAAATATCAGTTCAATGAGAACGAATTTTGTTTCTCATTTGATATAATAACAGGTAAAGCTTAAACTATATTGATCAAAGCTTTTTAATTATGCCAAAAATTTATGCTTATTTTTATTAGTAATTAATAATAAATTTGATATTATTACCTTGTGGAATTAAAATAATGTTTATAATTTGTACATAATTAATATAAATTTATATTTTAAAAGAAAGATTAATAAACTATGAACTATTGACATATGAATTAATAACATGTTATAATAAAGAAAAAATTTTGGGAGGGAAAGTATATGGCAGTTGCAGCATTGGTTTGCGGTATACTCGGCATCGTAGGAAGCTTTATTCCTTATGTTGGGTTCTTTACATTTGTTCTTGCTATTCTTGGAATCGTGTTTGGAGTTAAGGCTAGAAACTTAGCTAGACAAACAGGAGAAGGAATGGGCGTAGCAACAGCTGGATTAGTTCTCGGTATTATAGGAACAGCTTTCGGTGGTATCGGTGTAGTTTGTGTTATCTGTGCACTTGCAGTAGTAGGCGGCGCAGCAGCAGGATTTATGTAATCGTACATATCGTAGAGTGTTTGGTAGCTTGCCGTTTTTCGGCAAGCTATTGAATTATACTTAGAAAATTAAGGGGTTTTTATGTTTCCAGATATAGTTATTTTTGATAAGCAATTCACCTATTATACGATAATGTGGCTTTTAGGAATCTTTGCTATCGGCATTCTTGCATGTTACTATGCTAAAAAGGCAAAAAAAGACGACAACGAAGTGATTATGATACTGCTTGTTGCAGGCTTTGGTGCACTGATTGGCTCACATATTTTATACGGCTACACAAATTTAGACAATGTTTTGTATGTTTTCACTCATTTAAATGAGATAAACAGTATAGAAATGTTCTTCCAGTACTTAATCTTTGCGTTTGGTGGAAGCGTGTTTTACGGCGGTCTTTTTGGCGGCATGTTGGCGGCGTTTCTATATATGAAGAAGAGCAAAAAGAACCTTGATAGAGAGTATTATGTGTGGATGTTCACGCCTTTGATACCACTTTTTCACTTTTTTGGAAGAATGGGATGCTTCCTAAGCGGTTGCTGTTATGGAGTCGAGACAAGCTCGTTTGGCGTGGTGTATAACTATTCACTTTCAGAGGGTGCAAACGGGCCATTAAGATTTCCAGTTCAGCTTGTAGAAGCACTACTAAATCTAGCGTTGTTTGCGGTTTTAACTTACTTTTTCAAAAAAGGTTTATACAAAAAGTATCTTTTACATATCTATTTGATGAGTTATGCAGTGATAAGATTCTCACTAGAATTTTTAAGAGGCGACTTAATAAGAGGTGTCTACGGATGGATTTCGACTTCTCAGATAATAAGTTTGCTAGTGTTAATTGCAGTGCCAGTAGCGATACTTATCTCTGTAAAAAAAGAGCCGAAAGCTCAAACTGAATAAAGAATTGATAGCGAAAAGCTCTCAGTCTAATGACTGAGAGCTTTTTTATACCGCAAATAGGTGCTCTATTAAAATTCTAAATCCTATTAAAATCAGTATAACACCGCCGATTATCTCGGCCTTGTTTCTAAACTTATCTCCAAAGTATTTGCCAATAAAAACAGCGGCAAAGCAAATTACCGTAGTGATAATTCCGATTAATATACACGCAAAATAGATATTAACATCAGGCAAAACGGCAAAGCTTATTCCGACTGCAAGAGCATCAATACTTGTTGCTACGCCCATCATAATAAGTTCTGAAAATTTTAAGCAGTCGTGCTCTTCTTCATCCTTTTCGGGTTTAAATGCCTCGTAGAGCATCTTACATCCGATAAAAAGAAGTAGCGAGAAAGCAATCCAGTGATCGTAATCTATTATGTAGGAATAAAACTGAAAACCGACCGCCCAACCAATAAAAGGCATGACAGCCTGAAAAAAACCGAAACATAGGGCTATACTAACTGTATGCCTTAAATTTATTCTCTTCATTTTTACTCCACGGCATACGGACACGGCAAAGGCGTCCATGGAAAGTCCAACTGCGATGAGACATAGCTCTAAAATACCCATTTAATAACTCCTTATGAAAGTGTGATTATGTGACTGAAGGTCTAAGAAATAAAAACTATATTTTACTGTTAATTGCCGCAGCGCTACAGAATATACAAATTCAGCTAGTGAATCCCATAATAACCAAGCAAAGCCTAAGTGAAGGTTTTGGCAGTGAACAAAGCATATTTATTTTTGCATTGTTCTCGGTAGGTTCTTTGTGCTTAAGACCATTTAGCGGATTTGTATGCAATAAAATTCACTTAAAATACATTATAATCTTTTCCTCTATTATAGTGTCACTGTCATATGTATTATATATGCTAAGCTTTAAAAACTATGTGTTTTTACTGATTTTAAGATTTGTGCAAGGTGGTGGATTTGCCTTTTACACGACGGCTTTGATGAATTACATCAGTTTTTTCATACCCGAAGACAGAATGACTAAGGGTATGGGATTTTTCGGCGCAGGACAGATTTTATCCGTAGCTTTAGGCCCGTTTATAGCTCTGTACTTGGTAGATGCTCTTTCGTATAATGAGCTGTTTATAGCGGCAAGTTTAATCTCTTTTATCTCGGGTGTGTTATGCTTTTTTGTGAAAAGAGAACAAAAAGTGAAAAAAGTGAAAGGCTTTTTTACAAAAGAAGCCGTACCGTTTGCCGTTTTTGCCCTGATACTTTTCTTGCTAAACAGCATAGAAACAGGATATATAGTCGTTTATCTAGAAGAAATAAATACACCATTCATACCGCTTTACTTTTTGATTGTAGCAATACTTATGATGTTTTCAAGATTTTATTTAAGTAATAAGTGGAAAGACAAAGGTGTGAACACTGTTTTGTTAAGAGGGCTGTTATTTATCGCTATTTCCTATACTTTTCTTGCTGTATCAGGTTTTAACAGTTTGACACTAATGCTAGTTTTTATTGCGGCTGCATTTAAAGGGATAGGGCATGGTGTATCTCAGCCTACATTACAAAGTGGAGTGGTAAGCACAGTGGAAAAAGAAGAAAGGGGAAAGGCGGTAGCGACATTTTACATGGGGTGTGACATAGGCATGGCAGTAGGCCCTATAATAAGTGCTTTTATATCTGGTGATATTACACTGGTTTTTGCTATTTCGGCGGTTTTCGCCTTTGTAAGCGCCGTATCGGCATATTTCTTTAGACCATTAAAAAAGGAAGGCTAAACACCTTCCGTTTTTTATTATTGATGGCTCTCGATGTATTCAACTATAGCGCCAACAGTTTTAATGTTTTCTACTTCTGAGTCAGGAACTTCAACTTCGAACTCATCTTCGATAGACATTAAAAGGTCAACAACATCAAGTGAGTCAGCTCCTAAATCTTCAGAAAGACTTGTTTCAGCAGTGATGGTATCTTCCTCAACATCAAACTGGTCACTTAAAATAGCTTTTAATTTTTCTAAAATCATAACGTACCTCCTATTTATTTAACTTAATAAAGTTTACATTCAAAGTAATATATGATACAATCTCATATAGACTTGTTTCAAATACATTTTATTTTTAAACGGCTGATTTGTCAAGAGTTATGACGAAAAAAAATAAAAATTATTTGTAAATTGTGCAATTCCACCTAAAATTCGGAGGTTTTTATGAATATTAATAATTTTGCTGTAGTAGGTCACCCCATATCTCACACGATGTCGCCTTTTATTCATGAAAGGCTGTTTTCGCTGTCTTCTTACACGCCAAATTATCAAATACTTGACATAGTTTCGGTTAAGGATAGCGTACAAAAGCTTAAAAGCTATGATGGACTTAATGTCACGATACCACACAAGGGTAATATTATAGAAATTCTTGATGAAATAGATAAAAAAGCGGTGAGATTTGGCAGTGTAAACACCGTTAAGAACGATAACGGACGTTTAAAAGGCTATACAACGGACGGAGAGGGTGCTAAAAGGGCGGTGGTGGAATCTGGTGTGCCTTTTGACAAAGTCTTGATTTTGGGCAGTGGAGGAGCCGCAAGGGCTATAGCTTTTGAACTTAGCGACAGTGGAGTAGAGATAATCATAGCCGCAAGGGATAAAAACAAGGCTGAAAAAATTACCGATGAAATGAATAAGGGCAGTGCAATTTCGATAAAAGAGGCAGAAGAGTCAGAGGATGAATATGACTTAATCATAAATGCAACAAGTGTCGGAATGTACCCAAACGCTGGCACTTCACCTATAAGTGAGAGTCTTTTAAGTAGGTGTAAGGCGGTTTTTGACATAGTGTACAATCCGACCGAGACTGAATTTATAAGACTGGCTAAAATACTAAATAAGAAAATAGTCTACGGCATGGACATGCTTGTCTATCAGGCGGTGTTAGCGCACGAGATATGGTATGGCGGTAAATTTAAGACAGAAGACGTTGAAAATCTGATTTTTGATGCAAAGACAGAATGTGCTAGAATGTTTAATAAGGACTGATTTGATGAAGATTGTTTTATGTGGTTTTATGGGAAGCGGAAAAACGTATATAGGGAAAATAATATCGAAAAAAGCAGGTGTAAAATTTTTGGATATGGACTATGTAATAGAAAAAAATGAAGGAATGACGGTTAGAGAAATATTCGAGAAAAAGGGCGAAGCATACTTTAGAAATCTTGAAGGAGAAGTCTTAAAACAACTGCTTCAAAACGATAATGTGATAATCGGAAGCGGAGGCGGAACAGTTCTCAATCCATTAAATGTCAAAATAGCGAATGACTTAGGCGCTAAAATTTTATTTTTAGACGTTCCGTTAAGTGCACTTCAAGAAAGGCTTAAAAACGACAAAAAAAGACCTCTCTTACAAAGAGAGGACAGACATGAATTCATTGAAAAGCTGTATAACGAAAGATATGGAAAGTATAAAAGCGCCGCAGATATAAAAATGAGCGCAGGTGCACCACCTATTACAGTTGCAAATAGGATAATAAAACTTATCAACGATGGAGTTATTTCTTAAATTCTAATATGTCATAAATCTCATTTAAAGATGTAATTTCATGGTTTATATAGTACTCTTTAGGTGATTTGATGTGCTTTTTATTAAACCAAACGCAGTCGATAAAAGAATTATTAGCCCCTTTAATATCAGATGTAAGTGAGTCGCCTATAATTAGGCACTCGCTTCTTTTTGCGCTGATTTTGTCTAAAACATAGTCAAAATACATCGGGTTTGGCTTGTTGTAGCCTACGTCTTCTGAGACAAAAAAGCCGTCGATCAAGTCAAATATAGGAGAAGTTTTGATTCTGCCGTTTTGAGTAAATGAGACTCCGTTTGTGATTATATAGATTTTATAGAATGGCTTTAAGTCTCTTAATAGTGTTAATGCGCCATCTATAAGATGATTGTGCTTTGATAGGTTAAACTCATACCTCTCATTCATCTTTTTACCATCGGCAGATAAACCCATAGATTCTAAAAAGTCTTTAAACCTATTTACGACTAAATCTTCTTTTATACAAAGCCCCTTTTCAAAGTTTTGCCACCATTTATTGTTAAAATCAGAGTAAGTTAAAAGCATGCTAGAATCATAGGGTAAGTCAAATGAGAACTCGTCATAAGTCTCTTTAAAAGCAAGTTCTTGAGCGTGTTCAAAGTCCATTAAGGTTTCATCGTTGTCAAAAAGTAAGTATTTATATTTTTTCATTTTTTTCTCCTTTGTGTAATGTAACAGTTGTTTCTAACATATATATTACTAAATTATACCTTTATTTCAGGAACAATTAATTGAGAAGGACGGTAATAAATATGAAAAAAAGAAAAGATTATACCTATGTGATTTTATGGGCGTTTCTTGTAGTGGCGGTCATCGCTATAGCATTTTTAAAGGATAATCCTATAAAAGGTAGTGAAGCATATGAAGTAAAACCCGATACATCAGAGGTTTTTACAACACCGACAATAGTAGTAGACACAAGTGCACCGAGTGATGAAAGCATGATAACACAAAGCAATAAAATGATAGGCGTTTGGATTTCTTACATATCTCTTTCAAATCACGACGGCACCGAAGCGTCATTTAAGGCAAACTTTGATGCAAAAGTCGCAGAAGCAAAAAGCATGGGTGCGACGGATTTATTCGTACAGGTAAGACCGTTTTCAGATGCGCTTTACGATTCGGACTACTATCCGTGGTCACACATAATTACAGGAAAACAAGGGCAGTATCCAGGGTTTGACCCACTTTTGTACATGACAGAAAAAACTCATGCCGAGGGGATGAAGATTCACGCATGGTTAAATCCACTTAGAGTAAAACTAGAAACCACACCGCCTGAGTTGTCAGCTGATAACCCATATGTAATGCTAAATGCATCGAATCCATACTATTTCATAGAAAAAGACGGTGCGGTGTATATAAATCCAGCGTATAGAGAGATGAGAAGCCTTATAGCAAGTGGTGCGGCGGAAATAGTGACAAAATACGACGTGGACGGCATACATTTTGACGACTATTTTTATCCTGAAGGCATGACGAGTGAGGACAGTGTAGCGTATGAAAATTACTGTGCCAGTGTCTCGAATCCACTTCCGATAGAAGAGTGGAGAAAAACAAATATAAACTCGCTAATAGCTCAGGTTTATAGAGAGGTTAAAGAAGCCGACCCAGAAGCGGTTTTTGGCATTTCACCATCTGCAAATCTTCAAAACAACGAAGAAATGGCGGCAGATGTATATACATGGTGCGCTGTAAAAGGCTATATAGACTATATAGCACCGCAAATATATTTTAGCTACGACAATCCGTATCTCGGATTTTCTCAAAGCTTAAACGAGTGGATGAGTATTCCAAGGCATGACGAGCTTGACATATACATAGGCTTAGCGGTGTATAAAGCGGGAACAAACAGCGACGAGGGCACATGGCTTACATCAAGCGATATACTGGCTAGAGAGGCAAAGGAAAGCTTTGACTTCGGTGCAGACGGAATTATTCTTTACGAAGGCTCGTATATAAGCGCACCCGAAGCAGAGACCGAGATACAAAACCTAAGAAATTACTTAAGCACTAGGTGAGTCGTCTTTAAAGTGTTTTCTGCCAATAAATAGAAGGATAAGACCCATTAAAAGTAGAAATACAAGGCTTAAAATACCGATAGCTTCACTGCCTGTAATAATGGTGAATCCAGCAATTAGTAAAGGTCCTAAGACAGCGGCAAATTTGCCGAAAATATCAAAAAATCCAAAGTATTCATTAGATTTTTCAGGCGGGATTAACTTTCCAAAATGTGCACGGCTGATGGCTTGAATTCCGCCTTGAACTGTTCCAACCATAAAGGCAAGAAGCCAGAACAAAACAAGTGAAAAGTCGATAGACTCCTGACTGAAATTGTTGACTTCAACATTATAACCCATGAAAAAGCCTAAAAAGCAGATTAATGTATACATGATAACTGCAAAAACTATCATTTTTATAGAACCTAATTTATCTGCTAGTTTGCTGAAAATAATTGCGCATGGTATTCCGACTATTTGCGTTACCAAAAGCGCGAGTATCATGCCGGTAGAGTCAAGTCTAAGAGTAGTTCCATATGCTGTGGAAATAGTGATAACGGTGTTTACAGCGTCAATATAGAAAAAGTAGGCTAAAACAAAGAATAATATCTTCTTCACTTTAATTATACTTTTAAAAGTTGTAAAAAGATTTTTGAAAGTCGATTTAATTAACTGTGAAGAAGGTTTTTCTATGTAGTGAACTTGTCTTACGTTTTTAAGAATAGGTATGGCAAAAACTAGCCACCATAGACCGGTTAAAACAAAGATGATTTTCATCGAAAGGTCGACAGAGGGGATGATCATGTAAAGCACTATTGAGATTAAAAACGGAATCGTACTTCCACCAAGATAACCCATTGCAAAACCCCAAGCCGAGACTTTGTTCATTCTCTCTTTCGTGGTGACGTCGGTTAGAAATGAGTCGTAAAAAATATTTGCCCCGCTAAAACCAATGTGTGAAACAACATATCCTACAAGAAGTCCCATGTAATTACTTGTAATAGCGCAAAAAATGGTAAAACTTACGCCTAAAAACAAAAAGGTGGCAAAAAGTCTTTTTTTAAAGCCTTTGTGGTCGCCGAGTGCGCCTAAAAACGGAGCGAGAATCGCCGTTACAAGCGTTGCGATAGAAGCGCCAAGTGAGATTAAGACCACGTTTCCATCGCTTCCAGGATGTGCATTTGAATACACAAATCCAAAATAAATAGGGAAAAGTGCCGCCAACATATTTGTCGCATAAACAGAGTTTGCCCAGTCGTACATTATCCAACTTTTTTCAGGTTTCGTAAATTTTTTATTCACTTTCTTCTACTCTCCCATAACAATAATTTTTGTCGGTGCTATCTATGTAAACTTTTTTAATTTCACCCTTTATATCTTTAGGTGAAACGCAAAGTACAGGCACATAGGTATCGGTATAGCCAAGGTATAGGTTTTTCTCTTTTTGTGTTTCAAAAAGTACGGTTACACTTTGGTTTTTGTAGGTGCTATGGTATTTTTCGGTGGATTTATCGGTAAGTGCTATCATTTTTTTGCTTCTTAATTCTTTATCCTTGTTTTTTACTTGATTTTCCATATCCGCCGCCTTAGTACCAGGTCTTATGGAGTAGGAAAAAACATGCGCAGATGAAAAAGAAACTTTTTCTACAAAATTGTAGCTTTCTAAAAATTCCTCATCGCTTTCATCTGGAAAACCTACCATGATATCGGTGGTTATTGCGGGGTTTTTAAAATATTTTCTGATGTTTTCGGTAATTAAAAAGTAGTCATCGTTTGTGTAAGTGCGTCTCATACGTTTAAGAGTACTATCGCATCCACTTTGAAGAGAAATATGAAACTGCGGACATAGCTTTTTTTGTAAAGAGAGATTTTTTATTACCTCTTCGCTTAAAAATTCTGGTTCTAAAGAGCCGAGTCTAACCCTTTCTATGCCGCTTTCTTGACATGCTATATTTACCGCATCACATAGATTTAATCCGAGTTCTTTTCCGTACCAAGAAAGATTTATGCCTGTAAGCACAATTTCTTTAAAGCCTTTTTCAGCCAAAGTTTTTACCTGAGATTTTAAATTTTCAGGCGGAACGGACCTTGATCTACCCCTTGCATAAGGGATTATACAGTAAGAACAAAAGCGGTTACAGCCGTCTTGAATTTTTATGTATGCCCTTGTCCTTCCAGAAAAATCGTCGATGTCCATTTGCTCAAATTTTTCGTCATCTGGATGACTTTCAATGTCGACTATTCGGTTTTTATGGTTTATGAAATCAAAGATGTACTGCGGGATTTTGTTTCTTTTGACAGTTCCTGTGATTATGTCGCACTCCGATAATTCGGCGGATTTTTCAGGAAAAGCCTGAGCCATACAGCCTGTCAAAACGATGACAGCAGAAGGATTTTTGCTTCTCTCTCTTCGTAAAAGCTGTCGTACTTTTCGGTCTCCCTCGGCGGTGACCGTACAAGAGTTTAGGATGAAAACATCCACGTTTTCGCCTTTTTCTGATTCGGAAAAACCCCTTTGTTTAAGCATTAAGGCTATTGCTTCCGACTCGAATCTATTTACTTTACAGCCTAAAGTTGTAATTTTATACTTCAAATTTATACCTCTTCTTTTTCTGAAAGTTCTAGGTGGATTTTTTCCCAGTCTTTCATCAGTGCTTCTAAATTTTCTTTTTTTGTGTGTAGTTCTTCCGATAATTCTAAAGCTTTTTTGTAGTCACTTGTAATCTCGGGTTTTGAAAGAAGCTCTTCGGTTTCTTCTATCAAAAGTTCAGTTTCCTCAATGGCACTTTCACATCTTGAAAGTGCGTTTTTAAGCTTTCGTATCTCGGCTTTTTTATCTTTTTCAAGCTTGTAGTTGTTTGGTTTTTGCGATGAAGCTTCACTGACTACCTCTTTTTCTACAAGCTTTTTTTCTAAAAAGTCATCGTAATTTCCTAAAAACGGTTTTACGCCGTCTTTTTCTAAATAAAGAATTTTCTGTGACAGCTTATTTATCAAGTATCTATCGTGAGAAACGATTAAAAGTGTGCCGTCATAGCCTAAAAGTGCGTCCTCTAAGGCTTCTCTTGAGCTGATGTCAAGGTGGTTGGTAGGCTCGTCCAAAATAAGAAAATTGGACTTTTGTAGCATGAGTTTTAGAAGAAGAACCCTTGCCCTTTCGCCACCGCTAAGACCTTTGACAGGTTTGAAAACGTCTTCGCCTTTAAACAAAAATACCGCAAGTGCACTTCGAACTTCGGTCATAGTCATTTGAGGATGTAGGTCCCAAATTTCGTCAATTACAGTCTTGCTCTCGTCCAAATTGCCCTGCGCTTGGTCGTAATATCCGACTTCGATATTCGCACCTAAGGTGTAAGAGCCACTATTTGCCTGATAAATGTCCAAAAGAATTTTTAAAAGTGAAGTTTTTCCACATCCATTAGGTCCTAGAAGAAAAACCTTGTCTTTTCTCTTGATTTCAAATCCTATATTCTTAAAAAGATTATTTTCGCCAAAGCTAAGGCTTAGATTTTCGGCGCTTAAAACATCGTTTCCGCTTCTCTTGCTCGCCTTAAATTTAAAGTCTATTATGTCGGGTTCGCTCTCTGGTTTCTCCAAAGTGGATTCAAGCCTGTCGATAGATTTTTGCTTGCTTGCAATGGTGATGTAGTTGCTCTCACGGTTAAATCTTTTTTGCTGTTCGATTATGCCCTCAATGCGCTTGATTTCTTTTTTCGTGTTCTCATAGACTCTTGAAGCGGCAAGTTTTCGCTCTTTCTTGAGCTTTAAGGACACGCTGTAATTTCCTGGGTAAACATTTATCTTAGTTCCGTCAAGCTCTAAGGTTTTACTGCAAACCCTGTCAAGAAAATATCTGTCATGGGAAATAACGATAAATGCACCGCTGAAATTAAGTAAAAAATCTTCAAGCCATTTCACCGATTCTATGTCGAGGTGATTGGTCGGTTCGTCGAGCAAAAGTAGATTAGACCCGCTTAAAAGCATTTTGGCAAGTTGTAGCTTTCCCTTTTGACCACCGCTTAAGTTTGAGACGGGGCTTGCTATTTGATTTTCGTCAAAGCCGAGTCCGACAAGCGTGCTTTTAACCCTGTTTTTATAAGTAAGACCGCCCAAATCGGCAAATTTTTCATTTAAATGAATTTGTTTTTCGATAAGTTCATGTGAACTATTGACGGTAAGTTCATGATTTATCGTCTCAAGTTCGTGCTCCATGTCTTCAAGCTCTTTAAAAACGCTCATGACCTCTCGGTATGCGGTGTGAACCTCGTCTCTAACCACATGTTGTTCCATGTAACCCATTACGGTGTCCTTTGCCGTATAAATATTTCCCGAATCAAAGTCCAGTTTTCCGGACAGAATATTAAATAAGGTGGTTTTACCGCTTCCGTTAATTCCAATAAGTCCGCAGTGCTCGCCTTTTTGCACTTCAAAATTAATATTTTCAAGTATGGTGGTAACACCAAAAGTTTTTTCAATGTCTATTACGCTTAAAATTGCCAATTCCAATGCTCCGTTCTGATATAAAAATATACTTAGTAACATTATAATGAATTTTTACTTGTAAATCAAGGTAAATTAAGGTTATAATAGGTTAAACTTATGCAAAATATTGATTTTTGGTTAAATCTTGAAGGGAGTTTCAGTATGATTAAGATTAAAAATTTAAGCCACGGCGGAATTATGGCAAATTACAAGTGCAATGCGGCGTGTAGACACTGCCTTTATTCGTGCTCACCTAAAAGAGAAGGTGGGTATATTACAAAAGAGGACGCAAAGGACGTGGCAAAACTTCTTTATCAAAACGGATGCAGAGGAGTACACATAGGCGGTGGTGAGCCGTTTTTGAACTTTGACGGACTGATAGATCTAATAAAAGCCTTAAAAGAGAACAAAGTAGGCATAGATTATATAGAGACGAACGGATTTTGGGCAAGTGACGAAAAAAGGGCAAAGGAGTATTTAACCAAGCTTTTAAGCATTGGTGTAGACACTCTTTGCATTTCGGTTGATACCTTTCATGCGGAGTATGTGCCGTATAATTTGCCAGTTAAACTCTCAGAATACTGTAGAAAATACGGCATGGGCAGTTTTTTGTGGAAAGGTGAATTTTTGAAGACTTTATCGCTTTTAAATGGTGATAAAGCACATTCAAGAAATGAATTTTGTGATAAAATATCGAGTGATTACATAGCTTTAACCGCAGATTATTACGGGATAAGCTACGGCGGACGGGCTGTTAATATAGAAGAGGAATATTGTAAAAAGACAAAAACAGCTAATCTACTTGATTCAAATCCATGCAATAGAATCTTATCGACAAATCACTATCACATCGACATGCACAAAAATTTTATCCCACCTGGTTGTACAGGCATAAATATTCCACTTGAAGAAATTACCAAAGGCATAGAAAAGGGGAAGTATAAAGTCATGGACGCTCTTTTAGAAAACGGTGTTAAGGGGATTTATGATTTAGCGGTAAAAAACGGATTTAATGGGGAAGAAGGCTATACCTCAAAATGTAATTTGTGCTTTCATATAAGGCATTTTCTGTCAAAAAAATCAGAGTTTAAGGAGCTAAATTTAGAGCACTACGAGGCGTCATTTACTTATTATTAATTTATTTTGACTTGACTTTAAAAGCCGTTTTAAATAAACTATATAGTAAATCAAGAAAGGTTACTCTTTATAATGAATAAAATCGAAACAGGAAAAAGAAGAGTTTCTACATCAAACGGAAATTCAAAAATAATAGGACGTGTATTGGTAGTTTTGCTGATGGCGGGTTTACTAATAGCGTTTATATCAGTTGTAACGATAATTGTAGGATTGTTAGTAGGAAGCGGTGAGGATGCACCGACTAATTCAGGTGTTTTGGTAGGTTCGGTACTTGAAGGAACAGAGAACGACAACTTAGCTTATGTAACAGCAGAGAGAATCATTACAGGGCCAGTGGTTGAACCAGCGGAACCTGCAGCACAGGAAATTAGCATTGAAGGCGATGCAATAGAGATTTATGAAGGCACGGCGATAGTTGGCAATAAGGCATACAGTTTTTATAAATTTGACAATGCAAAGGCTGATAGCTTTGTAAGTGCTGTTAACTCTAGCATTTCTAAAATTGACGAAGAGGTAAATATTTCCACGATGATTATCCCGAGTGCCGTGGATATAATGCTTCCGCTTAGCTTTTTAAACCAGTATACAGATGAAACATCGGATCAAGACAAAACGATAGAATACCTTAATAAAGGGATAGATTCTAGGGCAAAAAAATTAAATATTTATCCGTATTTAAAGGCGCACTGCGATGAGAAACTATATTTTTATAGTGATAACAGATGGACGAGTTTAGCGGCTTTTTACGCATATGATGTATGGGCAATGACTACTGGAATTGAAAGACCAGTGCTCTCAGAGTATAAAGAAAACTTTGAAGACGGATTTCTTGGCGCCTTATATTCATTCTATGGTTTAAGTGCGATTTCTACTCCTGAAACAATAGAATATTATGTGCCGACAGCACATCTTACAATGGGAGAAGAGGATGAGAGTGTTTTTGCTGATGTTTCAGAGCTGTCGTCGTCAGAAAAATACAATGTGTTCTTAGGTGGAAACCGTGATATAACAGAAATTGAAAATCAAGTCAGAAGTGACGGCGCTACGTGTGTAGTTGTAGGAGATTCATTTTCAAATGCTTTAGTTCCATATATTGCTCAAAATTATCAGTATACTTATTTTATAGATTACAGATATTATGATGGTGATTTGGCGGCTTTTGTATCAGAAAAAGAGGCGACGGAATTAGTTTACGCCTTTAGCATAACGGCGACAAATACAGATTCATTAATTAGCGAAATAGATTAATTTGGAGGAAAAACCATGTATCAGGGACAAAATAATCCTTATCAAAACGGCGGGAATCCGTATCAGAATACTCATCAGCAAAACTATGTTCAAAATTATCAAAACGTAAACCAGCAAAGACCGATTGGGAATTTTCAAAATATGCAGAATAATTCCATAAATTACCAATATATGAATCGGCAAAATTTTGGTATGCCATATCAAAACACAAATTACCAAAATATGAGAAATCAATATCAGAATATGCCACAATACAATATTCCCACACAGAATTATAATTATGGATATCAAAACGCATATGCAAATATGCCTATGAATCAAGTGCAAAACAATGTGATTGACGAAAGAAAAAGTGCCGTTACAGCTGGAGCTCTCGGCGTGTGCTTAGGTGGACTTGGTCTACATAGTTTTTATCTGGGGCATAACGTAAAAGGGTTTATTCAAGTTGCTATAAGCGTACTTACTCTTGGTGTCGGTTCACTATGGGGGTTTACTGAAGGAGTTTTGATTTTAAGCGGAAAAACAAAGATGGATGCAAAGGGAAGATCGCTAAAAGAGTAAAAAAGATATTTATATCAATGACTGCTGCATGAAATGGTGTGTTTTGTGCAGCTTTTTATATTGCGTTTTTATGGATATTCTGATAAAATGATATATGAATATGTAGATTTATTTTTAATAAAATATAATTAGGTCTGATAAGGATGATGAAATTAAATGTCAAAAAAGCAAAATTACGGCAATGAAAGTATATCTAGCTTAAAAGGAGCCCAAAGGGTAAGGTCAAGGCCTGCGGTTATCTTTGGTTCAGATAGTCTAGAAGGCTGTCAGCACTCTGTATTTGAAATTCTTTCAAATTCTATAGATGAGGCTAGACAAGGTTTTGGTAAAGAGATAACCATTACTAGATTTTTGGATGGAAGCATAGAGATAGAGGATAAGGGAAGAGGAATTCCCGTAGATTATAACAAAAATGAAGAAAAATACAACTGGGAGCTTGTATTTTGCGAGCTTTACGCAGGAGGAAAATACAACAATAATTCAGGAAATAACTATCAGTACTCTTTGGGTCTTAACGGCCTAGGTCTTTGTGCTACTCAGTATGCATCTTTGTACATGGATGTCGAGATTAAACGAGATGGCTTTAAGTACAATCTTCACTTTGAAAAAGGTGAAATAGTCGGTGAAATGCTTAAAGAGCCTTATGCAAGAAAAGATACTGGAAGTAAGATTAAGTGGAAGCCTGACTTAGAGGTTTTTACCGAGATTGACATACCGCTTGACTACTTTAGAGACGTCTTAAAAAGACAGTCTATAGTAAATGCGGGGATAGTTTTTCACCTTAAAAACGAGATAAGCCATGGAAAATATGAGACAGAAGACTTTCTTTATGAAAACGGAATAACCGACCATGTAAAAGAGATTATTGGCGAGGATGGCATGATTCCAGTCAAGTTTTGGAACACCGAAAAACAGGTAAGAGACAGGGCAGACATGGACTTGTACACGGTGAAAATCAACGTGGCACTCAGCTTTTCAAACAAAGTAAATGTCACCGAGTACTATCACAATTCAAGCTTTTTGGAGTACGGTGGAGCGCCAGATAAGGCGGTTAGAAATGCCTTTATTTATCAAATAGACAGCTATTTAAAACAAACAAATAAATACAATAAAAACGAAAGTAAGATTAACTTTCAAGACGTTGAAGACTGTTTGGTTATAGTTATTTCTTCGTTTTCAACTCAAACTTCTTACGAAAATCAGACTAAAAAAGCCATTAACAACAAGGGTATTCAAGAGGCTATGGTCGAGATGTTAAGGCATAATTTAGAGGTTTATTTCATAGAAAACCCTCTTGATGCCGACAAAATTTCAAATCAAGTATTGATAAATAAAAGAAGCCGTGAAGATGCGGAAAAGACAAGGCTTAACATAAAGTCTAAACTTACAGGCAAAATGGATATCACCGGAAGAGTCGCTAAATTTGTCGATTGCAGAAGTAAAGTGACAGAGGAAAGAGAAATTTTCATAGTTGAGGGAGACTCGGCTTTGGGTGCATGTAAGCAGGCAAGGGACCCGGATTTTCAGGCGATAATGCCTATTCGTGGTAAGATACTTAACTGTTTAAAGGCGGATTATGACAAGATTTTTAAAAGTGAGATAATCACCGATTTAATCAAGGTTTTAGGATGTGGTGTGCAGGTTAAATCTAAATCCAATAAAAATCTTTCAAGCTTTGAAATGGAAAACTTAAGGTGGAACAAAGTCATACTTTGTACCGATGCGGATGTGGACGGATTTCACATAAGAACTATGCTTTTGACTATGCTTTATAGGCTTACACCAGCATTAATCGAAGAGGGAAAGGTGTATATAGCCGAGTCACCTTTATACGAAATTAACACAAAGAGCATGAGCTATTTTGCCTATAACGAAAAAGAAAAAGATGAGTTTATCTCAGAAATAGGGGATGAAAAGTATACGATTCAGCGTTCTAAAGGACTTGGTGAAAATGAACCTGAGATGATGAATCTTACTACGATGAATCCAAAGTCAAGAAGACTTATCAAAGTAAACGTCGGAGATATGGAAGAGACAGCAAAAACTTTTGATTTATTGCTAGGCGATAATTTAATGGGAAGAAAAGAGTTTATAGCCGAAAGTGGCGGAGATTATATAAGTGATTTGGATGTTTCTTGATTTAATTTGAATTTTAAGGAATATGGGAGGAAGGTATTTTATGCAGTTGATTATAGATTTTTCAACGATGCTATTAGCATTTTCTTTATTGGTAGTGTTTATCTATCAGATGTCAGTGCTTTTGTATGCATCAAAACTACTGATGGGTGGAACCAGTAATAAAATTTTATTTGTTTTTTTATCGGTAATTAATACCACTTTGTTTTGGTTGTATAATTTTTATAATTTGAATTTCTACTTGCTGATATTAGGGTTACTTGTGGTGTTGATTATTGAATTTAAAATTATATCTAAAGCGAATTTTATTCAATTTTTTTGCGGTGCATCGATTTTTGTCTTGCATATTTCAGCTTTTGTAATTCCACTTATTACTATATTGGGCAGTATTTTAAACTTGTCTCCACATAAAGTAATAACTGAAAGTGATTTTGGATTGGTTATATTGATTGCGTCTTGTATATTCTTAATGATAGCACAGGAGATAGTTAAAAAGCATATTGATAATGTTTCGATTCAAAGAGTAACCACACAGGGCAAATATTCTTTGGCTTTGTTTGTTGCGACTATTACTGTAGTGTTGTTCCAGTTAGTTCATGCAGCGCTTATGATAACTGATGAAATCTACAACTCACAAATGCTTTTGTCGATTACGGTGTCTTTAGTCTCATTAAGCGTTTTTTACCTATGTTTCCTATATGCGATTAATCTTATTGATGCAAATTTGTATAAGAGAAATTCGGATAAAGAAGTGGTAAAACAAGAGGAAATATATAAGCAAAAAGAGGACTTGCTCAAAAAAATTGAAAGAGATGAACTAACAGGTGTTTATAACCGAAAATACGTGTTATCATTACTTGAAAAAATGTGTGAAGAGGAAAGTGATGACAAAAGATTTTGTGTGCTGTTTATAGATGTCAATGCCTTGAAATACACAAATGATACATATGGACATAAAGCAGGCGATAGACTGATTACAAGAATAGTTAATGCTATTCAAAATGCAGTTAGAGAATGTGATGTTGTTGCAAGAATTGGCGGAGATGAATTTTTGATTGTTGTAAATGAAATAGAGACAAGACCTTGCATAGATTTAGTTCAGAGAATTAAGTACAACATAGAAAATCAAAATAAATTAGAAGAGTTTTTAGTTTCAGCCAGCATAGGTTCGGTTTGTGTCGATGAAGAAATAAAAAAATTGGGACTTAGTCAAATTCTTTCAATGGCAGATGAAGACATGAGAAAGAATAAAGAGAATTTTTATAAAACAAGAAAGGGTGAGTTGAAATGATTGCTATTTTGTGGATATTGTTTGTAGTGTTCTATATAGCTTACTTTTTTGTTTTCTTTTCTTACACATCATATATTTTTAATAAGAACAAATTTCCGTTGATTGGCTGTATAATTTGTGGGATTATTAATTTTGGATTTTGGTATATTTATAATTTTGCGATCTCGATTGAGTATGAATTTTTGGCGATTATACTGTATGCGCTGTTGCTGTTCGTAGAAACAAAGATTGTGTTTAAATCTAATATTATCCAAACTTTATTTATAACTGTTACCTTTTGCATAAATCTATTTGCAAAGAGAATGGCGTTGTTAGCGTCACTTGCATTGTTTGATGGTGGAAATATATTGAGCAGTGTGGATAACACACAAAGCATGCTAATTGTTTCAGCGGTTTCATTTGCAGTTTCAGTTTCTACAATAAGTTTTGCAAGAAAAATTATACCAAGGCAGTCTTTAGACACTATTATTTCAGATAAGAGAAATATTTCGTTTATAACAGTTGCTTTTTCATTAATGTTTATAACATTGTTTGTATTTTTAATTTCTATTGGAGAAAATATTCAAAGCAGCAATTTGTTATATCATTATATAGTATTAGGCATATTTGTTATAAATGCGTTTGCAGTATTCATTGTTTTTGCGCATAGTCTGGCAGAGCTTAGAATTTCGGCAGAGACATATAGAAAAGTCAGAAGTGAAAACTTTAAAGATATGCGGAATCTTAAGGAAATGGAAGATGAAGCAATTAAAGACAGCTTAACAGGACTTTACACAAGAGATTATGCAGATAAGGTGATTAATAAATTTATCAAAGAAGAAAAATCCTTTTTTGTTGGCTTCATTGATCTTGATGGATTGAAAACAGTCAATGACATATACGGGCATGATCAAGGCGATTTTTACATAACAACAGTGGCAGATGAGATAAAAGACCATTTTTTAAAGGATGCTGTTTGTAGATATGGCGGAGATGAAATATTAATTGTGGGAGATTATTTAAGTGAGGAAGAAGTAACAATAAGACTTGTTCAATGTTATAAATCTGTTTCGGATATTCAAAGAAAATATAATGTAGAATATTCAACTTCCATAAGTTACGGAGTAGCATTTAGACATGCTAATGAAGCGATTAGTGCAGCACAGTTAATATCACTTGCTGATGAAAGAATGTATGAGCTTAAAAAGAGCAATAAAAAGCGCCGTAAGGTGGTTGTTGTTCGCTAAGGGTGATGCATGGAATGATAAATTTAATATTAAAGCATAAATAAAAAGACGGAGTAATTAAATGGCAAAGAAAAAAAGTGCAAAAAAAATAGCAAATACCCAAAAAGGTGTTATAAGAAGCGCTGGGATTGTCGTGGAGGAAAATATTAATTCGACGCTTAAAAATAACTTCATGCCCTATGCGATGAGTGTTATTATGTCCCGTGCTATTCCTGAGATTGACGGGTTTAAGCCTTCTCATAGAAAAGTTTTATACACTATGTATAAAATGGGGCTTCTAAACGGTGCAAGAAGTAAAAGTGCAAACGTTGTTGGGCAAACAATGAAGCTAAATCCGCATGGTGACGCTGCGATTTATGATACTATGGTGCGTTTAAGCCGTGGATACGAGGCACTGCTTCATCCGTATGTTGACTCTAAGGGTAACTTTGGTAAGTTCTATTCAAGAGACATGGCGTGTGCGGCTTCAAGATATACAGAGGCAAAACTTGACGAAATATGCAAAGAACTTTTTAGGGATATAGATAGAGATACAGTAGATTTTGTCGACAACTATGATAGTACGATGAAAGAGCCGACGCTTCTTCCTGCAAGTTTTCCGAGTATTTTGGTGAATGCTAATACAGGTATCGCAGTCGGTATGGCAAGCTCGATTTGCCCATTTAATCTAAGGGAAATCTGCGAAACTACGATAGAACTTATAAGAGACCCTGAGTTTGACATATTTCAAACTTTAAAAGCGCCTGACTTTATCGGCGGCGGACATTTAGTATACGACAGAGCGGCGATAGAGCAGATTTACAAGACGGGTAGAGGCTCGGTAAAGCTTCGCTGTAAATACAGCTACGACAAAGGCGAAAACTGCATAGACATAACAGAAATTCCGCCGTCTACCACAATAGAGGCGATAATTGAGAAGATAATTGATTTAGTCAAAACCAATAGGCTAAAGGATATTTCGGACATCAGAGACGAAACAGGTATCGACGGTCTTAAAATCACGATAGATTTAAAAAGAGGGGTAGACCCTCATAATTTGATGAAAAGACTGTATAAAATCACACCGCTTGAGGACAGCTTTTCCTGTAATTTCAATGTGCTTGTATCAGGCGTGCCTAAAGTATTGGGAGTTAGAGAACTTCTTGAAGAGTGGATAGCTTTTAGAGTAGAGTGCATTAGAAGAAGGACTCACTTCGACCTTAAAAAGAAACAGGACAAACTGCACCTGTTACTAGGTCTTAAGACAATACTTTTAGACATAGACAAGGCGATAAAAATTGTTAGAGAGACCGAAGAGGAAGAAGAGGTAATTCCGAATCTAATGATAGGTTTTGGAATAGATAAAATTCAGGCAGAATACGTCGCAGAGATTAGACTAAGACATCTAAACCGTGAGTATATCCTAAAAAGAACGGAAGAAATCGACAATTTACAAAGTGAAATCCTAGATTTACAGGCGATACTAGCGTCTAAATCAAGGGTTAAGACGATAATAGTCAAAGAGCTAAAAAATGTTTCGGATACCTACGGCAAAGAGAGAAAATCTATGCTTGTTTTCATAGAAGATGAAGAAGAGCATGTAGAAGAAGTGCCAGATTATCCCGTAAACGTATTCTTCACAAAAGAAGCTTACTTTAAGAAAATAACGCCTCAATCACTAAGAATGAGCAAGGAGCAAAAGCTCAAAGAGGACGATGAGATTTTCATAGAAAAAGAAACCACAAACAACAGTGATTTACTCTTTTTCTCAGATAATTCTCAGGTCTATAAGTGCAAAGCTGGTGACTTTGCCGATACAAAGTCGTCGCTTTTAGGCGAGTATATACCAGCAAAACTTCAGATGGATGAAGGCGAAAACGCAGTATTTATGGCTGTTACATCTGATTATAAAGGATTTATGTTATTTATCTTTGAAAACGGAAAAGTGGCAAAGGTAGACCTTTCTTCGTATCAAACAAAGACAAATAGGAAAAAGCTAATCAATGCATACAGCGATAAATCACCGCTAGTTTGCGCCTTACAGCTTGATGAAGACAAGGATGTATGTATAATCTCTTCAAGCGGAAGAATGCTCATAGTTTCTACAGGTTTGATTCTTCCCAAAACCACTAAAAATACTCAAGGTGTAGTGGCGATGACACTTAAAAAAGGCCATAAGGTAATTGAAGCCAAAATTTTGGAAGAAGAAAGCGAAATAAACATTTCAAGATATAAAAAGAAAATACCATCTCCAGGTGCGATAATCAACGACGAGGAGAAGGCAGAACAGTTAAGCCTATAAAAGCTAAGGACTAAAAGTGAAAAGTGAATGCCTAAAACAGTCTTTCACCTTTCACCATTAGTCATTAGCCTAATGAGCCTATGTACAAAAGCCCCCCAAATTTTCCTTTTGGGAGGCTGTTGCCACCCTTTAGACAAATATTAGTCCAAGGTTTGTACTTAGATAAATTTTTGCCTTTAGAGAAAATAAAATATCAACTCTATTTAGGATAATTTAGAGGACGGGCAAGATGACCGACCTCTAAAAATTAATACTAATTGATAAAAGTCACAAACGCACTGTCAAATTGCTTGATAGTATTATTGGCGGATAAATTTAAAATATTCAAAACATTAAAAAGTTTTTAAAAAAAATAGTGAAAGGCAAGAAAACCGTGAGTTTTTACGGCAAAATAGGAAAATAAAATGAAGATATTTACGAAAAGTGAAATAAATTTTTTAGAAAATTGTGCCGTAGAGGCAGGCGTACCGCTTTATGACTTAATGGAAAAAGCGGGAGCGGCAGTTGCTGTATTTGTAAAAAAGCAAACAGAGGTTCAAAATAAAAATATAGTAATATTATGCGGAAAAGGAAACAATGGTGGCGACGGATTTGTTTGCGCCAGAAGGCTTTCTAAGCTCAACTCAAATGTAAGCATTATACTTACTCAAGGAGAAGCCAAGACAGATATAGCCAAAGAAGCCTTTAGTAAGCTTGAAAACGATGTAAATATAATTGATTTTTCGACTAATAAATTTGAAAGCGAAAACGCAATAGAAAAAGCGGACATTATTATAGATGCAATTTTTGGAATTGGCTTTAAGAGTGGAATGGACAGCATGACCGAAAGAGTCATCAGTTATTCAAATAAGAGTAAGGCTTTAAAATTTGCCGTAGACATTCCAAGCGGAGCGGAATGTGACACTGGAAAAATAGCGGACTGCTGTTTCATGGCAGATTTCACCGTGGCTTTTACAGCAATTAAACCGGCGAATGTAATTTATCCAGCGGCGGGTTACTGCGGTAAAAATGTCGTCGCACCTGTTGGAATAGATAAGAAATACATCGACTCTCTTCCGGGGACATTTTCTGTGATTAAAGAGGCGGACGTGAATTCACTTTTTAAAAGAAGAAATCCAAGTAGCCACAAGGGCACCTTTGGAACGCTTTTAATGATATGTGGAAGCTATTCCATGCTAGGTGCGGCGATTATGGCGGGCCGTGCGGCGCTTAGAAGCGGAGTAGGACTGCTCAATATGGTCGTTAGCAAGGAGTGCTACCCGATAATTGCGGGAAACATACCCGAGGCGATTTTTACAGTGGTAGATTTTAGTGACGACGAGACGACAAAGCATAGCTGTGAACTTTTGTATTCTGCGATAAACAAGGCCGATGCGTGCGTTGTCGGATGTGGTCTTGGTGATGAAAGCGAGAGATATGTCCCGATAATCATGAAGTTTGCCACTTGTCCTGTCGTTTTAGATGCCGATGCGCTAAAGGTTTTTGCCAAAAATCCACTGGAATACAGCGATAGACGTTGCGAAGTAGTCGTGACACCACACCCAGGTGAAATGGCGAAGATGATGGGTAAAACGGTTTTGCAAATTCAAATTGACAGGATGATATTATCAAAAAGATTTGCCAAAGAGTTTAAAGTTTATACGGTTTTAAAAGGCTCAGGAACGATAATTTCCTCTCCTACAGGCGAAACTAGACTTAACACCACAGGAAATCCAGGAATGGCAAAAGGTGGGAGCGGAGACGTGTTGGCGGGCATGATAGGCTCACTTTTGGCACAAGGGTTGAAGCCTTTAGCGGCTTGTACGGCGGGTGTGTATATCCACGGAAAAGCCGGAGATATATGCAGTGAAATGCTTTCACAAACTTCCATGCTTCCAACGGATTTGATTAAATATATTCCAAAGGTGTTTTCTAAAATAGAAAGTAATTTTAAGTAACAAAAAACCACATTTCGATATAATATGTATTAAAAGAAAAATTTCTTAAAGAATGTTTAAGACAGCCTTAAACGGCAAAAATATTAGTACAATAAATATACGGAGTGTGAAAAAAGTGAACATTAAGCGTGGAGATATTTTTTACGCCGACCTAAGTCCCGTTGTGGGGTCGGAACAGGGCGGAGTTAGACCTGTGCTTATAGTACAAAACGATATCGGAAATAAATACAGCCCCACGGTCATAGCTGCGGCAATAACCAGCCAAAGGACGAAGACAAATCTTCCTACCCATATATCACTAGGTTCTCAAAATACAGGTCTTCAAAAGGACTCGATAGTGCTTTTAGAACAGGTAAGGACGATAGACAAACACCGTCTAAAGGAGAAAATGGGCAGTCTAGACAGTGGAGCTATGAGTCAGGTAGACGAGGCAATAGGCATAAGTTTCGGTCTCTAGTCTACATAGACCTAGTTTAATAATTTTTGTAAAGAAGGAATGATTTTCCTTCTTTATTTTTATATATCAAAAAATGAATAGAGATATTACTAAAAAATAATTGATTCCAAGAGTAAAATATAGTAAAATTTACTTAACAGATAAAAGGAGAGATAGCCATGAAAAAAGTTTTTGCAGCAGCCGTCTTGATTGTCTTAACTTTTATGACGGCTTGCCAATCACAAAGTAGCACCGAAAAATTACCGTATCTTGACATGATTTTAAAAGAAAAAAGCGCAGTTTTAGAAGAAATGAAAGTTGAAGAAAGTACAGAAATCGGGCCTGATATATTTGAAATTGACAAGAAAACCACCATTTTTGACTTAGAGTTTAAGACCGAGCTTTATTTCGGCGAAGACGATAAATTAATGGGCTTTAGGCTGGTTAAAGAGTTTTCAGAAAGCGAAGATGCCCTTAAAACCGTGGACGACACGATGAATTTAATCAAAGAAATCTATGGTGAAGCGGACACATACGAGGGAATCAGTTCGAGTTATTTTTCTCTAGAAAATCCGACTGAAACCATAGCAAAAGAGAAAACAGCCACATATTCTGAGGACTGGTTAATAGATGAGGAGCAGAATTTGTACCTAAAAGTGTCCGTTATTAAAAATGAAGACCTATATTATCTGACACTTGACTGTCAAATAGAGGTTTAATCTAAAATAAATGAAGCGGCAAAGAGAGAATACTTCTTTTTGTCACTTCTTTTTTTATTGCAAAATTTTAAGGCAAATGATACAATAAGGACATTGATTTTACAGAGAAAAAAGTTATATTTTGGAGGATTTATGAGTAAAAAATTTGTTATGTCTTATAGTTTTGGAAAAGATAGTACACTGAGTTTAGACAGGATGATGTCAAAAGGGCATGTACCCGTAGCACTGCTGGTTATGGTTAAAAAATCGGAAGAACGCTCGTATTTTCACGGAGTTAATAATTCATTAATGGAAAAAATATCTAAATCTCTTGATATTCCGCTGTTGATAGGCGAGTCTGTTGGCACGGATTATAAAGAAGTTATGGTAGAAAAACTGAAAGAAGCTAAAAGTTTAGGCGCTGAAGTTGCTGTTTTTGGCGATATTGATATAGAACAACATTTTGATTGGTGTTCTCAAAGATGTAAAGAAGCTGAAATAGACTACAAATTTCCTCTTTGGCAAGAAGAAAGAGAGGATATACTTAAGGAAATATTAGAAAAAGGATATAAATGTATAGTTAAAGTTATCAATAACAATTTACTGCCAAACCATATTTTGGGAAAGCCTATAGATAATCAAATGGTTAAGATTTTTAGAGAGTGTAAAGTTGATGTTTGTGGAGAAAACGGAGAATATCATACCGCTGTGGTAGGAGGACCGATTTTTCACACTTGTGTAGAGTACGAAATATCTGGAATAGTGTCGAATGAGAATCATTCATTTGTAGACTTAATTTAATTAGAGATAGTGATTTATTATCTTTGACATATTTTTGTGTTGATTTTTAGTAAAATTCATATATTCTTAATTTTGTATTGAAATATTAGTTTATTTATGCTAGAATTTTATAATTAAGTAAACTAAAAAGGAGAATTTAAATATGAAAAAACATTATGTCGGAATAGACCTTGGCGGAACAAATATTGCGGTTGGAATAGTTGATGAAGATTACAACATCATCTACAAAGGAAAAATTAAGACAAGTGCCGAACTTGGATTTAAAAAAGTTATTCAAAACATGGGCGAGATTGTCAATAAATGTATTGAAGAATCAGGCGTGGACAAAGCTAGCATTAGCAGTGTTGGTCTTGGCTCACCAGGATTTATGGACTCTAAGACAGGCCTTCTTGTTTACGCAAACAACATGGGTTGGAGAAATGTTCCGATTCACGACGAGCTAAAACAATATGTGGACTACCCTATCTATATCAAGAATGATGCAGATGCGGCGGCTTTTGGCGAGACTCTTGCGGGTGCGGCGAAAGACTATGACAATGCCATCATGATTACACTTGGAACAGGTGTTGGCGGCGGAGTTATCCTTAATAATAAAATATTCAGCGGTTGTGACGACATGGGCGGCGAGCTTGGACACACTAAGCTTGTGTTTAACGGCGAAGAGTGCACATGTGGACAAAAAGGTTGCCTTGAGGCGTATGCTTCTGCGACAGCGTTCATCAGAGACACAAAAAGAGCGATGGAGAAAAATCCTGATTCAATCATGCATAGTATTTGTGGTGGAAATATCGAAAACGCAAACGGAAGAACTGCTTTTGATGCGGCAAGACAAGGCGATGCAGTAGCACTTAAGGTGGTTGAAGATTATATCGACTATCTAGCGGCTGGACTTTCTTCATTTGCGGCAGTGTTTAGACCTGACGTGTTCATCATCGGCGGTGGACTTAGCGGTGAGGGCGATTACCTTATCAATCCACTAAACGAGAGAATACTGCACTACACTTACAGTGCTGACCTTGTAGGCGCTCCTAAGGCGATTAAAGCGAAACTTGGAAACGATGCAGGCATAATCGGTGCGGCTCTTTTAGAGTTATCGTAATTAAAAATGAAAAATCAAATGGCTTTAACGTCCTAAAATCAGGTGTTGAAGCCATTTTTTGATATGGATAGGTGAAAGAATGGAACTTAAGGAAATTTTGGAAAGAATGCATAACAAAAAGCTCTATTATTCGGCGGATGAAAGCCTAGTGAAAGAGCAACTGAATTATTTAGATTTGCTGTTTGAATTTAATCATTTAAAGCCAAGCAAGCAAAAAGAAAAAATGGATTTGCTAAAGAAAATGTTCGCCGAAATAGGGGAGGACTGCTACATAGAAACGCCGTTTAACGCTAATTGGGGCGGTAAAAACGTCCACTTTGGAAACGGAATCTACGCTAACTTTAACTTGACTATCATCGACGATACGCATATCTATGTGGGAAATAACGTCATGTTCGGCCCTAACGTAGTGCTTTCTGGCGGAAGTCATCCAGTATCGCCCGAACTTAGGAAAAAAGCGGCGCAGTTTAACGATACAATAACCATTTGCGATAACGTGTGGCTTGGGGCGAATGTGTGCGTGATGCCTGGTATTACTATTGGTGAAAATTCGATAATAGGCGCCGGAGCGGTTGTCACAAAAGACATACCAGAAAACGTGATAGCGGTCGGAAATCCATGCAAAGTTTTAAGAGAAATAAATGAAAACGACAGAAAGTATTACCACAAAGACTTAATTATAGACATTGAATAATAAAAAATTTCAGCCGAATAGCTGTCTATTTGTAAAGAAAAATTTTTGCCATTAGGTAGGATTTATAGGCGTGTATGAGACTATTTACTCGCTGAAATTAATTTGAAATATTATTTATTCAGTGTTATGATTTAATAAATGGTATTTATATTGTGTGAGGTAAAACTAAGAATATGATAAGGTTTGAATTTTTATTAAAAAACGATTTTGAAAAACTATCAAAGCAGATATTCAAGATATTGTCAGATAACATGCAAAAGATTGCTCCAACTGGAAGCTCTTATAAAGATGATTATAAATATTGGAACGATGCTGTTGGCGAAGCCATTAAAAAAGAAAACAGAAATATTATTTTAATTTATTATGATAACAATTTGATTGGATTCTTTCAATATTATACCAATAATACAATTTTTATGATGGAAGAAGTTCAAATTAATGCAAACTATCAATATAAATACGGGATTTTTAGAGAATTATTTAATTTTATTTTTTCTAACTTACCAAATAATATTGAAACTGTTGAAGCATATGCAAATAAACAAAATATTAAATCCAATAGTATATTGATAAAAATGGGTTTACAAGTAGTTGGAGAAAATAAAAGTGGGAACTCATTTTTTTATCAAGGAAAATTTATAGATTTATTAGCCTGGCATAACCACACAAAATGAGCATACCCCGTGGCGAATTCCCATCACAGCCATTCACCATTCACCTTTAGCTCTTAGTTAATCTTCGCACAGCGAAGATTCTGAGCACAATCTACATAAAAGCAAACAGTCACTATCAAAAAATGATAGTGACTGTTTTTTTCTTTATTGACAGCCGTATTGGCTGAGATTTTTTGTTGATTTATTAGTACATTCCGCCCATATCAGGTGCGGCTGGCATAGCTGGTACTGCTTCTTTAATGTCCGCCACTAGGCTTTCAGTTGTAAGAACTGTAGCCGCAACAGAAGAAGCGTTTTCAAGAGCCGATCTTGTAACCTTAGTAGGGTCTACGATACCGAATTTAATCATATCGCCAAACTCTCCTGAAAGTGCGTTGTATCCGTAGCCTTTTTGCTCTTTAGAAACAAGTTTGTCAACGATGATAGAACCTTCGATTCCAGCATTTGTAGCAATTTGACGAACAGGCTCTTCAAGTGCTTTTAGTAGTATTTGAGCACCAGTTTTTGCATCACCCTCTAGTGTATTAGTAAAGGCTTTAACAGCTGGGATAGTGTCGATTAGAGCTGTACCACCACCTGCGATGATTCCCTCTTCAACAGCCGCTTTTGTAGCCGCTAGAGCATCTTCGATTCTTAGTTTTTTCTCTTTCATCTCGATTTCTGTAGCCGCACCAACTTTGATAACAGCAACACCGCCTGCAAGTTTAGCAAGTCTTTCTTGAAGTTTTTCTCTGTCGAAATCAGATGTTGTAGTCTCGATTTGGCTTCTGATTTGAGTAACTCTTGAAGAAATAGCCTCTTTGTCGCCAGCGCCGTCTACGATGATAGTATTTTCTTTGTCAATTTTAACTTGACGAGCTCTACCTAATTGCTCGATAGTAGTCTCTTTAAGGTCGAGTCCTAGCTCTTCAGTAATCACTTGGCCGCCTGTAAGTGTAGCGATGTCGATAAGCATTTCTTTTCTTCTGTCGCCAAAACCAGGAGCTTTAACGCCGACACACACAAATGTGCCTCTTAATTTATTTAAGATTAAAGTTGTAAGAGCTTCACCCTCGATGTCTTCTGCAACGATAACAAGTTTTTTGCCTGATTGAACAATTTGCTCTAAAACAGGAAGAATTTCTTGGATGTTTGTGATTTTTTTATCTGTAATTAGAATATAAGCATCGTCGATAACAGCAGTCATTTTATCTGTATCTGTAACCATGTAAGGAGTGATGTATCCTCTGTCGAACATCATGCCTTCAACAACTTCTGAATATGTTTCGGCTGTTTTTGACTCTTCAACAGTGATAACGCCGTCACTTGTAACTCTTTCCATAGCTTGTGCGATAAGTTCGCCGATAGCGTCGTTTCCAGAAGAAACAGCGGCTACTCTTGAAATGTCGTTTGTGCCTGAAACTTTTTGTGAGTGCTCGATGATAGCCTTAACCGCTACATCGGCAGCAGCTTGCATACCATTTCTTAAAACCATTGGGTTTGCACCGGCTGTAACGTTTTTCATGCCTTCTCTGATTAGAGCTTGTGCTAAAAGTGTAGCTGTAGTTGTGCCGTCGCCCGCTACGTCGTTTGTTTTTGTCGCAACTTCTTTAACAAGTTGTGCGCCCATGTTCTCAAACGCATCGTCAAGTTCGATTTCTTTAGCTATAGTAACACCGTCGTTAGTGATAAGTGGTGCACCGAATTTTTTGTCTAAAACCACGTTTCTACCCTTAGGTCCTAGTGTGATTTTAACTGTGTCTGAAAGTTGATTGATACCACTTAAAAGTGCTTTTCTTGCATCTTCACCGTAAATAATTTGTTTAGCCATTATGTCTTACCTCCTATTATTCAACAACTGCTAGAATATCAGATTGTTTAACTATTGTATATTCTTCGCCGTCAAGTTTAATTTCTGTACCTGAATATTTTTGAGTGATGACTCTGTCGCCCTCTTTAATATACATTTTGATTTCTTTATCGTCTACGACTCCACCTGGTCCTACGGCTACTACTACCGAGAATTGTGGCTTTTCTTGTGCAGAAGAAGTAAGGACGATACCGCTTTTGGTTGTCTCTTCAGCCTCTTCGGCTTTAATTAGAACTCTGTCTAATAACGGTTTAATTTTCATAACACACCTCTTAATATAAAATTTAAATAAAAAACATATGTTAGCACTCGTGTTTTTAGAGTGCTAACATCATTTTACCATTAAAATACAAAAAATCAAGTGTTTTTTGTAGATTTAAAAATATTTAACAAATACTTAAAAAATTAGAGATTAATCAGTTAAGTTTGCTTAGTGATTCGGTGATAAGTCTAATTTTTTCTTTAAGCTTTTCTGCATTATCAATAACGCCTTGCTTAACATTTTCAGGAGCGCCCGACATGAATTTTTCATTATTAAGCTTTGCGTTTGCAGTGCTTAACTGTTTTTCAGCCGATTCAAGTTCTTTAGAAAGTCTTTGTTTCTCGGCCTCAAAGTCGACTAAATCTTCCATAGGCATGTATGCTTTACAGGAATCCGTTACCAAAGTTACAGCGCCGTCAAGGTTGTCAAACTTCTGTCCGACCACAAGCTCAGAGCCGTATGCAAGCTTTAATATAGCTTTTTCTTCGCCTAAAAATACCTCTTTATCGGCGGTTTCAATAAAGATTTTAGCTTTTCTTGATGGAGGCACGTTCATGTCGCCTCTTCTTGCCCTTATTGCTTTGATAAGGCTCATTACCTTGTTCATCTCGGCTTCGTCTAGGCTGTAGTCGTTCTCTTTAGTATATTTTGGATATTCAGAAATCATGATAGCATCGCCCTCGTGTGGTAGGCTTTGCCAAATTTCTTCAGTGATATACGGCATGAACGGATGAAGAAGTTTTAGTGTGTTAGACATTACCCAAACTAGCGTAGTTCTAGCACTGTTCGCCGCTTTTTCGTCATCGCCGTTCATTCTGATTTTAGATAGTTCGATGAACCAGTCGCAGAAATCATCCCAGATGAAGTCATATAATTTACTTACAGCAATTCCAAGTTCAAATTTTTCTAAGTTCTCGGTGACAGCTTGTGAAAGTTTGTTAAACTTGCTGATTATCCACTTGTCTTCAAGGTTTAGGTTGCTACTTAGTTCACATTTAATGTCCTTACCTTCGATGTTCATTAAGATAAATCTAGCGGCATTCCAAATTTTATTTGCAAAGTTACGGCTAGAATTTACCTTTTCATCAGAATATCTGATGTCGTTTCCAGGGCTGTTGCCTGTTACTAGTGTAAATCTTAGTGCATCTGCTCCGTATTTCTCGATTTCTTCAAGCGGGTCGATTCCGTTTCCTAAGGATTTACTCATTTTCCTACCTTGAGAATCCCTTACAAGTCCGTGATAGAAAACGGTGTCAAATGGTTTTTCGCCCATGTGCTCAAGTCCTGAGAATATCATTCTTGCAACCCAGAAGAAGATTATGTCGTATCCAGTTACAAGTGTGCTTGTCGGATAGAAATATTTTAAGTCATCGGTGTTATCTGGCCAACCAAGGGTTGAGAAAGGCCACAATGCGGAAGAGAACCAAGTATCAAGAGTGTCTTCGTCTTGCTTCATGTTTGAACCGCCACATTTTGGGCATTTTTCAATCTTTGCTTCACTAACACATACTTCACCGCATGAACAGTGCCAAGCGGGGATTCTATGACCCCACCATAGCTGCCTTGAAATACACCAGTCTTTGATGTTTTCCATCCAGCTGTAGTAAATTTTATCCATTCTTTCAGGAATGAACTTGATTTCTTTGTTTTTAACTACATCAACTGCGGGTTTTGCAAGTGGTTCCATTTTAACAAACCACTGCATGGAAACTCTCGGCTCAACTACTGTAGAGCATCTATAGCATGTGCCAACGTTGTGTTTGTGAGGTTCTACTTTAATAAGGAATCCCAACTCGTCAAGCTCTTTGACAACCGCTTTTCTTGCCTCTTTAGATGTCATACCGCAGAATTTTCCACCGTTTTCATTGATGACAGCGCTTTCGTCCATCACGTTTACGATAGGCAGATTATGTCTAAGTCCAACTTCAAAGTCGTTAGGGTCATGCGCCGGAGTGATTTTAACCACGCCAGTTCCAAAATCCATCTCAACATACGAGTCGGCGACTATCGGAATAAGCTTATTAACAAGCGGAAGGACTACGTTTTTGCCGACTAGGTGTTTGTATCTGTCGTCCTCGGGATTTACCGCAACCGCAGTATCGCCGAGCATGGTTTCAGGTCTTGTGGTTGCAAGCTCGATAAATTCATCTGAATTCTCGATAGGGTATCTTAAATGCCAGAAGCTGCCGTCTTTTTCTTCGAATTCAACCTCTGCATCAGAAATTGAAGTTTTACAGTGCGGGCACCAGTTGATTATTCTCTCGCCTCTATAGATAAGACCTTTTTCATAAAGCTTAACAAAAACGTGGTTTACCGCCTTGTTACAGCCCTCGTCAAGAGTGAAACGCTCTCTGTCCCAGTCGCAAGAAGCACCGAGTTTTTTAAGCTGTTCTACGATTCTTCCGCCGTAAGTTTCTTTCCACTCCCAAGCACGCTCTAAAAATTTATCTCTGCCAAGGTCTTCCTTTGAAATGCCTTCTTTTTTCATGGCTTCGACAATTTTCGCCTCGGTTGCTATGGAAGCATGGTCGGTTCCAGGAAGCCACAAAGCGCTGTAGCCTTGCATTCTTCTCCATCTGATTAAGATGTCTTGAAGCGTGTTGTCAAGTGCATGGCCCATGTGTAGTTGTCCAGTGATGTTTGGTGGTGGAATCACGATTGTGTAGGGCTTTTTATCGCTGTCAACTTCTGCATGAAAATACTTGTTTTTCATCCAAAAGTCGTAAATTCTGTCTTCAACCTCTAAAGGTTCATATGCCTTTGCAAGTTCTTTTTGCATATCTATACTCCGTTCTTAAAGTAAAAGTTTATATAATCACGATTTGGATTATATGTGGTAAAAAGGGAAACCCCTATGAGGGTTCCCCTCTTAATGCATTGTTTTTTAGTTTTCTTTTGGTTTCATAGTTGGGAATAAAAGCACGTCTCTTATACTTAGTGAATTTGTGAGAAGCATTACAAGTCTATCTATACCAATTCCAAGACCGCCTGTCGGTGGCATTGCGTATTCAAGAGCGGTTAAGAAGTCTTCGTCTACTCCTTGTGCCTCTTCGTCACCAGCTGCTTTTTGGGCCGCTTGTGCTTCGAATCTTTCTCTTTGATCAATAGGGTCATTAAGCTCACTAAACGCATTTGCATACTCTTTACCCATTATGAACAGCTCGAATCTCTCAGTTATTTCAGGATTTTCCTTGCATTTTTTTGCAAGAGGTGAAATATCTGTTGGATGACTTGTTATAAATGTAGGCTGAATCAATTTTTCCTCTGCGTACTTTTCGAAGAATAGGTTAATAATCTCGCCCTTTTTGTGTCTCTCTTCATACTCGATGTGGTGCTCTTTTGCAAGCGCTCTCATCTCGTCTAAAGTTTCTATGCTATCTAAATCTACTCCGCTGAATTTTTTCACGGCTTCGGTCATTGAAATTCTTTCAAACGGTTTGCCTAAATCAATTTCAGTTTCATTATAGATTATTTTAGTCTCGCCGATAACTTTCTCTGCGACAGTTTTAATTAAACTCTCGGTAATGTTCATCATGTCATTAAAATCTGCGTATGCTTGATAAAGTTCAATCATGGTAAACTCAGGGTTATGTGTTGTGTCCATTCCCTCGTTTCTAAAGACTCTTCCGATTTCATAAACTTTGTCAAAGCCGCCAACAATCAGTCTTTTTAGATGAAGTTCAAGGGCGATTCTCATGTAAAGCTCTACCGAAAGTGCGTTGTGGTGAGTGATAAACGGTCTTGCACTTGCGCCGCCAGCTTCGGAGTGAAGAACAGGTGTTTCAACTTCCATAAAGCCGACACCATCAAGGTATCTTCTTATTTCACTGATTATCATTGAACGCTTCTTAAACGTGTCTTTAACATCGGGATTCATTATCAAATCTAAATATCTTTGACGATATCTTGCATCGACGTCTTTAAGGCCGTGGTATTTTTCGGGAAGTGGAAGAAGTGACTTAGAAATAATTTCCATATCAGAAACATTTACGGATATTTCACCTCTTCTAGTTCTGAAGACATCGCCTTTAACGCCGACTATGTCGCCGATATCGACATTTGAGAAAAACTCATCGAATTTCTCTTTGCCGAGTATATCGATTTTTACATATAATTGTATTCTGCCAGTAGAATCTCTTAAATCGAGAAAAGCAGCTTTGCCCATGTCACGTCTGCTCATGATTCTTCCGGCGATACTTACGATTTCACCACTATGAGAGCCGTCTTCGCTGTCTACAAAGTTATCAACTATACTTTTTGTATAATGACTTACAGGAAAGGAAGTGACTTCATACGGATTTTTACCTAAATCACAGAGGTTTTTAAGCTTGTCTCTTCTGATTTGAAGTATCTCTTTAAGTTCTAATTTATTTTCTTCGTTGTTTACTGACATATTAATTCTCCATTCTGCCAAATCGGCATATTATTAAGTCAAAAGGTCACCGGCATACTACCGCTGACCTTAGTTGTTATGTGGATATAGAAACAATTCTATAAGAAACCGTTCCTGCGGGAGTATCAACTTCCACGGTTTTTCCAACTTTTTGCCCAAATAAAGCTTTTCCGACAGCAGATTCATCTGAGATTTTGTTGTTTCTTGGGTCGGCTTCATTAGAGCCAACGATTTTAAACTTTCTCTCGATTTCATTTCCGCTTCTATCCGTAGTTGCAACGACAACAACAGAGCCGACATTTATAGTCTCTTTGTTAAGTTGGTCTTCTTTTACAACTACCGCCATTTTAAGCATAACTTCTAAGTCCGCTATTCTCGCCTCAAGCATAGCTTGGTCGTTTTTAGCTTCATCATATTCACTGTTTTCTGATAAGTCACCAAAAGACCTTGCTACTTTAAGTTTTTCGGCAGCTTCTTTTCTTCCCACCGAAACAAGTTGTTCAAGCTCTTTTTCTAAGGCAATTTTACCGTCTTCAGTTAAAAAAATCTGTTTTTCAGCCATTTTTGTTCCACCTTCAATAATTTTTATATAAACAAATATATTCAGTTAATAATGTTTCTATTATAAGTTTTCACGCTTTGAATGTCAATGTTTTTTTGTTAATTTGAGCTTCTTTAGATAATATTTAATCTGCGAACATCCTGTTTTTAAGATATCCGCAGATAAAAGGTTTATTATTATTTTAAATTATTTTATTTTCGCCTTCACGCTTTAGGTATCTTCCAATGGAAATCACGCCGCCCATCATACCAAAAATTGCTCCGACCGCCATGCAACCTATCAGTAGATAGTACATATATGGGTCTATATTTACAACGGTTATGAAAGGCACTAGATTGTATATAGCTTCTGTAACTTGATCGTAAGCAAAGAAGATTACGGTAAATGAAATTGCACCAGCTAACAGTCCAATTAAAATACCTTCAACAATAAATGGAAGTCTTACAAAGCCGTTTGTCGCACCGACTGATTTCATAATGCTAATCTCAATTCGTCTTGAAAACATTGTAACTTTAATTGTATTTGAAATGATAAACAATGAAACCACACTTAGAATGGAAATTAAGGCGATACTACCATAATTAATCAGCGTGCTAAGTTCGTTTAATCTATCTGCAAGCTCTGCATAGTCGGTGTAAGAGTCTACATATTCCATAGCGCTTATCTGGTTTATACTCTCTTGGTACATGTCAAGGTCTTTAAGAGAAATGTTATACGCATCAGGCATAAATCCTGTTCCTAGTCCCTCGAGTACTGAGCCATCTTCACCCATTGAAAGTATCATTTGTTCAAGAGCTTCATCACCTGGAATATAAGTGCAGTTTGAAACATTGTCCATGCTTCTGATTTCTTCACCTATTTGAATAGCAGTTATTTTAGGAGTAGTAGTTTCAAGGTAAACTGTAATACTATTACTTCCTTGAATTTCGTTCATTATAAAGTCAACATTAATAGAAAGTAAGGCAGCTATTCCGGTTATTAATAGTCCGGAAACAAGCACGATAATCGAAGCAAAAGTCATGGTACGATTTTTCCAAAGTCCTTTAATACCTTCTATAAGCAAGTAACCTGTGCTTCTCATCCTCTGTCTTCCTCTCCTTCCTCAATTATAAATTCACCATTGTGTTCCTGTGTTTTAACCTTGGGCAAATCTACAGATATGCTCTCTTCTTCATAGTCGTATTCTTCGATTTCGCTGTAATCACCATCTTGAGTTAAAGCTTCGTCAATAGAAATTTCTTCCCTGATTTCATCGTAATAAGCCTCAACATCTGCGTCGTTTGGAATATATTCCTCTTCGTCAATTTCAGGCATATTTGTGCTTTGATTTTCTTTTTCGTAAGAGTCTCTTGCGTCTTTAACGCTGACACTGCCGCCTTTAATTTCTGCGGTATCGGCAACGATTTCACCGCTGTGAATCTGAATTATCCTCTTGTGGAAATGCTTAACCAACGAATGTTCATGAGTAACCATTAAAATAGTTGTACCACGTCGGTTAATTTCATTTAAAAGGTCCACAATTTCAAAGGACAAAGCAGGGTCGATATTACCAGTAGGCTCATCGGCGACTATCATAGACGGATTATTTACAAGAGCTCTTGCAAGGCCGACACGCTGACGCTCACCGCCCGATAATTCGCTTGGTTTATGCTTTGCTTTGTGCTGAAGCCCTACAAGGCTTAGAATATAGGGAACTCTTTTTCTAATCGTTTTTCCCGAAGCCCCTACAACACGCATCGCAAAGGCTACGTTGTCATAAACGCTCATGTGTTCAATCAGTCTAAAGTCCTGAAAAACAATTCCCATTTTTCTTCTAAGATATGGAATTTTTTTCTTTCTAATTCTCGTAATATCTTGATTATCAATGATAATTTGTCCAGAATTTGGTCTTTCTTCGCACATTATAAGCTTTAAAAATGTACTTTTACCAGCGCCTGAAGATCCAACGATAAAAACAAATTCACCGTCTTTTACTTCCAAATTTATATTGTGTAAAGCTTCTGTTCCATTATTGTATACTTTTGATACGCCACGAAATTCTATCACAGAAATTCTCCTTTAAATCTTTTTCATTGTGTAGTAATTATTATAGCAAAAAAACAATATTTTTAATTCTAGCATAGAATTATTTGTAACTATTTTGTAACTAATAATAAGAATACATCCATAAAACGTCTAATTATTATATCACTGTATGTCAAAAATGTCAATTAACATAATATTAAGAGTGTATTGCTAAATGCTAAAGAAGTCAATATGTCAAAAAAATCTCTTAACCGCAAAGGTCAAGAGATTTAAAATGTTTATCATATAGCTGTAGCAAGGGCAACTCTAGCAATTTTTTGGTGATCGTTAATATTTAAAAATTCCGCTAAGGCACAGACTTTATCGACTATGTTAACTACGATGGCTTCTTTTTTAGTTGGAAGACGTGTGATTGTTAAAGGCCACATATGATTTCTAATAATATTTTTTTCAAGATCAGAAATGCCAAAATAATGTTCTGCATTTTTTTCAGCATCAAGAGGGTGTGTAAAAAGATGCTTTCTCATGCTTTCGTTCTTTTCATCATCGCTTTTTAAGTGGAAATCGTGCAAAAGTCCGGCTCTTGCAGCAGCATTAGCATTAAATTTCAACTTTTTGCAAATAGAAAAACTGATGTATGAGACATAAATACTATGTTCAAAGCAGGTCATATTCTCAGAATGTTGAGAAATGGACTTCATCTTTTCAACCTGTGGGTGTGATAAAATATCATTTACGGTATAGACATATTCTTTTTCTAAATCGCTTAAAGCCATAAATTAGGTACTCCCTATAATAAAATTTCCGCAATGTTAATAGTATACACCATCAAATTAAATTTGTCACTCATAATTATGTAATTTTTTTTGCCAATATTAACTTATTTGTCTCAGTAAAGCAAATGATAACAGAAATATACTGATTTGTCAACGATGATAAATAAAGAAACTAATGTGAAGCATTAATTCTTAAATCACTTTTTTCTGCATAGATATTACTACAAGAAAAGTGAGAAATAATGAGGGTGTGTAAGTATGAACAATTTTGTAGAAGACAGAGCCATGAAACTTGGTTTGTACATAGTTGAAAACAAAGCGACGGTAAGAAGAACTGCAAAACAGTTTGGTATTAGCAAAAGTACGGTACATAAAGACGTAAGTCAAAGACTTAAAATGTTTAATAGAGAACTATATAAAGAGGTTAAAGACGTTCTTGAAATCAACAAGGCACAAAGGCATATAAGAGGCGGCCTTGCCACTAAGATAAAGTATGAAGAGATGAAAAAGAAAAAATAAATATTAATTTAACTCGGTAAAAGCAAAATGTAGGGGTAACCCTTTATGGTCACCCCTACAAATTTTGTGCAAACTGAAAATATACAATAAGTATAAAATTTATTTTAAACAGGTTACAAGCACTGCTTTTTGTGCGTGGAGGCGATTTTCTGCCTCATCAAAAATTGAATCAGCATGAGCTTCAAATACTTTAGCAGTAATTTCTTCTTCTCTATGTGCAGGTAGGCAGTGAAGCACGATGGCATCAGGTTTTGCGCTAGCCATAATATCGTCGTTTATACAGTAGCCCTTAAAGGCCTCTTCACGCTTTAATTTTTCGTCTTCCTGTCCCATAGATGTCCATACATCTGTTATAACAACGTCGCAGTCTTCTGCGGCTTTCATAGGGTCCTCAGTGATAGAAAAAGTATCGTAATCTTTGGCAAAGTCTAAAACAGACTGTAAAGGGCGGTAACCCTTAGGGCACGCAATGCTAACTATCATGCCAAGTTTAAGGCAGGCGATGATAAGTGAGTTCATCATGTTGTTCCCGTCACCAATAAAGCACATTTTAATTCCGTCAAATTTGCCCTTATATTCACGAATTGTCATTAAATCCGCCAAAATCTGACAAGGGTGATATAAATCGGTAAGTCCATTTATAACTGGTATAGAACCAAATTTAGCAAGATCTTCAACTTCTTTTTGTTCAAAAGTTCTTATCATAATTCCATCAAGATATCTGGAAAGTACTCTTGCTGTGTCCTCTATAGGCTCGCCTCTTCCGATTTGCAAGTCCTTTGAGGATAAAAACAGTGCGTGGCCACCTAGTTGGTGCATTCCGACTTCAAACGAAACTCTGGTTCTTGTAGAAGATTTGGAAAAAATCATTCCCAAGGTTTTTCCTTGTAAAAGTCTATGTTCAATTCCGTGTTTTGTTTCATATTTAAGTTGGTCGGCAAGGTTTAAAACCTCGATAATTTCTTCTTTTGACCAGTCAAGCAGTTTAAGTAAATGTTTCATATTAGACTCCTTCTAAGACAGATTTAAAAATTTCTAGACCCTTGTCTATGTCCTCGTAGCTGATATTAAGCGGTGGTAAAAATCGCACTAAATCCTTAGCGGTAAGGACAAGTAGGCCGCTTTCGATGCATTTAATAAGAACATCTTTGGCGCTTTTTTCATTAAGAGCAATTCCTATCATAAGGCCTTTTCCTCTTACAAAATCCACGCCGTCCATGGCTTCTAGTTTAGACTTGAAGTATTCGCCTTTTTCTTTTACAGAATTTAAAAATTCATCATTTGCGATTTCGTCAAGAATAGAAAGTGCACCGGCACAAGAAATTGGATTTCCACCAAAGGTAGAGCCGTGATCGCCAGGGACAAATAAATCTTTGTGCTTTTCTGAAACCATGCAAACACCTATGGGTAAGCCACCGCCAAGACCTTTTGCAAGGCTTAGAATATCCGGCAAAATTCCAGCTTCTTGATAAGCAAATAGACTGCCAGTTCTTCCGATTCCAGTTTGAACCTCGTCTATTACAAGGGCGATGTCTTTTTCATCACATAGTTTTCGTACAGCCTTTAGATACTCAGTTTCCATCGGCAAAACGCCGCCTTCACCTTGAACACATTCTAGCATTATGGCGCATACTTTATCATCGATAGCGTTTTTAAGTGCGTCTATGTCATTGGCTTCGCAGTAGATAAAACCCTCGGTGAGCGGTAAAAAATCCTTGTGAAAAACCTCTTGTCCGTTTGCCGCAAGCGTGGTTATAGTTCTTCCGTGAAAGGAATTTACTAGGGTGATTATTTTATAAGCGCCTTTTTTTGCGCCCGATTTTCTTGCAAGTTTAATGGCACATTCATTGGCTTCACAGCCTGAATTTGCAAAAAATAGTCTCGAAAGACCTGAAAGCTTACTAAGTTTTTCTGCCAAATTCACGTTTGTGGTGTTGTAGTAATAATTGCTTATATGCTGAAGTTTAGATGCTTGATTGCTAACTGCCTCAACCCATTTAGGAGGGCAGTATCCAAGGGAGTTTACGCCGATTCCACTTGTAAAGTCGACATATTCTTTCCCGTTTATATCTGTAGCAGTGCTTCCATTTCCTTTTTCGATAGCAATGTCTACACGTCCATAGCTATGAAGTATGTAATCACTGTCGAGTTCTTTAATTTGATTAAACATAGTTTAGTCCTTTCTATTAAAAATTTTTATCCAATAAGTTTGATAATAAGAAATATGATTCCCAAAACAAAAAACAGTCCTCCGATAAGCGAAAAAACAAGGCCAATAAATTTAAAAGTATTAACAACTTGTTCGCTGTCTATCACGGCAGTGTTTACGTCATTTTCGTAAATTCGTACAGTTACATTATCTCCCACGGCAAAGTTTTTACCATCAGGAATACCGTTTGTCCTTAAACTTACATTGACAGATTGTTTTATCTTATTCTCTTTGCCTAAATGGTAAAAGCTAAGAATAGGGTAGTGGCTAACGCTACCCTTTTTACCATATTTAATATGCATATCTGAAATTGCGGCGGGTAGAATTTGATAGGGAGTGTTTTTCGTGCGGAAATATTTTTTTAAAACAGCAATAGAAACAAAAACTTGAACACCACCGACTAAAATGAAAATTACAGATAGAAAAGCTAGTCCATCCATATTAAACAAACATTGTGCCGATACCTTTATCGGTGAAAAGTTCAATAAGAAGTGAATGTGGTTCACGCCCATCAATGATGTTTACAGATTTAACACCCTGTCTCATCGCATCGACACAACAGTCGATTTTAGGAATCATTCCGCCTGAAATAATTCCATCTGCCTTGAGCTTTGGAACATCGCTTAAAGCAACGGTATAAATCAATGTGCTCTCGTCATTCACATCTTCTAAAAGTCCCTTTGTATCTGTCATCAAAATAAAGTTTTGTGCTTTTAAAGCTGCAGCAATTTTAGCGGCGGCAATGTCGGCATTTATGTTGTAAACGTCGCCCTTAGCCTTGTCATAACCCGATGCAACTGTAGATATAACGGGAATGTATCCGCCGTCTAAAGCGTTTAAAATAACATCGGTATTCACATGTGTAACATCGCCGACAAATCCTAAATCGGTGCCCTCGGTTTTTTTAGCTTTGAGCATAGAGCCGTCAAGACCGCAAAGGCCGATGGCTTTTCCGCCGTGGTCTTCGATGAGCTGAACTAAATCTTTGTTAACTTTACCTGATAAAACTTGCTGAACAATGTCCATTGTTTCCTTATCTGTATATCTAAGTCCATCGATAAATTTAGCCTCTTTGCCTATTTTGCCAAGCATGTTATTGATTTCAGGTCCGCCACCGTGAACAAGAATTACTTTGATTCCGACATACTGCATTAAAATCAAATCGTGGATGACCGATTGCTTAAGTTCTTCGTTTATCATGGCATTTCCGCCGTATTTTACCACGATAGTTTTGCCAGAATATTTCTTAATATAGGGAAGAGCCTCGCCTAAAATGTAGGCTCTCTCGCTGTTGCTGTACTGTGTGGGAATTTCAAAATTTTCCATTCATAACGCTCCTTTTAAGTTCTGTAATCTCCGTTTATTTTAACATAGTCATAGGTTAAATCGCAGCCGAAAGCCTCGGCGGTTTCGGTTCCACTTTTTAAATCAATGACTACAGTAATTTCTTTTTCGCCTAAAATTTCTTTTGCTTTTTCTTCTGAAAAATCTATGCCAGCACCATTTTCACAAACAGGAAGTTCACCTTTGTTACTCACAAATTTAAGGTCGATTTTATTCACGTCGACATCTGCTCCACTGTATCCAATAGCGCATAAAACTCTGCCCCAGTTTGCATCTTCACCGAACATAGCGGCTTTAAAAAGGCTTGAACATATGACAGATTTCGACACGGTCTTGGCGGTTTCAAAATCTTTGGCATTTAGAGTTTTACAAATGATAAGTTTTGTCGCACCCTCGCCGTCTGCCGCCATCAGTTTGGAAAGCTCGGTGCAAACTTTTGTAAGAGCTTTTACAAAAGTTCTATAATTAGTGTCTTCATCTACAATTTCACTGTTTCCAGCAAGTCCGTTTGCCATTAAAGAAAGCGTGTCGTTTGTGGAAGTGTCTCCGTCAACACTAATCATGTTAAAGCTTTTGTCGGCGGCTTCTTTAACTGCTTTTTTTATCATCTTAGCTGAAATATTACAGTCGCTGGTGACAAAGGAAAGCATGGTCGCCATATTTGGATGAATCATTCCGCTACCCTTTGCAATTCCGCCTATAGTCACGGTTTTTCCGTCTAGTTCAAAGGAAACTGCGCACTCTTTTTTATAGGTATCGGTGGTCATTATCGCCTGTGCCGCAAGTGCTGAGCCGTCTTCACTAAGGCTTTTAAATAGTGCCTCTTTTGCCTTTTCAACAGGCTCTAGATTCAAAACTTGGCCGATAACTCCTGTTGATGCGACTATGACATCACTTTTATCTATATTCAAAATTTCTGCGGCAATTTCACACATTCTTTCGGCCTTTTCGATTCCGTCGGCATTGCAGGTGTTTGCGTTTCCACTGTTGCAAATAACCGCCTGTACTTTGCCATTTTCAAGGTTGTTTTGACACACGATAATCGGTGCGCCCTTTACAAGATTTTGCGTGTAAACTGCGGCGGCACTACACATAACTTCGCTCACGATTAAAGCGACATCAGGTGTGGTTCTGCCTTTTTTTATGCCAGCTAGTACGCCACCCGCCTTAAAACCTTTTGCGGCAGTCACACCGCCGTTTATCATCTTCATTATAGTGTCTCCTTTTTTACTAAATTTAATATGGTACAGTGGTGTATTATTTCAAAATTATCGGGAAGAGTTTTCATATAGTCTAAATGCTCTTTTTCCCAAGCGTCTATAGTGTCTTTTGGAAGTGAAGAAGCGCCCATTCCATGGCAAGCCTTCATTCTGCCGTGCCAAGAATCGGGAGTGAAACTAAGGTTTATATCAAAAGATATATTATGCTCTATTTCAAACATTTCACCTAAAAAATCAGGATTGTTTTTTAATAGCTCTCTTGTAAGTTTGCCTCCTGTCCAGTCAGGATTATATTTTAACACCAAGTCTTCACTATTTTTTGCTATAATGCTTTCAAACGGAAGCCAAGCCATAAACAAAATGGCAAAGTGGCCGCCCTTTTTAAGTATGTTATATATTTTTGGAAGTGTAATTTTCTTATCAAAATACATAAAGCATTGACAGGCTAAAACCGTGTCAAAACTACAGTCTTCAAAGCATATATCCTCGGCACTTGATACGATATAATCAATATCCATGCTGTTTTCGTTGCTTAAAATTCTGGCCTGTTCAATCTGATTTTGTGAAATATCTGCACCTGTAAATTTTGCTCCAAATTTATATAGATTTCTGGGTAAAACACCCGTGCCCGTGCCCAAATCAAGGACGTTTTGTCCCTTTGCACAAAGGCCTAAATCTATTATTTTTTGGTAAAATTCCTTTGGGTATATGTCTCTGAATTTTGCATAATCTAAAGAAGCTTGACCCCAGTCAAAGGCTTTTCCAAAATCAATGTCTTTATTAGTTTGCATCTTAAATCCTCATTAATTAAACAGCTGGAGGTATTATCACAAGGCCTTCTTTTTCATCTAGTCCAAAACAAATATTCATGTTTTGAATCGCTTGTCCAGCTGCACCTTTTACCATGTTATCTATCGCCGAAATAGCAATGAAAGTACCAGTTCTTTCGTCTGTAAAAATGCTTACATCACAAAAATTAGTGTATTTAATATTGTGAATATCGGCAGATTTTCCACTTGGAAGAAGCCTTACAAAAAATTCATTGTCATAGCACTTTTCATAGGCTTTTCTAAGCATTTCCTCGGTAACACCCTCGCTTAATTTAGCATAACAAGTGGCTAAAATTCCTCTGTTTACAGGAAGGAGATGTGGTACAAAAGTCATTTGATGTTTTTCTCCTGTTATCTTAGAAAGCGTTTGCTCAATTTCAGGAGTATGGCGGTGACTTGCGACTTTGTAGGCTAAAAATCCCTCGTTCAAATCCGAAAAATGGGTCATTTGAGAAAGTCCTCTTCCGGCACCTGTAACGCCTGATTTGCAGTCGGCAATTATGCCAGTAGGATTTATTAGACCTTCTTTTAAAGCGGGGTAAAGTGCGAGAGGCACAGCTGTAGTATAACAGCCTGGATTTGCGATGATTTTCTTGCCTTTTATCTTGTCACGGAAGATTTCTGGAAGTCCATAAACCGCCTTTTGATGAAGTTCTTTCTCTTCGTATTCAAGGCCGTACCACTCTTTGTAATCTTCTTCATTTTCAAGTCTAAAGTCAGCACCTAAATCTATAAAAACCTTATTGCTTTCGCTGCATTTAAGGGCGATTTTTTCAGAAAGTCCATGGGGGAGAGCGGCAAAAATCACATCTGATTTTTTAACAACTTCATCCTCATTTTCACAAAGCATATCACATAAATTAAGATACGAAGGGTATACTTCTGAGAGTTTTTTACCCTCAAAACTTACAGAGCTAATTGCAACAAGCTCTGCTTTTTTATGGTTAAAAATAAGCCGTACAAGCTCAGCTCCTGCATAGCCTGTCGCTCCGATTACTCCAACTTTTATCATAGTAAATGTCCTTTCTTAAAGAAGATTATAAATAAATTTAAGCCTTGATTTGTGAGATTCGATTGTATAAGGGAATGATAGAGCAACCGATTAAATTTCCTACAGCACAAATTAAAATGAAAATAAATGAATCAAGGCTCCATGAACCTGATAGAGAAATATAGTAAAAATTAGCAATGACATGTTCAAATTTTGCAACAATAAAAACAGTAATTGGAAGAGCTACAATTATAAAACGTCCAAAGTCATCTTTTTGTTTTTTATAGCCTAAAACGGCAATGCTCATAGCAATTCCGCACATAATCGCCCTGATAAATGATTCGATATATGTGTTAGATAACTTGTACTGAACATACTCAAGTGCCTTTTCGTGCACTGTTAGTCCAGCAAGGTTTAAAGCGTAGGTAAAGATGAGAATTCCAATTAAATTTCCAACAAATGCATATAAAATAATTGGAGAATTTTTCTTCGGGTTATCTACAAAGTAGCAACATTTTCCTGTATAAAGATTCCAGTCGAATAGATATATTGCCAAAAGTCCAAGCGAGAAGAGAACTCCTCCTACGATAGAATCTTCTACTGATAAATATGCCGTTGCTGCCATTGAAACCGCTAAACCTGCAAATATACTTTTACTTAAATTTGTTAATGTCATTATAATCTCCTGTTATTTTTAATTTTTGCTAAGTGTTTTTAATCACTGAATGCGTCCTCTAATCTTTTTTTCATAATCTCCACTTCTTTTTTTACATTAGTTGGAGAAGGTCCGCCTAGTGAAGTTCTATCACCTAGACATTTATCGAGATTAATGTATTCGTAAACACTTTCATCAAATAAAGGAGATATTTTTTGGTATTCAGAAAGTTCTAAACTTTCTAAATCAAGACCTTTTTCTATGCAAATACTAACCAGTTCGCCAGTGATTTTATATGCATCTCTAAAGGCGGTACCTTTTTTTGAAACTAGGTAGTCAGCACAGTCGGTTGCATTGATAAATCCCTTGGCCGCTGCATTTCTCATGTTGGATTTATTCACCTTCATGGTGTCAGTCATCGGAATAAGTGGTGTTAGACAAAGCTTTAAAGTATCGACAGCATCGAAAACGGCTTCCTTATCTTCTTGCATATCCTTGTTATATGCAAGTGGCAAACCTTTCATCATGGTTAAAAGTGCGGTTAAATCGCCGACTACTCTGCCTGTTTTGCCACGGATAAGTTCGGTAATATCTGGATTTTTCTTTTGTGGCATTATGCTTGAACCAGTTGAAAATGCATCGTCAAGCTCAATGAATTTAAACTCCCAAGAGCACCACAAAATAACTTCTTCAGAAAATCTAGAAAGATGAACCATACAAAGTGAAATGGCAAAGGCGATTTCGGCACAGAAATCTCTGTCTGAAACACCATCAAGACTGTTTCTCATCGGTGCTGCAAAGCCTAAAAGCTCAGCAGTCCTCTCTCTATTTATAGGATAAGTCGTTCCAGCGAGTGCGCCACAACCTAGAGGGCAATAATTCATTCTGAAAAATGCGTCTTGAAGTCTTTCGATATCCCTTAAAATCATTTCGCAATAGCAAAGAAGGTGATGCCCAAAGCTTATCGGCTGTGCTCTTTGAAGGTGAGTATAGCCTGGCATAACTGTATCATAGTGTTCGCCAGCTCTTTTTAAAAGGCTTTCACAAAAGTCTCTTAAAAGTCCCATAAGCATGTCACATTCTTTTCTAAGATACATTCTAATATCTAGTGCGACTTGATCGTTTCGGCTTCTTCCAGTGTGAAGTCTTTTTCCCGCATCTCCGATTCTTTCTGTTAAAGTAGACTCTATGAAAGTGTGTATATCTTCGGCATTTGGGTCTATTAAAAGCTCACCGCTTTCAATTTCGTCATGCATTTTAGCAAGCTCTTTTCCTATAAGAGCGCTATCTTCTTTTGAAATTATGCCACATTCTCCAAGCATTTTGGAGTGGACAATGCTGCCGACTATGTCCTCACGGAACATGCGGTTATCTATAGAAATAGAAGAGTTAAAATCGTTAGTTTTTGGGTCGACTTCTTTAGAAAAGCGCCCTTTCCAGAGTTTCAAATAATCACCTCAAATAATTTTTCCGTCTATATCAAATAGTGGACGACCAAAGGTCGCCCCTACTTTTATAATATCTTTTATAAAACTTATTTCTTAAGTCTTTTTTTAGCTTGAACTTGGATTGGAAGTCCGAATAGATTGATGAATCCAGCGCTGTCGTTTTGGTCATAAACTTCATCCTCGTCAAAGGTTGCGATTTCTTCATCATATAGTGAATATGGTGAAGTCACGCCAGCGTCAATGATATTGCCTTTGTATAATTTGAGTTTAACTTCGCCTGTAACTGTCTCTTGAGTCACGCTTACAAATGCGTCTAGAGACTCTCTTAAAGGAGTAAACCATTGGCCGTTGTATACTAAATCGGCATATTTTAAAGCGATTTGTTGTTTGTAGTGGTAAGTGTCTTTATCTAGGCAAAGCTCTTCTAGTTTGTTATGTGCGTGGTAAAGAATTGTTCCGCCTGGAGTTTCGTAAACACCACGAGATTTCATACCGACAAGTCTATTTTCGACTATATCGGCAAGTCCTATACCGTTAGCGCCACCGAGTTCGTTAAGTTTAGTCACCATTTCGATGCCTGTAAGCTTTTGTCCATCAAGAGTAACTGGTGTGCCTTGTTCAAAGCCTAGAGTGATATAAGTCGCCTTGTCAGGTGCCATTTCAGGTGAAACGCCCATTTCAAGGAAGCCTTCTTTATTATAAAATGGCTCGCTGTTTGGATCTTCTAAGTCAAGACCTTCATGTGAAAGGTGCCATAGGTTTTTATCTTTAGAATAGTTTGTCTCACGGCTGATTTTTAGTGGAATATTATGCGCCTCGGCATAGTCGATTTCCTCGTCACGGCTCTTGATATCCCATTCACGCCATGGAGCGATGATAGCCATGTCAGGTGCGAAAGCTTTTATAGTAAGCTCGAATCTAACTTGGTCGTTACCTTTACCAGTACAGCCGTGGCAAATTGCATCTGCGCCCTCTTCAAGAGCAATTTCAACGATTCTTTTTGCGATTATTGGACGAGCAAACGATGTACCTAAGAGGTAGTTACCTTCGTATACAGCGCCGGCCTTCATAGTTGGATAGATGTAATCTTGAACAAACTCTTCTTTTAAGTCGGCGATGTAAAGTTTTGAAGCACCTGTTTTAATTGCTTTTTCCTCAAGGCCGTCAAGCTCAGTGCCTTGTCCAACGTCACCTGAAACCGCAATAACTTCGCAGTTGTTGTAGTTTTCTTTAAGCCATGGAATGATTATCGATGTATCTAAACCTCCTGAATATGCGAGTACAACTTTTTTTATATCTTTTTTTGTTTTAGCCATTTTTTAGTCATCCTTTCGGTTAAATCATTTAATGTTATTATTATACACTTATTTTAAAAAAATGCAAGAGTAAATTGAATAAATATTCACAAAATCTTTTTAAAAACAAATAATTATAGTATATATAAGTGTATAATCATTAATTTTATGCATAAAAAGATGTGCAAATGAATATCTTGCAAGACAAATTTTAAAAAAATCTAAGAATTCATCTTGACAAATCAGAAAATTTATCATAAAATGCAGTTAGGTACTTAAGTAACTAACCGCAAAGGGGGCGAGACATTGAACATAGATTTTAATTCGGATAAAGCAATATTTATTCAGATAGCGGAACAATTAGAGGACTATATTTTTACCGGAGTCTTCAAAGAGGAGACGAAAATTCCATCTACCAATGAATATTCGGCACTCTTAAATATAAATCCTCGTACTGTCCTAAAAGGGATGAATATGCTGGTAGATGAGGAAATAATCTACAAAAAAAGGGGTTTGGGAATGTATGTTAAAGAGGGGGCTACAAAAAAGATACACAAAAAAAGGCAGTCGAGCTTCTTTGATAAGCACATAATCACCTTGGTTTCAGAGGCAGTAAAACTAAATATGACTAAAGAAGAGGTCATAAAACTTATTGAGAGGGGTTTTGAAGATGAATTCGATTCAGATTAAAAATATTACGAAGAGGTATAAAGATGTTATGGCGCTTGACAATGTTTCTTTTACCTTTGAATATGGAAAAATATACGGATTTCTAGGAAGAAACGGAGCGGGAAAATCCACACTAATTAACATAATAGCAAACCGTATTTTTGCAGATAGCGGAAGTGTTTTCATTGATGATTTAGATGCTAAAGAAAATATGGCAGTGCACGAAAAAATCTTTTGCATGAGTGAAGCTGACTTATACGAAGATGGATTAAGGATAAAAGAGATATTTAAGTGGGTAAATAGATTTTATTCCTGTTTTGATATAGAAAAAGCCTTTGAAATTGCAAAGCAATTCAAGCTAAATACAAATAAGAAATTCAAGCAATTATCAAAAGGGTATCAGTCTATCTTTAAACTAAGCGTGGCTATGTCGCTAAATGTTCCGTATGTCATTTTTGATGAGCCTGTCCTAGGATTAGATGCAAATCACCGAGAGTTATTTTACAAATTGCTAGTTGAAGACTATCAAGACAATGAGAGGACAATTATCATTGCGACACATTTGATTGATGAGGTGGCAAGTTTGATTGAAGAAGTTGTGCTTATCGACAGCGGTAAAATTTTACTTCAAGAAAGCACCGAAGCTGTCATGGAAAAAGGCTATAGCGTAAGCGGACTTCAAAGTGAAGTCGATGAATACTGTAAAGATAAAAATATCATTGGTTGTGACGAACTGGGTTCATTAAAAGTGGCTTATATCTTAGATGAAAAATCAGGACTTCCTCAAAACAGCAATCTTCAAATAGGTGCAATGAATTTACAGAAACTATTCGTTAAACTTACAGAAAGAGGTGTTTCTTAATATGACAAAGCTTAGTTCAATGATACGTTTTTCCTGTTCCACTTCGGTAAAATATGTTGGGATATATTATGCGATATTATTTACAGTGGTTGCATTTATATTCCTAGTAACTGCAACAACAGGTTCGGTCAGCGGAATAGAAATTAACACAATGGTGTATATAGGCGTGCTTGGTGCTTTAGGGTTTAAGGATGAATTTAGAATGTTTATTCAGCATGGTTTTACCCGAAAATATATTTTCGTAGCGACGCTTGTTTTCTTTGCTTTTATTGCAGGACTTATGGCGCTTATAGATACTGTAGTAGGAAATCTAATGTATATTATTACACAAAACTACGATACCCTGTACGGTTCGATTTACGGTTATGGAAATATTTTTACAAACTTCATATTACTGTTTATGTCGTATATGTTTGTTTGCTGTCTAAGCTATGTATTTATTCTTATCTTTAATAGACTTGGGAAAATGAAATTTATTTGTTTTGCATTAGCACTTGCAGCTATGATAATTGCGATTGTCACGCTATATACTAACTTCATGCCAGAAGATATTAAAGGCACTGTATTGGAAGTTTTAATAGGACTCTTTGGCTTTTCAAGTGACGGAACAGTTAACTTTTTTGCACCGATACTTACTTTGCTATTATCAATTTCTTGTGTAGGATTTGTAGCCTATTTGGTTATACGCAGAGCAGAACTAAGATAGTTTTTACATCAAAAACCCTCTATACTATCAAATAGTATAGAGGGTTTAAATTTTTATTCGTGAATTGTCTCTTCGCTTGATTCAGTTTCAGCGGATTCATCGTCACGTTTTATTTCAGAAGGAAGTAAATTGCCCTTCATAACATCGATAAAGTCTTTTGCATCCACTTTTTCTTTCTCAAGAAGAACTTTTGCAAGTGAGTTTAATAAGTCCATGTGTTCTTCTAGGATGTTAACAGCCTTGTTGTATCCATCTGTAATCAAGGTCTTGATTTCAGCGTCAATTAAGGCGGCAGTATCGTTAGAGTAGTCACTGACATGACCCATTTCTTTGCCTAAGAACGGATTGCTTGAGTCTTGGCCGTAAAGAATCGGGCCTAAAGTCTCGCTCATACCATATTTTGTAACCATTGCTCTTGCAAGCTTTGTCGCTTGTTGAATGTCGTTTGAAGCGCCTGTTGAAATGTCGTCAAGCACTAGGGCTTCTGCAACACGTCCGCCTAGCATAACGATAATTCTTTCTTTCATCTCTTCACGGCTTTGATACGATTTATCCTCGGTTGGAAGATGCATAGTATAACCACCGGCTAAACCACGAGGGATAATTGAAATTTGATGAACTGGGTCTTGGGTTTTGCAGAAGTAACTTGTAACCGCATGACCAGCTTCGTGAAAAGCGGTGAGGTTTTTCTCTTTATCTGTCATGACACGGCTCTTCTTCTCGGTACCGACAACAACCTTGATTGAAGCTTCTTCAATTTCCGCCATAGTGATAGCCTTGTAGTTTCTTCTTGCGGCTAAAAGTGCGGCTTCGTTAAGCAGATTTTCTAAATCGGCACCTGTAAAGCCCGCTGTAGTTTTAGCTATTGTAGAAAGCTCAACATCTGGAGCTAAAGGCTTACCCTTTGCGTGAACTCTTAGAATTTCTTCTCTTCCTTTAACGTCAGGGTATCCAACGGTTACTTGTCTGTCGAATCTGCCCGGACGCATAAGGGCGGGGTCTAAAATATCGGGGCGGTTTGTCGCCGCTATCATAATTACGCCTTCGTTAGCTCCAAAGCCGTCCATTTCAACCAACAACTGGTTGAGTGTTTGCTCTCTCTCGTCGTGTCCGCCGCCAAGGCCAGCGCCTCTTTGACGACCAACTGCGTCGATTTCATCTATAAATATAATACAAGGATGATTTTTCTTAGCTTTGTCGAATAAGTCACGAACTCTTGAAGCACCGACACCGACAAACATCTCAACAAAGTCCGAACCAGAAATTGAGAAGAACGGAACACCAGCTTCACCGGCAACGGCTCTTGCTAAAAGTGTTTTACCAGTACCCGGAGGGCCCACCAAAAGCACACCTTTTGGAATTCTTGCGCCGAGCTCATTAAACTTTTTAGGGCTTTTTAAGAATTCAACGATTTCACGAAGCTCTTCTTTTTCTTCATCAGCACCGGCTACATCGGCAAAAGTTGTCTTTCTCTTTTCGTCTTCAAGCTGCTTGATTTTAGCTTTTCCAAAGTTCATTTGGCTTCCGCCGCCTGCACCCATTTTTCTGAATAAGAAAATCCACAAGAATACCATCGCACCCATGATGATAATCATAGGCAAGTAGCTTACAAGCCAGCTGGTTTCAGCGGGTCTTATGACGTCCTGAACAATTTTGCTATCTGGATTATCTTCGTTAAATCTTTCGATATCGTCAGTCACGTTTTCGTAGAAAAGTGAAATATTTGGAACTTGATATCTAATCTCGGTTGCAGATTCATCGTTTAGCGTGATGTCCATCCAACCGCTTCCAAGGTCGAGCTTATACTCTTTAACTTGATCTGTCTCAAAATAATTGAGTACATCAGAATATTTTATGGGATTGCTAGGCTGAACGTTGCCAAAAATAAAAGCAATAAGTATAAAGAGAAGTATCGGAATTCCCAAATAAATAGCCAAATTTTTCAGCGTTTTTTTATTGTTGTTATCCAAACTAAGTTTCCTCCGTTAATTTATATTTATATTTTTATCCGCCGTAAACCTCAGGGTTTAATATCCCAACATAAGGCAAATTGCGGTAAATTTCATTGTAATCAAGTCCATAACCTACGATGAACTCATCGGGGATTTCAGCGCCGACATATTTTAGTGGCACGCTGACTTTTTGTCTTGCAGGTTTATAGAAAAGTGTGCACACTTCAGTAGATAGTGCACCTTTTTCCTTGATGTGCTCCACAAGATAACTAAGAGTTCTGCCTGTATCAAAAATATCTTCGATAAGCAAAACATGTTTATCCTTAAGAGTCACATTTACATCTTTAATTATGGAAATTTTTCCAGTCGATTCAGTTCCTTCATAGCTTGAAACCACCATGAATTCAAGTTTTATCGGCAAATCAACAAGTCTTACCAGGTCGCTTGCAAAGATAAATGAGCCCTTTAAAACAGAAATAACTACGAGGTCTTTTCCTTTATAGTCTTCATTTATTTTTTTTGCCAATCCTGAAACTATTTCTTTTAGCTTTTCTTCGTCGTACAAGACGGATTTTACATCATCACATAGATGCTCTTTCATCACTTTCACCCACACCATCAATTTCAATACACAAAATATTTTTTGTCTTTTCATCTGCGGCATACTTTTGCGATACACCGAATTTTTCTATAAAGACAATTTCATCCTTATCCCTTATAATTATAAGCTTATTTCTTAAATGGGAAGGAATTTTAGCTTCGTTAAAAAGTTTTTTAAGACTTTTTTTGTGTCTCTTACCAAAAGGCTTAAAAACATCCCCGTCTCTTCTAGCGCTTATAAGTAAATCATTCTCAATTTTATCATAATCGAAAAAATTAGTAAATACTAAATTGTTAAAATTTATGTCTAAATTATTACTTTTTATTAAAATTTTAATTTTTTTATCAAATAAGTGATAAGTTTTACCGATTTGAGGCATTATTTCGCAATTTTTTTGTTCTAAATTTGAATAAAAACTCAAAATCCCTTGTTTGATACTAACTATATAGTTAAGAGGTAAGTTTACAGCACCACCAATTTCAAGCAGTGATAAAATCAAGTTTAAATGCCTTTGTTCATAGCTTCTTATAAAATTTTTTTCAAGAAAAAGCATGATGATTTCCTTTTTCATATAATCATCAAATTTTAAGAGTTTATCTACCGAAATTCCATACTCGCATTTTACACTTTTTAAAGCGTTTTCTACCTGTGAATTTAGATGTTCAAAGTGCTCGGTTACAATAAGTGAAGTCCTCGTGATATTCGTAACAGATTTTTCGTTGATTTCGTTTAAAATAGGGAAGACAAGGTTTCGGATTTTATTCCTTGAATAATCATTTTGAAGATTCGTGCTATCGGTGATGTATTTTAGATTATGAAGTTTGCAGTACTCTTCAATTTCTGCTCTAGTCATGTCTAGAATCGGCCTTACAATATTTTCTCTTATCGCTGGAATGCCGCATAGACCCTTAAGGCCTGAACCTCTTACAAGATTTAAAATAACAGTTTCGGCATTGTCATCTGCATTGTGAGCCGTGGCAATCAGAAAATTTTCCTTGCAAAGTGAAGAAAAAAAGTCGTACCTTGCATTTCGGGCACATTCTTCTGTTCCCAATGAAAGCTTTTTAGAAAGCTCATTAATATCTATTCGAACGCATTTTAGCTCTATGTCAAAATCTTTACAGAAATTTTTAACAAACTCCTCGTCACGAAAAGCCTCGTCGCCTCTTAACAGGTGATTGACATGTGCACAAATGAGTTTTTCCTTTGAAACCGCATTTAATAAGATGTGAGTAAGTGCGATAGAATCAGCTCCACCGGACAAACCCACAATAATTTTATCTGCATTATCAAGTTTTTCTTTAATAAGATTAATCATCTCTTATTGTCTCCTGAGAGGTAAACTTAGTAAATTCGCCCTGCCAATGAAGCGGAACAGATTTGATTTCACCGTGACGGTTTTTTGCAATGATACATTCGCCTTTGTTAGAGACGTTTTGCGCACTTTCTTCTTCGTCGTCACCGCCGTAGTACGCTTCTCTATAGAGAAACAGAACGATATCGGCGTCCTGCTCGATAGAACCTGAGTCTCTAAGGTCGGAAAGAACAGGCTTGTGGTCGTTTCTCTTTTCACTCGATCTAGCAAGCTGTGAGAGTGCGATTACAGGCACGTTAAGTTCTTTTGCAAGAATCTTTAAATTTCTTGTTATCTCAGAGATTTCTTGAACACGGTTATCGATTCTCTTAGCACTTTTCATCAGCTGTAAATAGTCGATGATGACTAGGTCAATGTTCTTAAGCCTTCTAAGTTTAGCCTTGATTTCTGGTGCAGTAATACCAGGTGCATCGTCAAGATAAAGGTTTGCCTTTGATAAAATGTCGCCGCCTTCAATAAGCCTTACCCATTCTTGTTCCGAAAGCTTGCCTGTTCTAAGCTTAGTACTTTCGACAAGCGCTTCAGAGGATAACATTCTTGAAGCTAACTGTTCTCTACCCATTTCTAGCGAGAAAAATGCAACGGTTTTGTCCTGAGTGATTGCGGCGTGCCTTGCGATGTTAAGCGCAAAACTGGTTTTACCCATACCTGGTCTTGCCGCAAGAATGATAAGATCAGAGCGGTTAAGACCCGTAATTGCATGGTCAAGGTCGCCGATTCCGGTGTTAATTCCTTTAAATTTATCTGCATCAGGTGAATTTAAGGCATCAAGTTTAGAAAATGTTTCGAGCAATACCTCGTTTATTCTCGTAAGGCCTTGGCCGCTTTTTCCTTTTCTTATGTCATAAATTCTTTGTTCGGCAGAATCTATTAAGTTTGAAGTGCCAGAACTTCCTTCATACGCATCTTCAAGAATTCCTCTTGCCGCTAAAATTAGCTGTCTTAGACTGTATTTTTCCTTGACAATCTCCGCATAATGGCGAACATTGGAAATAGACGGAACCAGCTGTGCCAGTTCCGTGAAGTATACCTTGCCTGATTCTATAGAAAATTCACCGCCAGCTTCGAGAAAATCTAAAACGGTGACGAAATCTACAGGTTTTCCCAAAGTGAACATTTCAAGCATTGCGGCATATATTAACTGATTGTTAGTGCCGTAGAAGAAGTCCGCTCGTGGCAAAATTTCTGCGATTTCGGGAAGACAATCGGGCTCTAGCAAAATAGCGCCAAGCACCGATTGTTCTGCCTCGCTGCTCATAGGCAAGACTATTCCAGCGTTGTCAAAAGATAAATTATTCTTGGTATAAGACATTCAAATCATTCCTTACTCACTTACGTTTACAAATATGCTAGCACTAATTCCTTGATAAAGTTTAACAGTAGCTTTGTATGTTCCAAAAGATTTTATATCTTCATCTGTGCTGATTTTTCTTTTGTCTATGTCAAGTTTAAGCTCCTTTAAAATAGCTTCGCCAATTTCTTTAGAGGTGACAGAGCCAAAAAGCTTGCCTTTTTGACCTGCTTTTGCGGTAAGTTTAATTGTTTTGCCCTCAAGAGTTTCAGCTGCTTTTTTAGCCGCTTCAATTTCTGTTTTTATCTTAAAATCTTTAGAGTTTTGGGCGTTTTTATATTCGTTCATAGCTTGAGAATTAGCCTCTTTAGCAAGTTTTTTAGGGAATAAAAAATTTCTAGCGTATCCGTCTGAAGCGTTTACAAGCTCTCCCTTTTTTCCTAGTGATTTTACATCTTCTAATAATATAACTTTCATGTTTGTTTCTCCATTTCTTAGTTTTTATATCCATTTTGCTGACGATAAAAGTCGTCTATAACGTCCATTAAGGCATTTTTAGCATCGTGTAAATTTGTATCTTTAAGCTGGGCACCCGCCATTGTCAAGTGGCCGCCACCGCCAAAATGCTCGAGTATTACTTGAACATTAAGGTCTCCAAGGCTTCGACCTGAAATGTTGACTTCGCCATTTAATTCAAAAAGTACAAACGCTGCCTTGACGCCTTCGATACTCAAAAGTTCGTCTGCCGCCTGAGCTGATGAAACCCTTGTGTTTTCATCATTTTTTTCAGAAAAAGATATTGCACAATTTTTGTATATTTCGGCAGAAGCCACAAGTGAAACTTTTTCTTTATAAGTATTAAGTGAGTTTGCAAAATACTTTTTAACCTCAACAGTGTCGGCGCCTCTTCTTCTTAAAAATGCTGCCGCTTCAAAGGTTCTTATGCCTGTTTTAAGCACAAAATTTTTGGTATCGAGCATTATTCCCGAAAGTAGCGCCTGCGCCTCTGGTGGGGCTATAGTGTTTTCGTCGATGTATTGTATAAGCTCTGCTATCATCTCAGAAGCCGAACTTGCATATGGTTCATGATAGAAAATAACCGAATTTTTAATGTGGTTTACCACCATTCTATGATGATCAATTATGACAACAGCGCCCGTTATTTCAAGCAGCTCGGTACTCTCGGTAAAATAAGCCGAATGAGTATCAACAACAATGGTAAGCGACTTGTCAGTAGCCTCTTGAGTGGCATCTAAAGGAGTTATAAAAACTCGTTGTTCTGGATAAGATTTACTCATAGAATCAATTAAAGGAGTGGCAAGACTTGTATTTTTATTTACAACTATAAACGCACTTTTTTTGATTCCCTTACTTATAACTGCCCACATTCCACAGCAAGATCCTATACTGTCAAAGTCTGAATTTTTGTGACCCATGATAAAGACTTTATCAGCAGATTTAATTCTATCTGTAAGAGTAGCGGCGATAACCCTTGTTCTAACTTTATCACGTTTTTCGACACCTTTTGAAACGCCGCCAAAAAAATCGTAATTTCCACTTTTATTCATTATGGCAACCTGATCGCCACCACGACCAAGTGCCATTTCAAGCGCTTGTTTTGCATGGTTTTCACTCTCTAAAACAGTGGTGGCTTGTCTTCCTATACCTACTGAAATAGTGGCGGTAAGTTCTCCAGAACCCTTTACAGTTCGTATTTTATCTAGAACATTAAATCTATTTGATTTAGCTAAATCTATATGGCTTTCATCGGTTATCATCATGTATCTTCCGCCTGAAAGCATACGCATGAATCCGCCCATCTCATGAGACCACTCTCTTAAAATGGTTTCGACTTCAGATGTTATCCTCGATTCTTCACCACCGCTTGCATATCTTAAAAGTTCTTGTTTATTGTCAAAACTGATAAGAGAGATAACCACCTTTTTATCTGTGTATTCCTTTAAAGTGTCCTTTAAATAGGTGTCATCGACAAAATAAATGACATAAGATTTTTCGGTTTTAACAATATGGACTGTATACTGCTTGTCATTTCTTTTGATATTAGCTCCGTGCTCTCCCAAAATCTGCTTTATTGTTTTTGGGAAAATATATTTTTGAACGCTGTCTCCAAGTGGACTTATTGAATCATTTACAGTATCACAAAAGGACTTACTTGCCCAAATAATATCGCCTTCTAAGCCTGCGACTACCGTAGGAAGTGAAAATTCTTCAAGATACTTCTCGTTTTCAGCAGAAAGAACCCCTCTAGCCGTTCTCATTGCCTCTTTTACATGAAACCAAAACTGTAATCGTAAAAATAAAAGAGAAAGAGCGAAAACAGTAGAGATACTAAGGCCGACAATAAAGAAAAGCGTGTTGACACCATAGCTAAAAAAGCTGATTCCAAACATCGAGATGACCGCAAGATATATAATCGGTGATGCTGTCCACAATTTTCCTTTCACACTTCTACCTCCTCTTGGTTACTAAACTTGCATAATTATGGGAAGAATCATAGGACTTCTTCTCGTTTTTTGATAAATGAATTTAGATATAGAATCTTTCATTCTTGATTTTATAGCGCTCCACTCTCTAATGCCTTCGTCAGCACAGCTTTCAAGTGCCTGATAAGCAAGTTTTTTGACAACATCCATTAACTCCTCGGATTCTCTTACATATACAAATCCTCTTGAGACTATGTCAGGACCTGAGACAATATGCCTTGTTTGAGAATCTATAGAGCAAACCGCAATTATTAGTCCGTCTTCTGAAAGAAGTTTTCTGTCTCTTAAAACTATGCTTCCAACGTCTCCGACACCTATTCCGTCTACCAAAATTTCTCCTGCCGGAACATCTTTTGTTGGTTTAATAAAGTTTTCGTTAAGTTCGATTCCTTTTCCTACATCAGGAATAAAAATATTTTCTTTAGGCATTCCAAGTTCCATAGCAAGTTTAGCATGTTTTCTTAAATGTTTTTGCTCTCCGTGAACTGGGATGAAGTATTTTGGCTTAACCAAAGATTGAAGAAGTTTTAATTCTTCTTGGCAAGCATGGCCCGAAACATGAACATCATACATTGATTCATATACGACTTCGCAGCCTTTTTTAAGCAGTTCATTTACTACGGCACCGACTGTTTTTTCGTTTCCAGGGATAGGCTTTGCAGATAGAATAATAAAGTCGTTTACGCCGACTTCGACTTGTCTATGCTCTGAAAACGCCATTCTTGAAAGTGCCGCCATAGGCTCGCCTTGGCTTCCGGTAGTGATTAGTACTATATTTTCGTTTTTATATCTGTTGATTATTGAAAGGTCGACAAATAAGCCCTCTGGAACGTTTAAATATCCAAGTTCAGAGGCAATTTGAACCACATTAAGCATGCTTCTTCCAGAAAGTGCAACCTTTCTCTTGTGCTTTACAGCGCAGTCTATTATCTGCTGAACACGGCTTACGTTTGAAGCAAAAGTCGCTATAATCATTCGCTTTTTCTCGGCTTTAGAAAATAGCATGTCAAGCGTGTCTTTTACCTTTTCTTCTGTAAGAGTGTATCCTGGTCTTTCGGCATTTGTCGAGTCGGCTAAAAGTGCTAAAACTCCCTCTTTGCCAAGTTCGGCAAATCTTGCAAGGTCTATCATCTCGCCTTGTGAAGGAGTAAAGTCAATTTTAAAGTCTCCTGTGTGAATAATGTTTCCAGCTGGAGATTTTATCGAAAGTGCGACTGCATCTGCGATAGAGTGGTTCACTCTTATCATTTCAATATCAAAACTGCCAAGTTTAATTTTAGAGCCCGCATTTAAAGGATTTAGCTTAACAAAGTTGTGTAAATTGTGTTCTTTAAGCTTAACTTGTAAAAGTCCCATTGTAAGCGGTGTTCCGTAGACTGGAGCCTTAATTTTTTTTAGAAGATACGGCATTGCGCCTATGTGATCTTCGTGTCCGTGAGTTATGACAATTCCCTTGATTTTGTCCATGTTGTTTTCGACAAAAGTAAAGTCGGGGATAACAAGGTCTATTCCGAGCATATCGTCATCGGGAAAGGCAAGTCCGCAGTCAACGATAATCATGTCATTGCCAAATTCTACTACGGTGAAATTTTTTCCAATTTCATTGAGTCCGCCTAGAAAATACATATTTACAGAAGGTTTTTGCTTGCCTCTTTTTGCATTTTGTCTTTTAGCTCCGGGTTTTCCAGAAGGTTTTTTTTGCACCGCTTGCTTAAAATCTTTTGTAAGAAGTGATTTGGGCTGTGGTGCGTTTTTTAAAGGTTTTTCACCTTGTTTTTTTTCGGTTTGTTTCTTAGGTTCAGCCTGTTTCTTAGGTTCGGCCTGTTTTTTAGGCTGTGGATTTGGTTTGTTCTTTGGTTTTTTCTGTTCTTCTAAGTTTGAAGAAGGAGTAGACGAAGCTACAGGTGTAGCGGGTTTTATTTTTTCAAACAAAAACCCACTACCTCCGGAAAGGACTTGATCCTTTTGCTTTCCGCTTGTAGCTGCAGTCTTTTTTATACTATTTACTTTTTTATCTGCCATTAATTTACCTCCGTTATTTTTTTAATACGATCAAATAATATTTATAAAGGCACTAAGCCATCATGCCAATAAAATCAAATTAATACGGTATTTTCCTATCGTAGTAATTTTACCCCTAAAATACATTAAAGTCAAGCTGTAAAGAAGTGGAGATGTTATATATTTAATAATTTAGTCTATATTACATATATTATACAGTGAAAAAATAAAGAATATAATGAGATGTTATTTACAAGTAATTAATTTTGGTATAAAATAAGAAAGATTTAAAATAAATCTTGCAATGTATACCATTTTGGTGTATATTATTGTTGGAGCAATTTTATTTGCTTTTATATATAAGAAACGGAGCGATAAACAATGGAAAAACATGTATATGCCGATAATGCTGCTACAACGGCAGTTTTAAAAGATATTTTAGATGAAATGTATCCATATTTCATGACAGAATACGGAAACCCATCAAGCCTTTATGAAAAGGGTGTAAATGCTGCTAGTGCGATAGGTGAAGCTAGAAGGAAGTTAGCAAAAGCTTTAGGCTGTGAAGCTTCTGAAATTTATTTTACAGGCTGTGGAACAGAGAGCAACAACTGGGCGATAAAATCTATGGCAAAGGCAATGCTTAAAAGAGGTAAAAATCATATTATTACAAGCAAGATAGAACACCACGCGGTGCTTCATGTGTGTCAAACGCTTGAAAAAGAGGGATTTGATGTCACTTATCTTGACGTTTACGAAGATGGAATAGTGAAAACTTCTGATTTAGTAGAAGCGATAAACGACAAAACAGGTCTTGTTACTATAATGTATGCAAACAACGAAATAGGAACGATTCAGCCGATAGATGAAATAGGACTGATTTGCAAAGAAAGAAAGATAACTTTCCATACAGATGCGGTTCAAGCTGTCGGACAAGTACACATAGACGTTAAAAAGCAAAATATAGACATGCTTTCTTTAAGCGGACACAAGCTTCATGCGCCTAAGGGAATAGGCGCTTTGTATATTAGAAAAGGCATAATTCTGCCGTCTTTCCTTGAAGGCGGTGGGCAAGAGAGAAATAAAAGAGCCGGAACTGAGAATGTTCCTTATATAGTTGCATTAGGAAAAGCAGTAGAAAAAGCGGTTTCTAAAATAGATGAAAAAGACCTTAAGCTTAGAAAAATGGGCGATAGACTAATAGACGGGGTTTTAAAAATAGAGAAAAGTCAGCTAAACGGAAACAGGGAAAAAAGACTACCTGGAACTTATAATTTTTGTTTTAGAGGAATTGAGGGTGAAGCTCTTTTACTAATGCTTGACATGAAAGGCATCAGCGCTTCATCGGGTTCTGCCTGTACAAGTGGCTCGCTCGACCCAAGCCATGTGCTTTTGGCACTTGGAATGAAACACGAAATAGCCCACGGCTCTTTAAGACTTAGTTTTTCAGATGAAAATAAAGAAGAAGACATAGATTATATAGTAGAAGTGCTACCAGAGATTGTAAACAATCTTAGAAAAATGTCACCACTTTGGAATAAACTTTAAGTCTTTTTGGGGAATGGAAAAACAAAATGAATTATACAATAAGAAAAGCAGAAACAGCTGATAAAGATGAGATTTTGAGAATAGCAAGAGATGTAACCGATAAAATTTCCAGAAAATACTTAGGAGACGAAGCAGTTGACTGGTATATAAACAGCGGTTCTTGTGATAAAGACATGCTAAACGATATTCAAAACATGAGCGTTTTATTAAAAGACGAAAAGCTCATAGGGATGATGATATGGCACGATGAATTAATGCATTTTTTAATGATAGACATACCATTTCATGGCACAGGTGCTGCTAAGTATTTTTGTGACCAGATTATTCCTGAAAAGCTAAAACAGTACAAAGAGCTTAAATTAGAATGTTTTGATGCAAATGAAAGAGGAAATGCTTTTTATATTAAAAGTGGTTGGACAGAATATGATAGAATAAAAGATGAAATGACAGGCGGAAACAGAATACTATATAAACTCACAAAATGAGCAAAATAAAAGAGTTAAATTAGAAATGGAGTATTAATATTATGGCATACAGTAAAAAAGTAATGGAGCATTTTGCAAATCCTAAAAATGTCGGAGAATTAGAAGATGCAAACGGAATAGGCGAAGTCGGCAACGCAAAATGCGGAGATATAATGAGAATGTATATCAAGGTAAAAGGGAATGTGATTGAAGACGTCACATTTATGACTTTTGGCTGCGGTGCGGCAATAGCCACAAGCAGCATGGCGACAGAACTTATCAAAGGAAAAACCATAGACGAGGCCCTAAAACTTACAAATAAGGCGGTTATGGAGGCTCTTGACGGACTTCCCGCTGTAAAAGTTCACTGTTCTGTCCTTGCAGAGCAAGCTATAAAATCGGCGATTTCAGATTATTACAAAAGACAAGGCATAGACCCGACTTATATTGTAGGCGAAATTGAAGACTGCCACGACCACGACTCGTGCGGATGTGAACTTTAAAAAAGATTGAAAATAAAAGAAAGGCATGGTTGCCATCAGTTTTATAAGGCAAACATGATTGGTCATATTTATGGATTATTTAAGACTTAAAAGCGGAACAGATGTAAGAGGAGTCGCAAGCGAAGGCGTAGAGGGACAGCACATAGACTTAACCGATGAGGTTGTAGAAAGAATCGCCTACGGATACCTTTTATGGTGTGAAGAAAACACTGGCAAAAAAGTAAGCGATTTAGAAATAGCGGTAGGTCATGATTCTAGAATTTCAGCAGATAGAATTAAAACTGCGATGATAAATGCCATGGTGAAAAAAGGGGCTAAAGTTTACGATTTAGGGCTTTCTTCGACGCCGTCACTGTTTATGGCGACACTACATATTCCTTGTGATGCCTCCGTTCAAATCACGGCAAGCCATCATCCATTTAATAGAAACGGTCTTAAATTTTTCACTAAAAACGGTGGACTAGACTCACCTGACATCAGCTTTATTCTTAAAAATGCACAGGAAGCAAAACAGCCAGAAGATTTAGTGGGCGGAAAATCAGAAAAGCTCGATTTCATGAAAACGTATTCGGGTATTCTTCGTGAAATGATTAAAAAAGGCGTAAACAGTGATGAATACGACCTGCCGCTTAAAGGGTTTAAAATAGTAGTAGACGCTGGAAACGGCGCTGGCGGGTTTTATGCAAAAGACGTGCTCGAAGTGCTTGGTGCAGATGTAAGCGCTAGCCAATTTTTAGAGCCAGACGGAATGTTCCCAAATCATGCGCCAAATCCCGAAGACAAAAAGGCGATGAAGAGCATTTCAGAAGCTACAGTCAAGGCAAATGCCGACTTAGGCGTTATATTTGATACCGATGTTGACAGAGGCGGTGCGGTGTTCAAAAACGGCGAAGAGATTAACAGAAATTCTCTTATTGCGATAATGAGTGCAATAGCCATAAGCGAGAATGAAGGCGCTACGATAGTCACGGATTCCGTCACGTCACAAGGCCTTAAAACCTATATAGAAGAGGATTTAAAAGGCGTTCACCACAGGTTTAAAAGAGGATACAAAAATATAATCAACGAAGCTATAAGGCTTACTAATGAGGGTATAAACTGTCCATTGGCGATAGAAACAAGTGGACACGCAGCGATGAAGGAAAATTATTTTCTTGATGACGGAGCGTATTTAATTACTAAATTGATTATAAAAATGGCGAATCTTAAAAAAGAGGGTAAATATTTAGATAGCTTGATAGCTAGTTTAAAACATCCTGTAGAAGAAGACGAAATAAGATTCCCAATAACTGCTTACGATTTTAAAACAGTCGGTCAAGATGCGCTAGATAAGCTAGAAAATTACTGCAAAGAAAAGGGATATAGCATAGCGGACGACAATCGTGAAGGCATTAGAGTAAGCTTTAATGAAAGCGGCATAGACGGCTGGTTCCTGTTAAGAATGAGTGTACACGACCCGATAATGGCTCTTAACATAGAAAGTGGCGCAGAAGGTGGAAACCAAAAAATAGCTAAAAAGCTAAAAGTTTTCTTCGATAGCTTTGATTTTAGTGAAATAAACACTTCCACTTTAGATGATTTTTTGATATAATTAAATAGTTAATGATAATTTAAGTATAAGGTTAATAATCTTATACTTAAATTTTTGTTAGGCTAAAAACTAGTGGTGAAAGACTATGGGTGCGTAACCTTTAATTAGATGATTAATCAGTCCTTCACATTTCACTTTTAGCCGTTAGTCATTCTATAAATAAAGCAGGTTTGAAAGGTCGTGTTTTAATTAATGGAACAAATATTTTGGGGGCTGATTTGCTTTTTTGCCACCACTTTAGGGGCGATGAGCGGAATAGGCGGCGGGGTTATAATCAAGCCGACTTTTGACATTTTGTTTAGTATGCCGTCGGCTGTAATAGGCTTTCTTTCAGGAATTACAGTTCTTTCAATGAGTACAACTTCGCTGATAATGTCGAGAAAATCGCCCATTAAACTTGATTTTAAGATTTCCACAATTCTTGCGGCGGGTTCAGTCGTAGGAGGTATAGCCGGAAAATCTATTTTTACATATGTCAATGCATTGTTTGAAAGTGCAAATGGCTTAAGTGCTATTCAAAATGCGATAATTGCCGTCTTAACAGTTGGTTCGGGTCTTTATGTTATATTTAAAGATAAAGTGAAGTCCACGAATGTAAACAGTACATTTCTTACTATAATTATAGGTTTTTTACTAGGAGCTTCGGGCAGCTTTTTGGGAATAGGCGGAGGGCCGATTAATTTAGTTGTCCTATACCATTTCTTTTCAATGGATTCAAAAACAGCGGCGCTTAACTCTCTTTATGTAATAATGTTTTCTCAGGCATCGTCGTTGATTTCTACAATTTCTACAGGCACAGTTCCCGAGTTTGATGTAATTGGACTTATAATAATGGCGGCGTGCGGTGTTGTTGGTGGAGTTTTTGGTAGAAAACTTGCATCAAGGCTTTCTACACATGCATCGGATAAAATTTTTATTGGAATGTTGGTGCTAATCGTCAGTATTTCAGTAGTGAACGTAGTTAGATTTATCTAATATATCCTACAAAGGTTAGTTTATTTGTGAAACAACATAGGACTATTACAATATTGACATTGACAATTTTTCAACTATTATCTACAATTAAGACAGTGGAGTAGTAGATTTTGAGAAATGGGATGTGAGTATGAATTTCGATGAGAGAGTTTATAAACAAGAACTTAGGCTCAACGATACAGATGAGAGCATAGTTAAGTTTATAAAAGAAAACAGAGAAAATATATATAATACATCAATACATAAGTTGGCGAAAGACATGTTTGTTTCGCCTAATGCCATCATGCGCACAGCGAAGAAACTAGGCTATAGTGGATTTGCTGAGCTAAAGTTTTCATTGCAAAAAGAGGCTACTTCCACTGAAAATGAAGATTATGGCACGGTTGAATCAAAGATTATGAGTAAGCTACCTTCGTGTATTGTAAAAACGCTAGATGTTATGGACGATAGAGTTTTAAATGAAATCATAAGAATGATGATATCCTCAAGAAAGATATTAATAGTAGGTGCAGAAGAATTTGTTCATTATTGTGCAGTTTTGGGAAGATACTTAAGGTGTCTAGAAAAATCTGTAGATTATTTTAATAGATTAGATGAAGTAGGATTTACCATTAAACATCTTGATGAAAGAGACTTAGTTATTTTTATGTGCAATGCAGAACCCGATGAAAAAGTAGCCGCTTATGCGAAATACGCAAAGGAGAGTAAGATAAAAAGCGTCTGCATTTCAAATTATGGTGAAAATGAAGTCAGCATTTTGTGTGATAGACATATTTGCTATTGGGGTGCAAAAAAAATTGAAAACGGATACAACATAACAGACCGAACTGGACTCATGATGTTGATAAGGATTATGTGTGAAAATTATTGGCTTAAAATTTGCATGTAATAGACAAAACACAATCAAAAAGAGTGAAAATAGAACCTTTTAAGTGAAAGGTTCTATTTTTTTATATAAAAAATTGATATTTTTGTAAAAATACTGGATATTTGCATAAATATGTTGTATAATCTTACTATTGAATACAAAATTTGTAAAATGAGGAGTTTAGAATGATGAAAAGATTAATAAGTAAATTTTCTTTGCTAGCTTTTACTTTAACAGTGTTTTTTTCGGCCTCGATTTTTAGTGTAAGTGCGGATTCCTTGATGCCAAGGACTGGCGATACATCTGATAATACTATATTCTTTATTATTTTAGGTGTGGCTGCTTTAGCTTTAGTGGTGCTTTTAGCACTTAGGTTCATGCCTAAAAAAGGAAAGAGTAAGCATTACAAGAAATCAAGCGCAACTACCTCGATAGATGATAGCGAAGAAACAAATAATAACAGTGAAGATAAATAAATTTTTAGCCAAATGGCGGAACGGAGAATGTAAATGAAAGGTATAATACTAGCCGGAGGTTCCGGTACAAGACTTTATCCACTTACTATGGTAACATCTAAACAACTGCTTCCGATTTATGATAAGCCGATGATATACTACCCTTTATCAGTGCTTATGAACAGTGGTATTAGAGATATTTTGATAATATCTACACCACAAGATACTCCAAGGTTTAAAGAGCTATTAGGAGACGGAAAACAGTTTGGAATAAACCTTTCATATGAGATTCAGGCTTCTCCTGACGGTCTTGCACAAGCTTTTGTAATAGGCGAAAAATTCATAGGTGACGACAGCGTTGCGATGATTTTAGGCGACAATATCTTTGCAGGTCACGGACTGAAAAAGAGGCTTGTTAAAGCATCAAATCAAGAAAAAGGCGCAACTGTTTTTGGATATTATGTGGATGATCCAGAAAGATTTGGAATAGTTGAGTTTGACAAAACGGGCAAGGCGATTTCTATAGAAGAAAAACCAAGCGAGCCTAAGTCGAACTACTGCGTTACGGGGCTTTATTATTATGACAATAGTGTTGTTGAATACGCTAAAAATTTAAAACCTTCTCCAAGAGGTGAGTATGAAATAACCGACCTTAATAGAATTTATCTTGAAAAAGGTGAACTTAATGTTGAACTATTAGGGCAAGGTTTTACTTGGCTTGATACAGGAACACATGAGAGTTTGGTAGAGGCTACAAATTTTGTAAAGACTATCGAAACCCACCAGCATAGAAAAATAGCTTGTCTTGAAGAAATTGCATATTTAAACGGATGGATAGCAAAAGAAGAGCTTGAAGAGCGTTATGAAGTTTATAAAAAGAACCAATACGGCGATTATTTAAGAGATGTCCTTGACGGAAAATACCTTGAAAACTTATATTAATTAAATTAAGTCCTGCTTTAGATTTAAAGCAGGACTTGTAATATAAAAAATTGGAGTGATTGAGTGAGCGGAGTAAAAATAGCCAATATCAATGATTTAAAGCCTGAAAGTAAAGCTAAACATGAGGATTATCACTACACTGAAAGAGCGTTTATAAAAAGGGGAGAAGCGAAAGATTTAAAAGTGTCATTTTATGAAATTCCGCCTAAAAAATCCGCATTTCCGTATCATTATCACTTAAAAAATGAAGAGGTTTATTATATAATAAGCGGTAGTGGAGTGCTTAAAACACCAGAGGGTGAAAAAATAATTTCTAAAGGTGATATTGTGTTTTTTTCATGTGACAAAGGTGGTGCACATAAACTGACAAACGCTTCTGAAACTGAAAGCCTAATATACATAGATTTTGATACGGTAAACGACATTGACGTTTGCATTTATCCGGATTCAAATAAAATTGGTGTTTGGGGTAAGGAAACAAATATTCTTTTTGAGAAAGATAAAGATGTAGATTACTATACTGGTGAGTAGTTTTAAATTGGGGTTGAAAAAATAAGTATTCATTGAAGTTAAAAGCTTAAAAACCAACTGTGAAAGTGACGATTTTATGGTTGGTTTTTGTGTGGGAAGACTACAGTTCTAAATTAGAAAAATAAATTTATTATGTTAAGTAATTTAGCTT